>NZ_CFHRBF010000015.1:168056-248232 GCF_984380535.1 Thalassoroseus sp.
GGAGTTGGGGATTGGAAATGTCGGTACGGCGGGAGTTGGCTGATGACGACCCACTCCGGACCATGGACAAAGAATAAACAGTTTGCGAATTCGGGATGAAGATGGCGGGGGGCGTGGAAATCGGGGCGGTGTCGCGGTAGGGTGATGGGCGTCACATGGACGCTTGCCGATGTTTTCCCACCACGAGAATTCGACATGAAACGCTTAACCGCTCTACCCGTTCTGCTGGCGATGTTGTCGCCTGCGTTCGCCCATCATCCCAGTGATAACGACCATCACCATCATGGCTCTTCGGTCACGATTCTCAACGAAGAGAACTGGAGTCACTTTGCGCCGCAGGGCAAAGAAGTCGATGCAATCTATGGTGACGCGGTTCTCAAGAACGAGCATATCACCGCTGTCATCGCGCAACCGATCGCGACCCGCAATGCGAACATGACCGTGCGGAATGTCGGCGGCTGTTTGATCGACCTCAGCGGCAACGGCAGCAAAGGCGATCAGCTCAGCGCGTTCTATCCGGGACGACGCACGTTCGCGTTTCGGAATCAAACCGTGACCACTGGTAGTTCCGCGCGAGTCGTGGATGGCAAACGGACCGAGAGTGCTCATGCGGAGGTCATTGTTGAGGCCGAAGCAATCGATGGTCGCCCGCATGTGAAAGTGCACTACCGCTTGGAAAACGGTCAACCGTTTCTAACGGTCACCACCGTTTACACCAACCAAAGCGAAAAACCACTGACCGTGAAAGTCGAAGACGACATTCGCTTCGACACGGGTAAGGAACAGGCCGTCAAATCCCCGAATGGCTTGAACGATCTATTCTTCATCCAAGATCAGTACTGGGGACACGCGATCGGTGTGCAACGGGTGAGTCCGCAGGACGGAATTCGTTCTCGCAGCGACTCCCGCTATTCGGTTCTCGAATACCTTGCCGATGACAAAAGCGAAGTCACACTACAACCGGGACAACGGCTCGAAGTTGCTCGTCGATTGATTCCCGGCGAAAATCTGTTGAAAGTCCAGGCGATCGCGGATTCGCTGCGTGGCAAAAAATTGCAACCGTTTATGGTCTCTATACACGACGGGCGTGATGAGCCAATTCCGTCGGCACTTGTTGCGATTAAGCAAAACGGCAAAACACGTGGCACTGGCCGGACGAACGAGCGTGGCGAGTTAGAGACACTCCTGCCCGCAGGGAAGTACGAGATCGACACCACCGTGCTCGGTGTGTCGCTTTCTGAACGGAGTTCGACAGAAGTCGAGATTGACTCCGTCAAAGACGATGGTGTGCATCAGACGATTCAGTTCGGTGATTGGAATCCCGGTCGTGTGGTGGCGAAAATCACTGACGACAACGGCAGACCGTTGGCCTGCAAAGTCGAGTTCCGTCCGCAAGGTGAGACGCCGAAACCGTATTTCGGCCCCGAAACCGCGGAATATGGCGTGATCAATTTGCAGTATGCCCCCCACGGAACGTTCGAACAAACGGTCCCCGCTGGCGAGTACGAAGTCATCATCAGTCATGGTCCGGAATACGATGCGATCACGCGGAAGTTGACCGTCGCTGAAGGCGAGACAACGAAACTCACCGGCAAACTGAAGCGAACTGTCGATACAACCGGCTGGATTAGCAGCGACTTTCACAGTCATAGTTCGCCATCAGGTGACAACACGGCCAGCCAAACCGGGCGGGTGATCAACCTTCTCTGTGAGCACATCGAGTATGCTCCGTGTACCGAACACAACCGCATCGATACCTACGTCCCGATTCTGAAGAAGCTCGGCATCGAAGACCAAGTCGCGACGGTTTCCGGAATGGAATTGACCGGCTCGCCGTTGCCGTTGAATCATCAGAATGTGTTCCCGATGATCCATCATCCCCATCGACAAGATGGCGGCGGACCGGTAACCGATGTCAGTCCGGAAACGCAAATCGAACGTCTCATGCTGTGGGACAACCGCAGTGAAAAACTGATTCAGCAAAACCACCCCGACATCGGTTGGCTGTTCTATGACAAAAACGGCGATGGCAAACCCGACGGTGGATACGCTCGCTCTCACGAACACATCCACGTCATGGAAATTCACCCGATCGACGTGGTGCTACGAAATCAGAAACAACTCAAGGACGGCGATTCGTGGGGCAACACACGGATCTTCAATTGGCTGCAACTGCTCAATCAGGGATACCGCATTCCCGGCGTGGTCAACACCGATGCCCACTACAACTACCACGGCTCGGGCGGGTTGCGGAATTGGATTCGTACCAAAACCGATAACCCTGCCGAGGTCGATTCCATGGATCTCGTGCGAGCCTCGAAAGCGGGGCATTTGGTGATGTCCAACGGTCCGTTCCTAGAGCTGACCATTTCCGAACCCGATTCGGACGAAACTTACGTTCCTGGGGACGAGTTCGAAACCAAATCCCGTACACTCACCGCGCATGTTCGGGTCCAATGTCCCAACTGGTTGGACGTGGACCGTGTGTTTCTGATGGTCAACGGACGAGTGCACTCCATGCACGACTATCGTCGCAAGACGCACGCGGACAAGTTCAAAGACGGTGTTGTGAAGTTCGATCAGGAATTGGAACTCGAAATCGCTGGTGACGCACATATTATTGCCGTGACCGGGGCGGAGAATCGCACCGTCGGTCCGGTGATGGGGCCCGCATGGGGATCCGCGAAACCGGCGGCAATGACCAATCCGGTATTCGTCGATACGGATGGCAACGGTTTCCAGCCCAATAAAGACACCCTTGGCGTACCGCTACCTGTCAAAATCCAACGATAGTGACACATTCGTCGGAATTTTCAGAAGCCCTTCGGACAATTCCGTCCGAAGGGCTTCTTGAATTATGCCGCATCACGAAAGTGACCGAATTCGGTATCGATGGTAAGTTCCTTTCAGCGAATAAGTTGCGTTCTTCGGCGCGACCTGCTGATTTCCGGGTGCACTTTTTACCGAGAATAGTTAAAATAATTCGCATGCATTGCGCATCATATTTATAATGCATGCTTGCCCTACCAATAAGCCGCGCTCCTCACCCGCCACCCAAAGACGGTCGTGAATCCTACCGGACAGCATCGGAATCCTAAGTAGGAGATTTCGGTCGTGTGTTGACGGTTTCATCGAGTTCGTTGCATATCTACCAACGGGAAGAATCGATCATGCTCAACCGCAGAGAAATGTTGCAAGGAATGGCAGCTGGCACCGGCGCCGCGATGACATTGCCCTTGCTGCCTAATCGTCTGTGGGCTGCGGATTCTAGCGGAACCACGCCCAAGCGAATCGTCTTCTTCATGCAGAACCAAGGGTTCGACCCGAAGACGTGTGTTCCCACCGGCATGAGAAGCAGCGGTTCGCTGGCGAAAGCCAAATTGCCCGAGCCGATCAGTGCTTTGGAACCCTACAAAGAACGACTGCACATTATCAACGGTTTGCACGGCAAACACACAAGCCCGTCACACAGTGCATTCTTTGGCGCATTGGGCGGCTATCGGGGTAGCGATGGTGTGCCGCCAAGCGGATCGACGATTGACTACGAACTCAGCAAGGTCCTGCCGCAAACGCTGCTGCCGCATTTGTGCATCGGCATGGACTCGATCGAGAACATGACGACGAAACCCACCATTGCCACACTCTCGGCGAGCGGTGCCGGTCAGCCGATCTTTATGCACTCGAACCCGAACCACTTGTATCAGATGCTCTACGGCGGCATCTCCACTGGTGACATCCGTTTGCAGCACGAAGCTCAATCGAACGTGTTGAATCAGGTCGAACAACTTGCAGCGGCCAAGGGGCAATCGTTGCCAAGTCTCGATCGTCGTCGCTACAACCAATACGTGGAAGGTTTCCAAGATGTCAACGGTTTGCGAGATCGTTTGGCGAAGGTCTCCGATCATCTGCAAAAGTTTGCTCCTAAAGTCGACGAACGCTATACCAAGCCAGAGTTCGAAACCGATTGGCACGATTGCCTGCTTGATCTCGGGATCTCTGCTCTGACATCCGGGATCACGAATACACTCACCATCGGTTCCGGACGCGGTGAGATCTTCGGAGCTTGGAAAGGGTTAGGTATCCAACAGCAGGGGCACAACCTCGGCCACATGGAACAACCCGACAATCCCATCTGGATCAAAATTCGTCAGTACAATAGCCAAATGTTGGTCCGCATTATGGAAGCCTTGGAAAGTGTGCCGGAAGGCAGTGGCACGATGATGGACCATACACTCATCGTCTACACAAGCAACAACGCTGATAAACAGCACACCAACGGAGCCAACTGGCCGGTGATGTTGCTAGGCAATTTTGACGGGGCGTTTAAAACCGGTTGCTTCACGCAGTTGGATGGAAAACGACCGATCAACGCACTCTACACATCACTCTTGCGAGCCGCCGGTGTCCATTGCGACCGCTTCAATATGGACGAGAAGATGGCGGGCAAATTCGATAACAGCACCGGGCCGCTCAAGGAACTGCTGGTATGACATGGGGCCGAATTGTCTTAGGGGTTGTGCTGGCGTGTGGTTTACGATCGGTTGTTAGTGCAGAGACTTACACGCCCGGACAAAGAATCGACGCTGATTTCGAGTCCCTACCGGGGCCGTTCATCGAGCAGCACTGTCTCGATTGTCACGGTGAAACCGATCCTGAAGCCGGACTTTCTCTGCACGATCTGGGACCGATCGACGAAGTCAACGCCGCCACTTGGAAAGCGGTCTGGGCACAAGTTACGCTCGGCGAAATGCCCCCCGAGGAAATGCCACAGCCGAAGATCGTTGAACGACTTCGGTTTTCCGATTGGGTCGTCGGCGAACTCACCGACGTCATGCGTGACAAGGGCGGATTCCACGATCATCGCGATCCGAACAAGGCGAACTTTCTGGATCACAACCTGCTGTTCGGTCCCCTGCCCGATGGGATCAAACTTGTTCCCACTTCGACACCTGCCCGCATTTGGCGGGTAACGCCCCAGGAACATATCACACGGCTCAATGAACTCATCAATTACGAATCGCCGTACGATCCTGAAAAGCCCGGCTTACGGACTCGTGGCGATGCGGTGCCCACCAATCACGGCGGAGAACTAAAACTCTATTTCGGCACCGATCGCATCATCAAATGGCAAGGCGGAACCGTCGCGTATGCGACCGCGGTGAAAAGTGTGCCGGCGGTGTTGTCGACGGCTCGCGATCACGGTCTCGAAAACTATCCGGATTTCTATACCGTCAATAGTGCCGAAGCGACGCAAATTATGAGCGTCGCTCAGGACATCATTCGCTACATGGCGTATGGTCCGCTGAGCATCGCGAATCCAGAGCAAATCACCGACGACCCGAACTCCTACAAAATGGAAGGCGACATCCGCGGTTTGCCGACGAGTCTGGTCTATAGCACCAAAGTGATGCGTCCGCTAACGCCAGTCTACGATCTCATGCGGGAAGACGGCGTTACTGATGAGCGATTACGGGCCGCTGTGGATTATCTCTTCGAAGCCCTCACCTTCCGTCCGCCGAGCGAGAACGAAACAGATGCGTACTTAACGATCGTAAAACAATCCATCGCGAAACTTGGGAAAGAAGACGGTGCCGTCTTGGGGCTGTCGGCTATCTTCCTCGATCGCGACGCGCTCTTCCGACCAGAACTCGCTGAAACCGGCCAACCAGATCGTCACGGACGTGTGATGCTGCAAGATTGGGAACTCGGTCTCGCGGTGAATCACGCGTTGCGGTACATCCAGCCCGATGCGGAACTTCGGGAAGCGATTGAATCCGGCCGAATGCGGACGCGGGAAGACGTCAAGCGGGAGGTCGAGCGGATGCTCAGCGATGACAGCATTCGTAAACCTCGGATCTTGCAGTTCTTCCGAGACTACTTCGATTATGATCTCGGCGGATATATCTGTAAGGATGCAAACGCGTTAGCACAGACCGGTGTGAACAATCGAGGAACTGCTCACTATTCGGCCATGTTCGGTGCCACCGCCAGTACGGATCGGCTGATCGAATTGATCTTGCAGGAAGATCGCGATGTGTTCAAGCAGTTGCTGACCACGGACAAGGTCGTGGCGACGAAAGCCGACAACATTTACTTCGGCAAGAAGAATACCCTGCAAGAGCGGCAAGCGTCGGTGGCGGCGGCTCGAAAGGCCGATGCGGAAGCCAAAGCCATGGAAGCTGCGGAACTGGCGGCTCTCGAGAAGGAAATTGCGGACCTCAAAGAAAAGTTAGAATCTGGCTCTGAAGACGATCGAGTTCAGAAGCGAGAATTGACACGCAAAGAACGTGAACTCGCGACTCTGAAGAAAAGCTTGGCAGCCAATCAGAGAAATCGTAGCAACGTCAACCACAATGTTACCGAAGCGAATCTGACGGGGCCGAAGATTTTCGCGCGTGTCAGTCGACGGAGTTTCGGCAGTGGTTCGATGAAGCCGGAACGGGTGTTGGCGAAGGCACCGGAAGGACAACGACTGGGAATTCTTACGCATCCGAGTTGGTTGGTGTCTCATTCCGATGCGATGGATAACCACGCCATCCGACGCGGGCGATGGATTCGCGAACGACTTCTCGGCGGCGGCATTCCCGACGTGCCCATCACGGTCGATGCGATGCTCCCGGACGAACCGAACAAAACACTACGGGAACGTATGCGGGTGACTCGGGAAACGTATTGCTGGACTTGTCATCAGAAGATGGACCCGTTAGGGCTTCCATTCGAGATGTACAATCATGCGGGGTTGTTTCGCGAGCAAGAACTGAATCAACCGGTCGATACCTCCGGAGAGATTATTGCATCCGGAGATCCGCAACTCGATGGCAAAGTCACGAACGCAATCGAAATGATCGAACGGATTGCGGAGAGTGAACGTGCTGAGCAAGTTTTTGTTCGTCACGCATTTCGGTTCTGGATGGGGCGTAACGAGACGCTCAATGACCGTCCGGTTCTCCAAGATGCCTACCGAGCGTACAAAGAAAACGGTGGGAGTATGAACGCGATGCTCGTCTCGCTTCTGACTTCAGATGCGTTTCTCTATCGCACCCGAAGCGAGACGTCCTTGACCGACGCGAAATAACGCAACCGATCTCCCAAGGTATTTTCTACGTCCAAGAATTCGATAACGCGTCGCATAGATCGTCTGCACGGTTCCCGGTTTCGTCTTATAGTTTTCGACAGGCCAGACGAAACTCTCGGGGCGATAGCCCGGTTGCTAGACGAAACTGGCGAGTGAACGCACTTTGATCTGCGTAGCCGGTGTCGAGGGCAATTTCTGATATGCTGACATCGGTTTGCTGCAGGGTTTGTTGTGCGTGATCGATGCGGAGTTTCAACAGCCATTGCCCTGCAGTGAGACCAAACACGCGGCGAATCCGACGGTCCAACTGATAGCGGGACATGCCCGCGATTGTTGCCAAGTCTTGCACACTGGGTGGTGTCGAGAGATTGGTTTCTGCGAACCGAATCGCGGTGGCGATATGTTGGTATTCTTCCATCGAAGAGTCCGGCAAACGCAAGTCCTGAGAGATGCCGACCAACCCCGCAATACTGCCGTCCTTTCGCGTGAGTGGCAGCTTGTTGGTCAGGCACCAGCCGGCTTCACCGGTTGGATAAATATGTAGTTCCAACTGCATCGAAAGAGGACGACCCGATTCGAGGACCTTCCGATCTTGCAGTTCGAAACTCTCGCCGAGCGGTGCACGAAAGACTTGGCTAGCCGTTTGCCCGATTAACTTCGATTTGGTCCGAAGTCCGCAACGGTCTACCGCTGTGTTGTTGACGACAACATACTGGCCGCTTGCGTTCTTGATAAAGAACACCACATCCGACAGACGATCGAAAAGCGTCTCACCGGTAAACGGCGGATCGAGTTCATCTAACAGTTTTCGGAGTGACGTCTCACTGGGCATTTCTGAAGTATGCGCATTTAGCAGTTCGCTGTCTTCATGTAGGCAGGATTTCGGGAGCAATTTCGATAGAATCGACTGTCATAGCAATGATGGCAAAGACTTCTAGTTGGCCCCCGTGAAATTCAGCTCTGCAAGACGACGGCAGGCATTGAATGGTTCAGGAGCGGGTCAACGAAGATGAAATTAGGTTCGAAGATGCGTCAAACGGTATTTGGGCTGAGTGTACTGAGTTTGATTGCCACAGCCGCGAGCGGGGCCGACGCTGATGGAGTCGAGCCACGACCGAACATTCTCTTCATTGCGATGGATGACTTAAACGATTGGGTGGGCGTCATGGGGGGCCATCCGCAAACCCTGACGCCGAACTTGGATCGGCTTGCAAACACGAGCATCCTGTTCACAAATGCTCATTGCCCGGCTCCGGCGTGTAATCCATCGCGTGCTGCGATTTTCACGGGACGTTCGCCCCACCGATCCGGTCTCTATTCCAATCGGCAAAAGATGAGGGAGGTCATGCCGACGGAGGAAATCATTCCCAAAACGCTCAGTCGGCACGGATATCAGTCCGCGGGGTCGGGGAAGTTGTTGCATTATTTCATTGATGCTCCGTCGTGGGATCTCTACTTCCCTGACAAAGCGACTGAAAATCCGTTTCCTCGGACACTCTATCCAGATCAACGTCCGCTGAGTCTACCTGTGGGAGGACCTTGGCAGTATGTGGAAACGGATTGGGGGCCGCTCGATGCGACTAACGAAGAATTCGGCGGTGACTACCTCGTCGCCAATTGGATCTCCCAACAGCTTTCCCAGGAACACTCCAAGCCGTTCTTTCTGGCCTGCGGGATTTATCGACCCCACGAGCCCTGGTTTGTCCCGAAAAAGTACTTCGAGCCATTTCCTCTAGACTCGATCGTGTTGCCGCCGGGATACAAAGAAGATGACCTTGACGACCTTCCATCCGAAGGTCAACGACGTGGCCCCAATCGGTACTTCGAGCACATTCGGAAGCAAGGACAATGGAAGCAGGGAGTGCAAGGATATCTTGCGTCCATTCATTTCGCCGATGCCATGCTGGGCAAGGTATTGGATGCACTCGATGCGAGTCCCTATTCCAAAAATACCATTGTGATGCTGTGGTCTGATCATGGTTGGCATTTGGGCGAAAAACAACATTGGCAGAAGTATACCGGTTGGCGTGTGTGTACTCGGATTCCGCTAATGATTCGAGTTCCGGCAGGAACCCCAGCATTACCATCCGGAACGACACCGGCCCAATGCAGTCAGCCGGTTAATCTGCTCAGTCTTTTCCCGACGCTGCTAGAGTTGTGTGGCCTCCCGTCGGAACCACAACATGATGGCCCGTCACTAGTGCCGTTGCTGAAAAATCCGAACGCCGATTGGCCTCACGTCTCCGTGACTCATCTCGATTCGCCGGGAAACTATTCTGTTAGCGGGGAGCGGTTTCGGTTGATTCACTATGCGAACGGCGAAGAGGAGTTGTATGACATTCAAGCTGATCCCTATGAATGGAAGAACCTTGCTGACGACACGCAGTTTGCGACGGAACGTACTGCCCTTCAACAACTCGCACCAAAGTCATTTGCGGCGAAACCAAAACCCAGCGTGGCTTCGTTGCCGGATTTGAATTGGCAGTCTCTCGATGACCAAGTCGATTCTCCGCCGTCAAAACCCGATGGTGGCACGTTTGAGGTTGTCTTCGTCAATAAACGCAAAGCCACGGTCAAGTTATGGTGGATCGATCGGGAAGGTCGTCCAAAACCGTACGGAGACATCGCGATGGGAAAACAGTTTCGTCAACGGACTCGTCCCGGCGCTGTCTGGATGATTACAACACCGGACGCCAGCCCACTTGGTTGCTTCACTGTCGGAGATCGTTCGGCTAAAGCCGTGATTCTCGATGACGCGGAAAAGAATCCGTGATGGGCGATTCGTTCGGAGAACCGTCGGGAACCTCGCTGTCGCGTAACGACGATCGAAGCTGACTTTTGCTACGCATTCGTCGATACAACCGTTACACTTGAACTGCATATATTCGAAAAGTTGAATCGTGAAACGTGCGACCGACCACAGACACGGCATGAGTTTCGATTGGTCGTAAGCCGAAGGAATTTGTACGCTGTCGGGCGTTCGTGACTTCTGTTGGTAAATTAGGGGCAAAGTGTAGATTGCTGGCCGATTGGAACCTGAAAAACACGTTTGGCGAATGGCAGGCGGAGAGGTATAGAACTTGGGGCTGCATTTCGAGAACGTCTACGTGTATCATCCCAATTTTCCACGGCAGACTAGCCCTTTGTGAGGGAGCAGGCACCAATGCCATTTGCGCCGTCTAATATCCTGCTATTGAGGCAGAAATTCGTTCCATGCCAGACAGCATAGAATCCACCGGCACCACGCATGAAGTTCCGTCTCGCCGTGTGTTGATCGTCGATGATGCCGCAGGTATCGCCACAATTACAGCGCGACTCTTCGCATTGATCGGTCATGAGACGATGGTTGCGTTAAACGGGAAGTCGGCGTTGGAAACGCATCGAGAATTTGCGTCAGAGATTGTCTTGCTCGATCTCGTTCTTCCTGACATGTCGGGATTCGATGTGGCGCGAGCAATTCGCGAGGCGGATTCGGTTCGTCGAACGCTGATCGTCGCGCAGACAGGGCATGCCGATCAAGAAAACCGCCAAAAAGCGTTCGATGCCGGGTTCGACGAGTACCTGGTGAAGCCCGTCGATGTTGCTGATCTGAAGAAGTTAGGGTCGCATCCTAAGCTGTCGGAAATCAACGGGATCCATTAATCCATTTCGATTGGTCAGCAATGGGTTCACCGCGGTCGGCTGCCCGCCGGTCTAGCGAAATCTCGGAGAAATCAGTCTGATTACTGGTCGTTTGTTTCTTGCTGGCAGGCGACGTCAACGAGCTCGGCAATTATCTTCTTCAATGGTTCGATACCATCCTGCTGAATCGTTTCGTAGATTTCGGCGAAACTGTCTGCATCCTCACGCATGCCTTTTAGGGCTTCGAGTCCGGTACATACGATTCCGAGCGGGGTCCGCACGTCATGGCCCAATTTCCGGAGTTGTTGCTGTCGCTCCGTGCGATCGGTGGACTGACCTTGTTCTGCAGACATTATGGTTTTCCTAATTTCAGAGCGGTTGAATCTAAGATTGTAATGGCTTCGGTCGCATGGAAGAGGAATGCACGGGCATTGCTGCGTCTACCGGGAACACGGAAGACCGGATAACCATCTCCGTCTCACAATTAACGAGATCTCGGTTTATGGTTCGCCAATAGCTGTTGTAAGACCGCTGGCTCCGCAGGTTTGACCAGGTGGTGATCAAAGCCTGCTTGTCGCGTTTTCTCTCGGTCTTCGTCCTGCCCCCAACCGGTCAAAGCGACCAGTAACATGTCGTGGCCCCACGACTGCTTACGAATATGACGTGCTGCTTCATAACCGTTCATCTTTGGCATCCCGAGGTCCATGAGAACGACATCCGGCAAGAATTCGGCCGCGACCTCGACGGCCTGCTGACCATCGTGAGCCGTGCGAACCTTGTTGCCCAGCATCTTAACGACCATTTTCAGCATTGTCGCTGCAGCCTTGTTGTCGTCGACCACAAGAATCCGAAGCGGTGTCGCCACGAATTCCTGCTCGTCGGCAGTCTCTTCGTTCCCAAGCGACTCCAGCATGATCGGCAATCGCACGCTGAATTCACTGCCTTTGTCCGGGCCGTCGCTACGAACTTCGATGCTGCCTTGATGCATATCGACCAATCGCTTGACTAAGGTCAGTCCGATGCCAAGCCCAGTGTATCCCTTCTCCAAAGGGCGATCGATCTGGGTGAACATCTCGAAGATATGGCCGAGCATGTCGGCGGGAATGCCGAGCCCGTTATCTTTCACAGCGACCACGACCTCGTTGTCTCGCTCCTCGACGTTCAGCCAGATCTGACCGCCTTCTGCGGTGTATTTCGCCGAATTGTTGAGCAAGTTCGAAAAGACCTGGGCCAGTCGGTTGGGGTCGCCATTGAGGTAAACTGTTTGGTCCGGCATCGTCACAGTCAACTTGTGACTCGCCTCGTCAATAAACGGCTTGGTTGCTTCGATGGCACTTTGAACGACATCCTGCAGGGCGACCCGACAGGTTCTCAACTCCAACTTGTCCTGAGTGATACGAGAAATGTCCAGCAGGTCATCGATCAAGCGGACCATCTGTTGAACCTGACGCTCCATCGTGCTGCGGATTTCCGACAGAGCTCCTGGGTTGTCTTCGATCATCTTCATCGCTTCCAGTCCCGTGCGGATCGGAGCCAGAGGATTCCGAAGCTCGTGCCCCAGTGTTGCCAAGAACTCTGTTTTGCGGCGATTGGCTTCGGACAATTCGGCAGCGACTTCCCGGAGTTCGTCTTGGAGACTCTTCGTTTCATGGATTTCGGTGTTCGAGCCGATCCACATCACAACTTGCCCTTCTTCGTCTCGCATGGGCAATGCCCGACTGATATGCCAGCGGTATTCGCCATTCGCTTGGCGAAAGCGGTGCTCGAACTGGAACGGCTCGCCCGTATCGATCGATCGCTTCCAGACCCGGATGTTCTCCTCTATGTCATCGGGATGAACGATGGATTGCCAACCCCAATTTCGAATCGATTCGAACGATTCGCCGGTAAACGTCATCCAAGTTGGATTGCAATAATCGACCTCACCTTGGGGAGTAGCCGTAAAGATTTTTTGCGGCATCGAGTCCATAATGAACCGCAATCGTTGCTCGTTTTTCCGCAGTGCGTCGACCGCTTTCCGCTCTTCGCTGACATCCCGAATCACCGCAAGCAAAGCTGGTCGGCCCGCAAATACGAACGAAGTACCTGCGACTTGAATTGAGATCAACTCGCCATTTTTTCGCACGTGTGTGCCATCGGCGTGGTACTTTTCGCCCGCCGTCACCTGTTTCACGAAATCGGCGAACTTGTGGTGATCCATGGGATGAACGATCTGTGTGCCCTGCATGCCCACCATTTCATCGTAGGCATAACCGTGCATTGCACAGGCAGCGGGATTGACTTCGATCAGCTGACCGTCGTAGTCGAAGATTAGCACCGCGTCGCTTGTCGATTCAAAGATGCTCCGGTACTGCGCTTCTTGCTCTCGTAACTTGACCTCTGCTTGTTTGCGGTCATGGATGTCGGTAACGGTCCCGACGTACCCCTGAAACTGCCTATTCTCGTCGAAGCGGGGCAATCCCAGGTCCACCGCCCATCGGTATTCGCCATCATGTCTTCGGAGTCGGTAATCGACGCTGAATGGAGCATGACGTTCGTTGGCACTTAAGAAGATTTCTTTTGCATGCTGGCGGTCGTCGGGATGAACGCACTCCACCCAACCGACGCCTAGATTCTGCGATTGGACGGTGCCAGTGAATTCACACCATTGCTGGCTGATGTAGGTACACTCAGCCGAAGGGTTGGTTACCCAGATCATCGTCGGAGCGTTATCCGCCATGCTGCGGAAGTGGGCTTCGCTCTCTCGCAGGGCGGCCTCAGCTTGTTTGTTGCTTGTGATATCGAGGGAGGCGGCAACGATATGTTTTGGTCGGCCCGTTTCATCACGAACCAGTGACACACTGTTGTTGACCCACACCAGCGAGCCATCGGGCCGCAGGTAACGCTTTTCGATCACGAAGGGCGTTCCATCGGAAACAGCCCGTTCGAATAGCGGCATATTGTGGGACAGATCATCGGGGTGGGTGATGTCCTGCATCCGCATCCCGCTCAGCTCTTCTGCGGAACGTCCCACGATTTCGCAGTAACGCTGGTTGGTCTCGACGAAGCGACCGGAAAGGTCTGTCTCAGCGATGCCGGCGAGGGTCTGCGAAAAGATGCCTCGGAATCGTTCTTCACTCTCCCGGAGCGCCGCTTCGGACTTGTTCCGCTCGGTCAGGTCGAGCATTGAGCCAACCATCCGAACGGGTTTGCCTTCGTCGCGGACAATTCGGCCTCGGTCAAAAACGTCGGCATACGACCCGTCTGCTCGTTGAAAACGGTATTCGTCGTTCCACAACTCCTCGTTGCCGTCGATGGCATGATGAATCCGCTCGGCCACGCGTTCTCGGTCCTCAGGGTGAATGTGTTCGACCCACCAGGAAGCATCCGTGTCGATCTGATCGACCGAAAAACCGAAATTCGTTTGGAGCCCCTCGTTCCATCGGACTTGGTTATTCAGAAGATTCCAGTCCCAGATGGCGTCATTCGCGGCCTGACCGACCAACCGATAGCGAAGTTCGCTCTCTTGCAAGGCTTGAACAGTCCGGTGGCGTTCGATGGCAATTCCCGCTGTGCGAGCTAGAAACTCCATGACTCGAAGTTCTTGGTCGCTGGGACGTCGTGGAACGTGTGAGTAAACTGCAAACGTGCCGAGAATGGCCTCTGTCGAAGAGAAAATCGGAACAGACCAACATGCTCGCAAGTTATGAGGGAGGGCAAGATCACGGTAGTCGTTCCACAGGGGATCGGTCGCGATATCGTCAACTACCACGAGTTCGCCCCGGTAAGCTGCTGTCCCACATGATCCACAGTCTGGACCAATCGGTACCGTTTTCAAAGCCTTTGCATACTCTGCCGGGCAGCGATTCCCTGCCGCGGGGCGAAGGGATGTTCCACTCTCGTCCGTCAGTAGGACGGTAGCGATGCCTTCTCCGGCGATGTGTTGCTCGAGGGCAAGGCATACCGCATCGAGAATGTCAGGCAACGGGCCATCGTGAATGACTTGCTCTAAGACCTTGTTCTGGTTCGAGAGAAGTGCTTCTTCTCGCCGCCGCTCCGTTACGTCTCGGAACACCAGCACGCAGCCAACAATTTTTCCATCTCCGCCGCGAATGGGGGCAGCACTATCATCGATGGGACGTTCGGAACCATCCTTGGCGATCAGAACCGTATGGTTTGCCAGACCGACGACCACTCCCTCGCGGAGCGCCCGCTCGGCCGGGTTTTCGACAGTCTTTCGTGTGCCTTCGTTGATGATCTGGAAGACCGTATTGAGCGCTTGTCCGACTGCCTCGGAATGCTTCCAACCGGTGAGCGATTCGGCCACACCATTGAGGTTCGTAACCCGGCCGTCGATGTCTGTGGTGATGACAGCATCGCCAATACTGGACAGCGTTACGCTTAACAAGTCCCGTTCGTTTTGAAGTTCTTCTTCGGCCCGTTTTCGCTCGGTAATGTCCATGACGACGCCGACCAGTCGCAACGTATTCCCTTTCTCATCACCGACTGATTGGCCACGGTCTTCCAGCCAAATCGTCTGCCCGTTGTCAGGCCGGACGATGCGGAACTCACTCAGGTAGGTTCCCCCCTCTTCGATCGCTCGCTCGATGGTCGCGCGATGTCGTTTGACGTCATCGGGGTGCAGCAGGTTAAAGCCAAATTCGAGGTCATCAATCTGCGTTCCGGGTGGCAGTCCGAGAAGTTCAGCAGCATTGTTCGAGACAACGACATGTCCGTTGATCGGATCGATCTGCCAAGTCACCATCCGAGCAGCAGCGAGAGCCATTCTCAGCCGCTCCTCGCTTTCGCGAACGGCCTGTTCGGACCTTTGTCGCAACTGAGCAATTTGCAAGTGAGCCGCTACCCGGGCCATCAATTCACGTGCACTGAATGGTTTCACCAAGTAGTCGTCGGCACCCGCTTCCATGCCTTCAACCCGGCTTTCCTCGCCGGCACGGGCCGAGAGCATGATGACCGGAATCGCACGTGTCCGAGACTTTTTCCGAAGTGCTCGTAGGAGTCCGAAGCCATCGAGTCGGGGCATCATGACGTCCGACAAGATTAAGTCTGGTGGTTCTCGCGTAGCTTCCTGTAATGCCGCCTCACCATCCGTCACGGATACGACGGAATACTGCTCAGCGAGCAAACGCGTGACGTACTGCCGCATATCGGCGTTGTCGTCCGCCACTAACACTCTCGGGCGTTGAGACTGTTCCTCCGATTCTGTACCAACAGCGGGAACTGAAATCGGTTCATCGTAGGCTGGCAGGTCGGTGTGGTGTTCCTCTGGCGTTTCGTCCGGAAGCCAGCGAAGAGCCTCCTCGACATACGGTGTGGCACCAGTGCTCGTCGAAGCGAGGCTACGGGTTTCTCCGACCTGATCGGGAGGCAGGTGAGACGATCCTAAAGGCAAGGTGACAGTAAAGGTTGTCCCCTGTCCGACGACACTCTCAGCGGCAATACGGCCGCCGTGAAGTTTGATCAACTCTTGAACCAACGCTAGTCCGATCCCGCTTCCTTCGTGCGTTCGACCTTGAGCGTTTGCGATGCGGTGAAACCGTTCGAACAGTCGCGGGATTTCTTCTGCCGGGATACCGGTGCCCGTGTCTTGGACATGCAGTTCGACGGCGTCTTCCACCTGCTGAAGTGTCACCGTAATCTCGCCTTCGTAGGTAAATTTGAAGGCATTCGACAGCAAATTGAGAACGATCTTTTCCCACATGTCTCGGTCCACGAAGACCAGCTCTGACAATGGGCGACAATCGACGACCAACCGCAATCCGGCCCGTTCACAGGCCGCGCGAAAAACGCTGGCCAATTCCGTCGTGAACGCAGTGAGGTCGGTTGGTTGAAAAGCCGCCCGAACTCGACCGGCCTCGATCCGAGAGAAATCCAGTAACGAGTTGACCAACCGCAACAGCCTTAAACCGTTCCGATTGACTACTTCCAACTGTCCCTTCGCGGAAGGCGAAAGTTCGGTATAGCTTCGAGAGAGCATGTCCTCGACGGGACCAAGCATGAGCGTCAGCGGCGTTCGGAATTCATGACTGACGTTCGAGAAGAACGTCGTCTTAGCACGGTCCAACTCCGCCAGCGCTTCGGCACGCTTTCTTTCCTCCTCGTAAGCCCGTGCATTGGCGATCGCGGTGGAAATCTGTCCGCCAGTTAGATCGAAGAATCCTCGATAATCGTCGTCAAACGGAAGGCGAGGACTCACCCCCGCGACCATGAATCCGGCGACTTGCGTCTGCCCAGGTTTGGCCAATGGCAGGACCATCGCCTGTTGCGGTGGCTCCGGCCAAATTCCAACGGACATCGCAGCCAGTTGACTCGATAGATCGTGGACCTCGACACTTTTCCCGGTCTCAATGGCTCGGCGGAACGGCCACGGACAATTCTCGTCGTCCAACTCGATGGTCGCGGGACTTGCAGCCGTTTCCGCACTCAAGCCGGTACTGCCGGCAAGTCTCGCCTGGATCCCGTCCCCATCCAAAAGATAAAGTAGTACGAACGGCAAATCATGCGGATTGTTCGCGAGAATTTCAGCCGCTCTCTGGCATGAATCATCAACCGATCTGGCTTCGTCCGTCGTCCGGGCCGCCAACTCTCGGAGTGTGCGTAGCCGACGTTCGCCAATCGTCCGTTCGGTATCTTCGGTGACGACGCACAACATCCCGCCGATTGCGCCACTGTCATCGGGCAAAGGGCTATAAGAGAACGTGTGATACGTCTCTTCGGGAAAGCCTTGCCGTTCCAAAAAAAGCAGTAGTCCCTCATCCCAAGTGGCTTCGCCGGTCTCGATAACCGATTCGGCCCGTGGACCGACGTCGTCCCAAATTTCCGACCACACTTCTTTGGCCGGTCGTCCTAAGGCCCACGGATGTTTTGGGCCGAGTGTCATTTTCGCATACGCATCGTTGTAGAAGAAGACAAACTCGGGCCCCCACCCCAACCACATCGCGTACCGCGAGCCAAGCATGATCCGCACGGCGGTCTTCAGACCATAAGGCCACTCCGACATTGGGCCAACGTGCGTCTGCGACCAATCAAATGCGCGGGTCCGTTCCCCCATCTCGCCACCGCCGACAAGAAAATTTTGGTCGTTGTTGTCCATTTGATTTTGGCGGTCCTTTTGCGTCCGTACTCCCGAGTCGAGCAAACATGTTACAGAGTCATGACCGGATATGCACAGTCACGACGCAACATACACAGCTTCGCCTCGACAAGAAATAGGGCAAACAACCAGATAATATGAATAGGCAGTTCCCGAGATTGATCAGGGCGGGTCAGCGTTCGATCCCCAAATTCTCTCCCAGCGACATGCGGCAGCGGTTATCGTTCTATACGTATGACAGGTGAAACACTACTGCATTGAGGTTTAAAGGCTTATCATAAATAGGGTTACGTTCTTCTGCTTTGATTTGCGTTCAATTGCGATACCGCACCCGAAACGTCACATTGTCAAAGAATCCGCCATTCTATTGCATTTTAGTTGATCCCGGGACGAAGGACGTTATTTATGTACAGACCATTTCTGATGATCGCACTGCTGGCTCTTGAAAGTGTATTTCCAATGAATATTGAGGCTGCCGAACCGGCTATTGTCGCGCATCGGGGGCTGCTGTCTCACGCACCGGAAAACACGCTTGCCAACTTTCGGGCTTGCCTCGAACTTCGACTGGGCTTCGAATTTGATGTCGAAAAGACGAAAGACGGGCACTTGGTTTGCATCCACGACAGTAGCGTAGATCGAACCACCAACGGCACCGGCAAGATCTCCGATCTGGCGCTCTCACAGATCCGTGAACTGGATGCAGGGAGTTGGTTCAATCCAAAATTTGCGGGGTTGAAGGTGCCAACCGTGGATGAAGTCCTAAGTCTCGTCGCAGAATATCGGCAGCACGATGTTCTGATTGCCGTCGATCTCAAAGCGGAAGCGGTCGAAGAGGACATGGTTCGACTGGCGGAACAGCATCAGATTCTTTCTAAGCTGCTATTCATCGGACGCACAATTTCCGAACCGACGGTCCGGAAGCGTCTCAAGAACGGATCAAAAGAAGTTCAGTGTGCTGCGGTGGCAAACAATACCCAAGAGTTTGGGGCAGCACTGAGAGATGAACAGGCAACATGGGTTTACTTTCGCTTCTTGCCAACGAAGCAGCAGATGGAAGCGGTTCATGCAGCAAAGAAGCGAGCCTTCATTGCCGGACTCACAGTGAGTGGTCATGAGGCTGACAACTGGAAGCATTGCGAGGACGTCGAGCTCGATGCGGTCTTGACGGACTATCCGCTGGAAATGCGGCAAATCTTGCGAACAAACTGACCAATCTAGTGTGAGCTACAGTCGGTTTGGATCACGTGAACAGGCTCGGGTACTGCCGAATCGATCCCCGTCTGCTTCAGCAGTGCGTTCACGTTTTTGAGGCAGTCAGCCAGCGATCGAGTTGGTTCGCGAACGTTTGCCGATCTTTGTCCGTCAACGCAGCCGGCCCTCCCGTGATTTGGCCGCCGCCGCGAAGTTCATCCATCAGATTTCGAGCGGCCAGTCGCCCGCCTACGTTGTCCTCTGTGTAAAGTGTTCCCCGAGGACTCAAAGCCTGCCCACCGGCTGCGACCACTTCGGCAGCTAACGGAATGTCAGCGGTGATCACTAGGTCGCCGTCTTCGACTCGTTCAACGATGTATTGATCCGCGATGTTTGCTCCGGCCGGAACGAGTATGCTCTCGATGAACTCGGACCGAGGAATTCGAAGCGGCTGATTGGCCACCAAGGTCATCTGGGTCTGTGTGCGTTTTGCGGCTCGATACAGCAACTCCTTGATATCGCTTGGACAAGCGTCGGCGTCGATCCAGATTTTCATAGGATTGATTTCTTTAGAATTCGATTCGGCGTGTTATCAAAGTTTTGTCAAAGGAATTTGTCGGTTCATTTGTCCGTCCAAGTATCCAGACCGACGTTAGTCGCTGCAGGGATATTTGGGACGTAGACATTCTCGATGGGAGTCGACAGATTTCCGGATTTCCAGTTACTCTTGATGTTCCGCTGCTGGGCCACATGTTCGCTCATGTCGACAATTTCGATGATCTCACTTTTTCCATACGCTTCTAGCGTCGCGCCCCGAAGACCGAGTTGAATTGCACGACGCTCGCATTTGTTGCCCATTGGACCATGGTCGGGGTCCCACTGAAGTCTCACGTCCGAACGGGCCACCGCTGCCTTCCACTCGTCATGGCTCTCGAATAATTCGGGAACGAAAGTCGAGGGTACGGCTTGTTCCAAAAGTAAATCAAAAAACGAACGTCGCAAACGAATCGCTAGAACGACTTCTTGCCCCTGTGAGCGTCCCCAATCGCTCCGATACATCATCCACAAAAAGTTCGGCTTAATCCAACTCATCCGATTGTAACTAAACTCGCCGCCGAAGTTGCCATGCTCGACAGCGAAGTTTCCGATCTCGGGGCGATAGGCCTGATATACGAGGATCGTTTCTTCATCGAACTGAGCGAGAATATGACGCCCAGATGTGGGCCAACGACGAACCTGCTCGGCGTAACTCGCATATGAGATCACTATTGGTCCTTCTTTTTCCAAGACTATCGTTGCGTTTCCAAGGTCATGCAAATTCAACTTGCAAGTCCGTCACGTCTCATCCGCTAACATAACTCGTCCAAGCAGGTAGCGATGTCGTGGTGGCGGGCCAAGCAATTGACTGCCCGACGAATCGTCGTTTCACTAAGGCATTCCTTGATCTTGGAATACTTATGTCGCTGACGCCATGCGAACACGTACGAGCAGATCGTTCAATGCCGCTGCACCAATCGGCTGTTCTGGGAGATCGCTTTGCTCGAAGGCTGTTTCAAGTTCGGCTCGCAATCGCTCATACTCCGTTTCATGAAACGAAAGGTCGACCTCATCGAGCGTGCCTTTTTCGGGGCCGGTAATCTTTCGATCGATGAGTTCTAACAGATAGGGCAACTTGAACGTCTCATTCAGACGTACTAAGTTCGCCTCGACCTCGCCAGTTCGCATGAGGTGAATACCCGTCAGCAGTACTCGATAAACATACAACAACGGCTTGACTCTTGGCGGATTATCTTTGCCGAACAACTTCCACTGGGATGCTGCAAACCCAAGATAGTGATAGGCGTGATATTTTGTCAGACAGTTGCTAGCAATTGCCCTTAGCTCTTCGTGTTCCGGTGTCGTGTGGACAACGAGGGGAGACAGAATTTGCTCCATGACATAGCCGTTCTTCTTGAGCATCAGCCCGAAGAATTTCTTGGCATCGTGTGTGACGAAATCGATCTCCATGCCGCCATAAATGCCTGACATCTCGATTGTCTCTTTACCGGTCTTCAACCCGATCACGTCTTCGAGCGGCAACAGATGCGTCCCTCGGAGATCATAGTCAGAATCGGGCGATGGAAAGCCGTAAAGATGCGCACCGCTGATCGTAGCGAACATTAGTGGATAGGGATGTGCAACAACATGTTGATTCAATACAGCCTCAATCATCATTCCACCATCCGTCCATTTCGATCTGTTTTGATTTCAGATTGTCGAGTACTTCGTCCCAATTCGATTCTGGCGTCAACTCATAAGGCCAAAGTCCTAGAACGCCGAAGTGCCAGTCTGGACGCTCAGAAATGACTTTCATCTCCGATGCAACTCGCTCGGGAACCCAATCAGCCTCGCCACTCAGAACATCGGAAATCACATGCCAGCCAGTAGGAAGCGGATAGACCGCGTCAACCTGGTCGAGAATCCGCATCCATGCGCCCTCGGCTTTATCAAATTGATGACCGCCGCTTTCAACAATGCTCCAGAGCAAATGCCATGGAAAGAACTTTTGGAATGCATCGTCGTGCATAAGAACCCAATCCCGGAGGTTTGTCGCACCTTCCATTTTCATCCATTGGAAGCCAAAACTCTTGACTAGGATTTCGCCCCAGGCACATGTAAAGCCGTAGCCATTATCTTGATACCAGTGCTCGCCTCCGAACTCATAAAAGTCGAAATCGAGATCGCCGAAGTTTCCTGGTGCAGCAGTCCACTGATACCGAAGGTATTGATAACGGTCGGAAAACCGGTTGTTGAAGTTCTCGTTAAACTTATCGCACGCTGATTCAATTGTCTTGATTTCACTGCTATCCAACGGTTGCAGTGAACTAGCGTCAAACGTCGGCCATTGGTTTGAATTCATCATGACAATCTCTTCGCTATGAACGCTCTTAGTGCATATCGGCGGGTGACATGTCGAATCCACGCCGGTCACCGTCCGACCGGCCATCGGCTAGATTGTACGCCTGCGAGCTGATGATCTCGATGAGTCATAGGTATTCTCGAATTTCCTTCAACCGCTCTCGACTGTTCGCATCTCTCAGTGCGGATGCTCCCTCGTTAAGAATACGCGCGACGAGCATACCGATCGGTTTATTTAAATTAAGTTTATTCGTCTCGACTTCGATGAAGATGCGATCGATTTGTAGGGCTAACAATACTGTCATACCGTCAAGGATCTCGTCAACCTTTGTTGCCAAAGGCGCCATTTCAGTAACCGACTTCCAAAACTTATCAGCCCGTCGCTTAGAAACCGAAGCGGATTCGTGAAACCGCTCAACAGCCATTTCGTCTTCCGCACACCAGAGATTCTCTGTCAGCGTGAACAATCGGAAAACAGTTCCATCCGGTCGTTCTACGATGCGGAGAACCGTCTCTGCATGAAACGATGGAAGACAAAGTAGTTCCACCTTGCGCACGACCGGTTCGCTCTCTTTCCGAGAAAGCTTTCTTCGAACCCGCTGCCGATATTGATCGATAAAGTCGTTCATGTCTTGTGTCTCGCTTCCACGCCGCTTGAAGACTCCCATTGACGTTGACGATCCCACCCGTAGAAAAAGAACCTCGTATCCATAGTGTTCATCGACGCGATTGGCCTAGTCCTGAGGTTCCTCACGGCTTTTTCTTGAAGCGATGTTGGCGTGACGGGATTTACTGGCGGAACGTGTCTCTCACATGACGATGGAATCCGGTTGGGCCTTGGCAGCACGACTGTCTGAGGACAGGCGAGTTCGAATCGGACTCGTTCGCAGACAGGCAATCGTGGTGGGTCAATCGTTGACATATTGGCCGAGCAGAAAGTTCCCTAGAAGCATCGATACTGTTCAACTGCGAGAGAGAATGTCGATTCATCGTAATGTGTCGTACGGCAGGTCACCGGTCAATCAAGGACCTTACGAATTCGCCATATTCGTCTTTCATGGGCAACTCGAAGTCTCGGCGAATTCGCCTTCGAGAAGCTGTGACGTTTTCTTGCGTGATCGGATTGACCGAAGGTTTATCGTACTCTTCCCAATACAATCCGACACCGCGTTTTTGCCAACTGGGGAGATCGTTAAAGTTGATGCCGTACTGAAACAGAAACTCATTCTTTTGGCTGACCGACCGGCCGAGTAGTTCCATTGTGGCTTGCTGCTCGCTCCGACCTTGCTTGCGGAGGGTCCAGTAACACCACGAATTCAACGCATTCCGGGCGGCATCTTCGTTTCGCCAGCGAAAGTAGTCAACAACGTGTTCAACCGTCGGCAGTTGCGAGATGCGACAGTCGAAACACACCGGTTGCCCGAGTTTCAGCGAAAACTGCGCACTTGCCTCGCCAGCGAGTGTCGAGTTGTACTTGCGAAGTTTCCGTGCAAAGAGTTGCTCCTCAAGATCGAACAACAGGGAAATCTCATCACTTTCCGTATAGGCGTAGACGACACGGTAGCCACACGTCATCAACGCTTCAGCGGTCGACACCATTAGGTCGCGAAAACGCTCATCAAAAGGCGATTCGAATTGGCAAACGTCTTTCGTGAGCCGCGTAAAACTGCGACCATCCAAACGTGCGACCATATTCAAACCGGGAAGTACACAAAAATCGGCGGCTGTTTCGAAGACACGCATTTTCTGGTCGAGTTCGTCAAACTTCATCATTCCACTCCGCAACGACGAAACCGGCTGCAGTCAGTCGGACATAAAACAGTTGGCTAAAACCCTCACTTAACGCAGGTTTCTGAAGTTCAGTAGCCTTCGAACGAATAGCAACTTCCGGAACTTGCGTGTCTTGGGATCGCTCTGCGTTTCGTTGTAGACAGTCGGCGACTCGCGATTCGAAATAGTACCCATAAATCGCGTAGGGCCGACGAGCCATTTTCACAACATCAATCAGTCGCGCCCGCTCAGCGATTGTGGTGTTGGTGTTATCGATGACGAATCGTTGGTCGGTTTCGAGACAAAGATTGAGAAGACGATCTTCGCGGTGCCGAGTTCTCAGAAGATCGCGACTAATTCGAACGTGTGTGTTGAAGTATCGTTCCTTGTAAAAGGACGACTTTCCCGAAGCCGGGAGACCAACGAATATAATTGATTCCATTTCACACTCCAAATCCGTCGAGTCCAATGCGAACAGCCCAGTCGGTCACTAAGAACCAAATGAGGCTAGACTGTTTCGAGGGATATGCTTCCACGCAGACACGTTCGCCCTCCGAAGGTTCACAACGGACACGCGTATTCGTTGCTGCCGAAACAATCCTCTGTCATTCTGTCCATTTTTCTCTGCGGCAATGTGTTCAAAAGAGCAACCGATCGTTTTATGGTAAATTTGCCGGGCGCATGCCAACATTCCATTGATGATGACGAATTACGTTATGAGGCCAACTAACGATGACCTTGGATCGAACGACCGGATTTTCGATCGATGCCGATTTGACAGATTGCATCAACTACGCGTCCTGGCAGAATTCGGTTCCGCTACTGCGTTCGATTGAACTGAGAAATGAGTCGTCTCAAGACATTCAGTCTTCAGATTCTTTCGGCGAGTTGAGTCTTCAATTGACAACTAGTCCAGCGTTCACTCGTCCTAAACAATGGATGATTCAGCGTCTGGCTGCGAATGGTCAGCTCACTCTTCGTGATCGCAATGTGCAGCTTGATGCGGATTATTTGAATGGCTTGAATGAAGCGGAACGCGGCAATGTCAAATTGCTATTGCGACGGGGCGATGCAATTCTTGCCGAAGTCGTGCATGACATTCGCATTCTAGCACGAGACGAATGGGGCGGTCTCGGGTCGATGAGTGAACTCTTGGCCGCATTTGTGATGCCGAATGATCCGGCACTAGCTCCCCTTCTCAAATCGGCGAGTTCGATTTTGGGAAGACACGGACATTCGTCGGCTTTGGATGGATACCAAAGCAATGATCCGCGACGGGTTTATCTTCTCGCGGCTGCCATGTGGTCGGCTGTCGCCGAGCGATCATTGACCTATGCAAACCCGCCGAGCAGTTTCGAACAGAACGGTCAGAAGGTCCGTCGTCCGTCCACGGTACTAGCCGATGGCCTCGCCACATGTCTTGACAGCACGCTTCTGTTCGCCGCCGCAATAGAGGCGATCGGCCTCAACAGCGTAGTTGTCATGACCGAAGGACACTGCTTTGTCGGTGTTTGGCTTGTCGAGCGGACTTTCAATCGCTTGATCGAACAGGACTGCAGCGAGGTTCGCAAGGCGATCGCCGCCGAGGAGTTGATCACGTTTGAAACGACATTCGTGACGCACGATCCTCCAGCGCGTTTCGAGGACGCTATTCAGACCGCCAAACACGCAACCCGCGAGGCAAATGAATCGCAGTTTTTAGCAACGATCGACATTAAACGGGCGCGAATGGCTCAAATTCGTCCGTTGGCATCTCACGAGAAACAAGTGCGATCCGACGTCGAACCAATCGAAACGTCGGGGCCACTCCCCTTACCTGCCGCTCCCGACCTGGGAAGTCTGTCGATGGACATCTCGGAGGTGGCACCGAGTACGCCGGACGGTCGAATCGAGCGTTGGCAACGGAAGCTGCTCGATCTGTCGTTGCGAAATCGATTGCTGAATTTCAAGTTGAACAAGCAATCGGTCCCGCTCGTGTGCCCCGACATTTCGCGGTTGGAAGATCGGCTCGTCGATGGAGCGAAATTGCGGATGATTTCCATGAGCGATCACAATCCGATCGGCGACCGAGACACGGAACTCCATCGGCAAAGGACCAATCAAGAACTCGATATCGAGTTTGCCAAACAAGCACTCGCACGCGATGAAATCGCTTGCGACCTTGCGGGCGACGAACTCGCAAAACGGCTGACGACCTTGTATCGCAATGTCCGCAACGATTTGGCGGAAGGTGGATCAAACACTTTGTACTTGGCGGTTGGCTTTCTGAAATGGAAACAGAAACCCGACGACACGAAATCATATCGAGCACCATTATTGCTCGTGCCGGTGAAGCTCATTCGCAAAAGTGCGTTATCGCCGTTTCATCTAGTCCAGCACGAAGATGAAACCCGGTTCAACGCGACCCTAATCCAACTCCTCAAGAAAGATTTTGATCGGGATTTGTCTTGGTTCGAAGGCGATCTTCCAAGCGACGAGAGTGGTGTCGATGTCCCTTTGATTCTGAGCCGCGTGCGGGCCGAAGTTCGAGACATTCCTGGGTTTGAAGTCGTCGATGAATCCGTCTTGGGAACTTTTTCCTTCGCTAAATACCTCATGTGGAAAGACTTGGTCGACCGGATTGATCAACTAGAACAGAACCGAGTGGTCCGACATTTGATTCGCGATCCTGAGGAACCATTCGACACGGGAGCGGGAACGATTCCGCGTCCGCAAGAGGTCGACCAACGGTACGAGCCGCAAGAAATTTACCACCCGCTTCCGGCTGATTCGTCCCAACTGGCGGCGGTAATGGCTGCTTCGGAAGGTCAAGACTTCGTCTTAATCGGTCCGCCGGGAACCGGAAAAAGCCAAACTATCGCGAATATCATTTCGCAGTGTCTCGCTGTCGGCAAGTCTGTGTTATTTGTAGCGGAGAAGACGGCGGCGTTAGATGTGGTGCATCGCCGACTCAAAGAGCATGGCCTGGGCGATTGCTGTTTAGAACTCCATAGCAGCAAGGCAGAACGCCGTAAGTTTCTCGATCAAATGAAGGCATCGTGGATCAATAATCGGCAGGCCAAACCAAACGAATGGTTGTCGATCAATGAACGACTTAAGATTCGACGTGACGAATTGAATGCCTATGTTTCGGCAGTCCACACTCAACACGCGAACGGCTGGACGGTCTATGAGGCGATGGGCGAATGTGTCAAAGGTCGCAACATCCAGACGCCAAAGTTCGATTGGGCGGAGACCCTCGAACATGATGCCGACGCTTATCGGAATCTGACGACAACTATTGATGAACTCGCTCTGACGTACTCAGCGCTCGATACGGATGTGTCGCTCCCTTCTGTGAACACAACACGATGGTCAGCGAGTTGGGAAGCAAAACTGCTGACCGAATGCGATCAACTAGAGTCGGCGGCAGTCAGGTTTCAGCAGGCGTTGAATTCGTTCTCGAAGGCCGTCGGCTTACCGGAGATGAAGGATTGCTCGTCTGCTGAGTTGGACAATCTCGAGCAATTCGCGAATGCTCTCATCGAGGATATCGGCGAAGATATGCGAATCATCTTCCATAAGCAATTTCCGAAACTCCCAACTGCCGTGAACGAACTGGCGGCGTCGATCAAAGCGTATCGGGAAGCCCATGAACGAGCTTCAGCGAACTACGATGAATCGCTGGAATCCATACCGATTGACGAGATTGATGCACAATGGCGGAACGCGGTCGCGTCGTTCTGGCCGATGTCATGGTTCGCCCGCCGAAAAGTCACACGATTACTGCAAAGTTATGCAACAAGCGGGCAGGCCAACCCCGCCGGCGACATTTCCGCCATCCGCCAGATTCGTCAGCATTCCGAGTCCATCGAGAAAAGCCCGTTGGCCGAAATTGGTAGACAATGGAATGCCCATGCAACCGATGTAAAAGCGCTTCGGCAACACCTCGACAAAGCGAGCAAACTTCGGCAAGCCATTCGATCTGTCGGCCAGTCAACGGAAAATACGAATACGGTCTCTAAAACGATTTATCCGATCATCGCGGGCCAGGCGGTTGACTCGCCGATTGTCCAGGCAACTCGGGAATTCCTGGCGGCGACGGCGTCGTTCTCCCAATCGGTGAAGTCCTTCCGCACGGTTTCCGGTAGCACACCTATTTCGCGCGAGTCTTCGGAAATCGCGACTGCCACGATCGAAGCCGCCCAATCGATCAAAAATCATCGTACGCAATTAAAACTGTGGACCGCATGGTGTGACGTCAAAAGCCGAGCAAAGGCCGTCGGGCTGAATTCATTCCGCAGAGGACTGGAACGTCAAGAGATTGCACCAGGTGATCTGGCAGCTGCGTTTCGTGTCGCCTACGCCCGTTGGTGGGTCACGAAAGCCATCGATCGCTCTCCAGTGCTGCAATCCTTTCAACGATTCAAGCATGAAGATGCCATTCAAGATTTCCGAAAGCTCGATGATCTGGCCCGTGCAACCGCGGCATCGCAAGCTTTGCGAACGGTTGCTCATATACTCCCCTTGCCAGATGGAGTTTCACGCAAATCAGAATTAGGCCTGTTGCGTCACCAAATGAATTTGAAACGGCCGAGCAAATCGATTCGGGAAGTCATTTCGAGTATGCCGACCACCTTCGGAAAGCTGGCACCGTGCTTGCTGATGTCTCCGCTGTCCATTGCTCAATATCTTCCGGCTGACCAAGCGATTTTTGATGTCGTTGTTTTCGATGAAGCGTCACAAATTACCACTTGGGATGCCATCGGCGCCATCGCGCGTGGTCAGCAAACCATCATTGTTGGAGACCCAAAACAACTACCGCCGACGAACTTCTTTGGTCGGGTGGACGACGACGAAACGAACGACGAATTAGAAGACCACGAGAAAGACTTAGAGAGTATTCTCGATGAAGCGACGGCATCTGGCCTGCCAACGCTCTTGTTGAATTGGCATTATCGCAGCCGACATGAGTCACTGATCGCATTCTCGAATTATAACTACTACGGAAACAAACTCGTCACCTTTCCCGCCGCCGAATCAGTCGACCGAGGCGTGTCGTTTTGTCATCAACCCGATGCCATCTACGACCGGGGAAAGAGCCGTACGAATCGCCAGGAAGCCGAAGCAATTGTGCGTGATGCCGTCGCACGAATGAAACGCAACCTGGAACTTCCCGAGGAAGACCGATTAACTTTTGGAGTCATCACCTTTAATTCTCAGCAACAGACGCTACTTCAAGACTTGTTCGATCAAGCTCAACGCGAGCAGCCCGAACTTGATTGGTATTTCGCCGATGAGCGAATTGAACCGATGGTGGTCAAGAATTTGGAGAACGTGCAAGGCGACGAACGTGATGTCATGTTCTTCTCGATTACCTTCGGTCGAGACGGAACCGGTCGCCCCATTCCGTTGACATTCGGAGCACTCAACCGAATCGGCGGCGAACGGCGTTTGAATGTGGCTGTGACTCGGGCTCGTCAAGAGCTGCTAGTGTATTCATCGTTCACAGCGGACCAGCTTAACACCGAGCGGTCGCAAGCGCGTGGTGTGCGCGATCTCAAGGCGTTCTTGAACTACGCCGAAAAAGGTCCGAGTGCCATTCTGTCACGTGCGGAAGAAAGTGCCGGCGGTATGGAATCGCCGTTTGAGGAGGCTGTTGCCGAGTCATTAACATCATATGGATGGCAAGTCGTGCCGCAGGTAGGTGTGTCGGGGTTTCGCGTTGATTTAGGAATTCGTCATCCTGACAAACCCGGTGCGTATCTCGCCGGTGTCGAGTGCGATGGAGCAACCTATCATCGATCGGCTGTGGCCCGCGATCGTGACAAGACCCGTCAGCAAGTGCTTGAGAATCTCGGTTGGAACATCTTGCGAGTTTGGTCAACGGACTGGTGGTACGATCCCACCAACGCCATTGAACGACTTCACAACTCTCTGAATGAACTATTGACCAACCAACGTAGAATCGAAGAAGAAGCCGCCACAGTCAATGATCGACTACAAACTAGCGGCGTTGATGTCGATGAATTCACAGAGTCGATTCCGCAAAGTGATGAATCGAAATTATACTTTCAACGACTATCCTTACCCGATCTGAGTCATGCCCAGGATCAATTCTTTGATGCGAGTTATGATGAAACGCTGAGACAGATGGCCCGATCAATGATTGATCAGGAAGCGCCGATTCGCGACGACGTTTTGGCCAAACATATTTCACGAGCGCACGGTTTTGCCCGGACGGGAGCGCGGATTCGTGATCGAATACTAGACCTACTAGCTGACGTAGTGGCGACAGAGGAATCGACCGGAAGATTCCTTTGGTCTTGCAAGACACCACCACCGGTCGTCGAATATCGTCATGCACATCCTGACGACGAAAAACGCAGCATTGACGAAATTTCGATTTCGGAGTTGATTGGTCTTTTAGAGTCGGCCCCCGAACTCGCAACCGAGAATGATCCAGCGATTGCAATGGCCAGAACAATCGGATTCGCCCGTCTCTCGCAATCCTCGCGTCAACGACTTGATGAGGCAATCACAGCATTCTTAAAAACGAGGGACTAACTCTATTTGCGGCAGACTATAATCATGCGATCTTATTCGCTTTTCACTAGAATCTTTTCTCGGACCAAATTTCCGCGCGTAGGACTTTAGTTGCAACATGCTGCTCAAGCTCAATACACAGAACATCGTTAATACGCCTGATGTAACTTTCACCATGAACATCGCTGATGAGGAAGCGAGTGTCAGTAGTGCCGCACGCGTGCAAACTAATACGAAAGTCGAATTGCTAGGCGTTCGTTAACGCCTAATTCCAACGTTGAGACTGCCACTCCATCCACACAGATACGACTATGAAAGTCTTTGTCATTGCGAATTACGACGGCGGTTTGGCAAACATGCAGTATCTGGCCGAAGACTCGTCGATTTCATCGTTGTTCACGAGGACAATTTCACGCGTTGAGGCGGATGACTTTTTGATTCGTCTCTAATCGTGGTCAATCGCCTTCGATGCTCTTTAATGCACGTTGACAGGCGGAGCGAAACATGTCGTCCTCGTGAGCCCATTCGTCGACTCTCCCAGCCTCGACGAGCCGCAGGTCCGAGTCGATCATCTGCCGTAGCTTCGGCACAGCCGCGAACGCCTGCGGGCCTATCTCAGTGAGACAGTCGAGCACGATGAAACCTGCTGGGCGGCAGCGTAGTTCTTCCAGTAGCGTCGGCAACACAAGTTCTGGATCGGCTGCGATCCGCCATAACGCCCAGGCGGCAGCGGTCCGGAGCCATTGGTCATTGCGATCGAGTAACGGGCGAAGAAGAGTTGTCGCTTCCTGAGCCGCGTTCGCTTGCAGCCCGAGGGATAAGATGGCGGTTCGTAGCTCGCGCCGGTGAGGCTTTTCCTGACGCAAAACTTGCACCGCCTTCTTCAACGAAAGAGGGCTTTTCGGCAAATCGAGCCAACGATCCGATTCATAACGTGCCCGTCGCTGCTGGATCGTATCGAGAAGGTCCTGCACCGTTTTCTGGATCGCACCTGAAGTCGTTCTTTGAAGCGTCTGGAGCGGCTCGATGACTGCCTCGCCGACGCAGCCAATGAGGCGAGCTAGTTTCCTCCGAAACTTAGCGTTGGACGAGACGATTTTCTCAACCAAATGGGGAGCCAGAGCGGTAGCATGGGAGCGGCGATGTCGGCATAAATCTTCGATCACTCCGAGTGCGTCGTCTTGATACACCGGTTGTTCAAGGCCTTCGATTAGCCAGTCGCATTGACGTAATGGATCGGCGGTCAGGGCCATAGCCACAGCAGCTATCGAGAGCGGTTGGTTGTCCCATGGCAACGTCTGAAAAGCCTTGCGGGATTCGTCCATTGTTTGCCGCACGACAGCCAGGCCCTCCTCGTATGTGGGCGAGCCGCCCGCCTGCATCCATAGCAAAGTCGCCGTGAACCTGACCAGTGACGGTTCTGTGGTATCACGCATTCGCTCAGCATACAACGCTGACTGTTCGGACGTCGGTGAGGCCTCGATTCCTTCGGCTGCGAACGGAGCGCAACGTGTTGCAATTGCGTTCAGACCTTGCAGCAAACTCGCCCGAACCGCAGCATCTGGCTCGATCTTCAGTCGATCTTGTAGAGCCTTGGTCACTTCGTCGCGGCGTTCGACGCAGATCGCCAGGGTGACCGGTGCATTGATGCGAACAGTTGTGTTCGAATCAGAAAGTAGCCGGATATAGGTCGGTGTTCCTTGGACCACGGCATCGTGAGCGGTTTGGACCCACAACAGTTCCTCGCTCAGCTGGGTAGCAAACTCGGGGGTGTTCCTTTCAGTTCGGTACCAGTCGAACGACCCATGAACGTCGAGGTAGGAGTTGCCGGTCCCGAGCGCCTGCAACAGTTGGAGGATTCCCTCCTTCTGCTGCACATGTGGCTCTGCGAGCAATTCGATCAGAAATGGCACTGCATAAACACTGGCCTCGTAGACCGTTCCCTGATGCCAGATGTTGCCGAATAGTCCATACATGGCCCGTTCTCGAACGGCTTGGTCCGCGGACGCGAGCGCACGAATCAAATCCGGCACATCGTTGGCTTCTCCGTACGCATGACCAAGCTTCCCCCAGTCAATCTCATGCAGTGATTCCAACAAGACACTGTCCTCTCTAAAGACAGCAGGTTGCCAAGACTCGGTTCTCATGAGTCAAACGATTGGTCTATCACAAGATCATTGACGGCTTACCGGAACCATCCGGTTCGGTCGGCTCCAGCGGATTCGCCCCAGCAATAAATCGCCTCGGGCACCCTGTCGCGGCAGCCACTCTCCTACCGTGACCCACGATTCCTGAGGGCTGACATTGGTAACGTGAAAGTTGCCCATCAATGCCACTTCATCGGGTTTCTGATTGCCATCGCCTATGAGTGGCAAAACCACCTTTTCGGTGTCACGCATCAAACACAGCCTTTCGGGATCGACGCGTGCGACCCACAGGGGACTTCGCCAGCGAATCACATTCGTGTTCGACGAGTCTCTTCGCGTATAGACCAGGTATAGACCATCGGAATGTGTGAGCCAATGTTGTTGCGTGGTCGACATCGCGATCGGCGTGCCATCGTCCCAGGCCCAGGCTGTTTTACGCTCGTAGCGAAGGCCATCGTCACTGACCGCCACATATCCATGACCGTCTTCCGCTCGTATGGTGATCAAAAACTTGTCGCGGTGGTAGGTGACTGATGGCTCTAACAGGCCTCGGCCGACAGGGTTTTTCAGCGGCGGACCGACTTCGAGGATTTTGAGTTCTTCGCCGTCGAAGGCACAGCGGACCCCAGCGACCTCCCGATTGTTGGCGGTTGGGCCGAATGTGAACGACATCATGATGTCCCCATTGGGTAGAACGACCCGTTGGCCACAGTTATTCGTGTAGATGTTCGCTCCACGCGGATCATCCCATTTGAGGATTTTCCGCTCCGACCAAGAGCCGTCTTTCCGCCGCACGGCGTACACCGGGTAGCGGGCCAGTTGATCGCCACGGGCAAACCTTGGTCCGCGGTAGAAGACGACATGTCCTAAAGCCAATACGGTGCCGGTCTGCGTATGAAATTGTGGAACGACATCGCACACACCGGCCATCAATCCCGGATGTCCATCGACCGGTTCCCGAGCCAATGCGGGAATGACCTCTGGTTCGCTCCAGGTCTTCCCGCCATCCGGGGATTCGCTCCAATGCACAGGCCCGAAGTAATCCGAACCACCGATTTCCTGAAGCGTCATCAGCACGGTGGTTTTTCCCTCGGCATCCGGCACCATACAAGCTCGCGGGTGAAACCATGTGGTTCCTTGGCCGTCACGGTTTCGACGAAGAGTGATTTTCTCGATCTCCTGGATCAGTGGATTATCACGTGTCGTCGTTTCGTTACTGCTGGGTTTGCCGGATTTGCCATCGTCGGCAACAGCCGTGACCGAGCAGCACAACATCCCGAACGTCCAGCAGGACAGAATGGTGAGAGATCGAAGTAGTAAGTTCATTGGGATCCTGTCGTCATTCGTTTGATGGAAGTCGAGGGACTCAAATACTCGTATAATAGCCGGCAAAGTCTTTTCTCGCGCGTTGCCTCTGCAATTAGCAGAATCCGAAACCCGTTTCTGACTCACGACGAGTCTATCGTCATCCGACGAATCGTGTGATCGACGTCACAGTGAACGAACAGCAATCCCTCGTTTTTGAACGCAATGTACTACTACATTTACGAACGGGTGAAACAACACTGCCATTTCGATATGGTGAGGGCCAAATCATTGCTTATTGAAAACGATTGCAAACGAGGCGTTCTATGATCTCGATCTCCTGTCGTGTTGGTTTGGTGCTCCTTGTGGTGTTTGGGGTGGGTTCGAACGTCCATGCCGGGTTGCCATTGATGGGCGTTCGGCAAATCGTGGCCCATCGCGGTTCGAGTATCGATCGTCCGGAGTGCACGCTGTCAGCGATTCGCAGAGCGATTGAAGCAAACGCGACAGCGGTCGAAGTCGATGTTCGCAGCACGCGAGATGGGCATTTGATGATCCTGCATGATGCCACACTCGACCGCACGACAAACGGTAAGGGAGCATTGAATGCACACACATTCGCTGAGGTGCGACGGTTAGACGCCGGGAGTTGGTTCGACCCCGAGTTTGCCGATGAGCGTGTGCCGACGTTGCAGGAAACACTGATTGTCTGTCGCGACAAGATCGACATCTTGTTGGACCTCAAGGAGCAGGGAACCGATTTTGCAAAGGCCGTCGCTTCTGAGGTCAAACAGCACGGCAGGCCAGATCGGACAATAGTCGGCGTTCGTAACGTCGAACAGGCTCGGCTGTTTCGGGAGTTGCTCCCCGATTCACGGCAACTCGGTTTGATACCGAAGCCAGTGGCGATCGAGGCATTTGCGGAAGCTGGAGTCGAGACGATCCGCCTGTGGTCACATTGGCTGGCAAGTGATCGTACGCTCGTCGAACGGGTACTGAAAACCGGTGCCGACTTGCACTTGAATGGCACAACGGGCACTCGCGAGGAAGTACTTCCTTTGCTGGAACATTCTCCAGAATCGCTTTCGAGTGACAATCCGAGTCAGCTTCTCTCAACTCTTGCAGCACTCCAATCAAATCGCGATGCAACAGACGATCATGTGCAGGTGATATGGAGTGGCGAAAGTCCAAACAAGCTTGTTTGTGATACGACTCTCCGAGCGATGCCCGATGGCTCATGGGTGATGATCATGCTGGGCGGCGGAGACCGTGAGCCATTGCCGGCCAATCGGATTTTTCTCACTCGGAGTATGGATCAAGGACGAACATGGACCACTATGCAGCCAATTGATTTCGGTGTGAAGTCGAAAGACGCCGATCGTGCATTGGTTCCTACGGAGCTCATGGTCCACAAAGATCGCTGTACCATTTTCTTCTCCACACACGACGGACGCTTCGGCGATTGGAAAACGTGGATGAGTCACAGCAGTGACTCCTGCCGGACATGGGGACCGCTGGAACCAGCCCCCGGTCGACTCGCTAACCGGACTTTCATCCGCAACACAGTCGTCACCAGCGATGGGCGGTTGGTCTTGCCATTTCAGCACTATGTCGACGGCCCAGGACCACGGAACCCGCGCAACGGTGTGATGATCAGCGAGGACGATGGCAAGTCCTGGAGCATTCACGGTTGGATTCGTCTTAGCCCTGACGACAACTATCGCGGTTGGGCAGAATCGAATGTCGTCGAACTGGCGGACGGAACGTTGTCGATGTTGATCCGGGCAGATCATCTGGGAGGAGTGTTGTATCGGGCCGATTCGAAAGACGGCGGGAAAACATGGTCGCGGGCAGCCAAGACAGACATTCCCAATCCCGGTTCAAAGGCCACATTGTACGGGCTGGGCGGTGACACAGTCGCGATCCTGCACAACCCGAATCCGAAGCAGCGCAATCCACTCTCCCTATGGATCAGTTTCGACGGAATGCGTTCGTGGCCTTACCGTCGCGATCTCGTTACGTGGCCCGGACGTTTGAACTACCCGGACGGTTTTGTGGATCGGAAACGTGGCGATTTGAACTTCGCGTTCGATGATAACCGGTATCGTGCAGTCTACGTCCGCGCCAAGTTACCAACCGTCGCTCGTCATGAATCCCGGTGATCACAGCGTCAAATTTGCTACTTGCGACGGTAGTGAAAACAACCTGCTCAGACACGAATTTTGGCCGTCAAATTTCATTTGTTCGCCCTGGCATCGACATACTGCAGTCGAAGGTCGTGTTAGATCGCGAAACCGGTTGTCCATCGGTTATTTGATATCATTGCGACTGCTGCGTTCATGGTGCTTTGCCTCACTAAGGTAAATAGTGATTCAAAGCACACTGCGAAAGCAAAGGGGATTCACCATTCTCGGTCAAAGCGAACAACGATTTCCGTTCCACTGAATTGAGCCGCTGAGCAGATAACGGCCAGAACAGGAAAAAGACATCAAACGGCACAATGCGCTTTTGCGGTTTTGGCGTCTACAGTTTCCCTGAAGACAGATGCAATGAATCCTGAACGAAATCGATTCTGACCGCCTTCAACATCTGCATGCTTCTGAGATCCTAAAAGACTAAAATTCACTAATTGCTAAACGATAGACGCTGAATCTCTTGAGACGGTAATGCTCGGTCGTAAATCCGTACGTCCTTCATCCGTCCGTTGAAGTAGTCGTGCTGACCGAAGCCAATCTTGAGCGGCATGCCTGGTGTGAGGTTGTAAGCTGCCGGTTCGAAGTTTTTGCTTTCGGCGACTTTGACCCCGTCAACAAACAGTTGGAGTTGGCTGCCTGTTCGGACGGCGGCTAGGTGTCGCCAGCCCGCTTTGAGATGTTTGTCGTAGCTAACGGCTTTCCCGGCCTCTAGCGAATACACATGCCCCGAGGGAAGGACGCCGCAATAGAGTCGGCCGTCGTACACCGCCATCGACCATGCACGGCGGTAGCGGACGTCTGGTGTTTGGTCGAGTCGGCCGGTGTCGGTCCAGTTTCCTTGTCCGTCGTAACGATAGACATTAGCGAACGGCAGTGTCCCCGCATAGAACTTGCCATTGTAGACCGAAACGGCCATGACTTCTTTCTCTTCGCCGAGGCGTCCGGTATGCACCCAATTTTTTGCACCTTCATGTCGATACACAGAGCCCGTCGGCCAAGTGCCAACATGCAGTTTTCCTTCGTAGACCATCATCGAGTAGACCTGACTCGTATCAGGGACCGGTCCCAACGCTTCCCAATCCGTGCCACCCTGATATCGAAAGAAGCCTCCCGCGTCGTAGCTCAATCCGTAAAGTCCACCGTTATGCACGCCGAGATGAGTGATTCGAAAATCAGGGCATCCACAGTCGTGCCAATTCCCAATCCCATCAAACCGATACATGCCACGAGTTCGGGGCGTATCACGCCACGCCCCGGTGGTGCCAGTGCCTGCGTAGAGTTTCCCCTTGAAGACCGCGAGTCCGCTGATACTGCGAACGTCGGCCACTTTGCCACAGTTCGTCCACTTCGTTCCGCCTTCATAGCGGTAGACAGTGCCTCCGTGATTGGTATTCGGCGAAAGCGGCAGCGATGAACCGCCCCCACTATAGAGTTCCGAGCCGACATACAGTTTCCCGTTAAAAACCGCCATGGCTTTGATGCAATTCGCAGGATCAGGAGCACCGCAGTCGATCCATTTTTGTTTTCCCGCATAACGATAAACATGACCCTGCTCACCTTCACCTGGCTCCCAGGTCGAGCAATACAGGTCGCCGTCAAAAACAACTAACGAATTGACCAAAAGATTGTTCCCTGGACGACCGCAGTCGACCCAATTGGTACCGCCTTGGGCAGCGTCGATGCCAAAGAACACGTTCCGCCAATTCGACTGCGCACATGTAACGCCGGCGTAGTTCATCACACTGAAATTGAATCCGGTCCTCGTCTGCGGATCGTACCAGCTCATCACATCGCCAATCGCATCATCCAGTTCCTGGTCGGTATGAATCCAGGTCGAAATCGTGAATGGCTTGTCGCCTAACTGCGGTACACGATCGGCAGGAACCTCCAGCCAAGCATCGACACCATTGAAAAGACCGCCCTCAGTCTCATCAAACGAGACCCCATGATTGACAGCATGACGTCCTCCGTCCGATGTGTCCTTCACATCCTTAGTCAACTTCCAATGAGCAACCGGACCCTCCGCACCAACGACAAGTGAAGCAGGCGTAAGAATCAACAGAAGTAGACACGCAACTTGCTGAGAGTTCATGACAAAAGACTTTTTTGAGATGCGGGCAAACGTGACAAGCAAACGCAATTCGCAACCAACAGCCGAAATTTCGTCGTGTACGGATAAGTGGTGTTTGATGCGAGTGTAGACGCTCGCCAGTAGTGAATCAACTGGAGCAGTTCGTTGAGAGCAAAGTCGTTTTGCAGATACGGGGCGTATCAGTAGTCTTCTGATGAAAATTCTGATTCAGAAGACATAAAGCCGAGAAGTCTTACATTGCAAAACAAAAGAGCTGGAACTCGCCCACATCTGCAGTCAGGCAACGCAGTTGGCATCGGCTCAACGATTGGCAGCAGGACGATCCGAGAAACGACGGAGGATGTCCTTCACCTCTTGAATGAAAGGGTGTTGCGCGGCATCTTGCGGAATTCTCGCGAGGTCTTGGTGGGCGGTTTCAATCGCCAACTGTGCGGCTTTGTGCTGCCCCTGATCTTGTAAGAGTTCCGCTTCTGTCCGGTAGAGTAACGCCCGCCAGCCAAGAAACGAGACACTGTTGGGTTGGCTCTCAAGCAACGAGGATTGAACGGCAATCGCCTGCAGCAAATAATCGAGCGCCTCCTGGGGCTTTCTCTGGCGACGGGAAATCGCGGAGAGTTTGTGGCAAAGATGAATTTCCGCCATCGCAAACGCGGGAGTCTCGGGAAGCCGAGAGCGAAGGGGACGCAAGACCGTCAAGGCTTCATGGAACTGCGTCTCTGCGTGAATGAGTTGTGCGGGAGACAACTTCTGCCGACGGAGATCAAATCGCTCCAAAGCTTTCACGAGTTCAAACCGCACGGCAATCTCGTCCGGGGCCGCCTTGAGATAGTTTCTCAGCAAATCGATCGCTTCCTCAAAATACGGTCTGTTCGACGTCTCGGTATCTTCGAAGCGAGACTTTGCCAGCAGACTTCGGGCCAGAAGAATTGTTCCGCCTGTCTTGTATTCAGGAAACTGGGAGAGTTCGGTGAGAATCACGATGGCTTTTTCGATGTAGTTCCTTTGCTGCTGTCTAATTTCTTCTGTGGGAGTGTGGTTTCTTCGTCTTTGAGGTGGGAGGTCACTCAGCAAGACGCATGCCCGCGCGAACTCCAGTTGGGCCGCATGATGATCCGGGATAAACGGTTCGCTAACCTTGAGGGCTTGGAGATGAGCTTCATCCGCCTCCCCGAAACGGTACTCCACCGAGAGCAGAATCCCGAGTTCGTTGAAGAGTCTCGCCAACCGAATGTTCTCCTCGAATTCCGGCAACGCGGCTGAGTCTTGTTGGTCGAGAAGTAATTTCAGACTCTCCTGGAGGGTGGCGATCGCGTGGTTGGTCCGTCCCAACTGATTTTGGATCCGAGCGAGCTGAATGGAGGCATCGACTCGCTGAAAGACAATGTCGGGACGAGTGGGAACCTGTTGCGCGAGGCGTTCATACAACGGTTGAATTTGCTCGAGAACTCGGGCGGCGAACGGAGACGGTGGATGACTCAGCTCCGGCAACGGGGCCTCGTTGCCAGGAATTTCCACATCGAGCGAACGCTCGGGAGACAGCGACACCGCCTCGACCACTTCAGCCAGCGTGTCCAACGCGAGATCCACGGTTCCTTCGGATTGCTCCAAAGCCGCGACTGCTCGTTTGTTGGCGTCTGATGTCGTCAGGTACGCAGCGAGTGACACAACAGTTGTGATCAGTAAGGCACACGCTGTTGTCCCAACGGCCCATGCCAACCGTGGGTTCCGTTTCGCGGCACACACGATTCGTTGTGAAAGCGTGGCACGTCGGGCCAAGATGGGTTCATGGGCCAGAAATCTGGCGAGATCGTCTCGAAGTTCCGCCGCCGTCTGATAACGCAGGGAAGCATCAGGGTTCATCGCCTTGAGAATGATCGTCTCCAGATCGAGCGGGACATCCGCACGGTGCGAACGTAGCGACTGTGGGGGGGATTCATCATGATCCCGATCAACTGCTCTGAATCGGCCGCCTCGAAAGCTGGCGTTCCCGCGACGGCCTCGAACAACGTCAGTCCCAGACTGTAAATATCGGACCGAACGTCTGACTGTCCAAGGAATCGTTCAGGAGCCAGATACCGCAAACTTCCACTCAACACATGGGTTCTGCTGGCGTCTTCGCTTGCGATTTTGGCCAAACCAAAATCGGAAATCCGAGCGGTTCCACTCGAATCCATGAGAATGTTTCCGGGTTTCACATCTCGATGGAGAACTCCTTTTTGATGGGCATACGCTAACGCATCGGCGATTTCGACGCCCAATCGCGCCGTCTCGTGAAATGACAACGGCCCCTGAGTCGGGATTTTTCGGTCAAGTGAAACACCCTCCACAAGTTGCATGACCAAGTAATGAGTGCCGTCGACCTCACCCGTGCCGAAAACGGGCACGATGTGGGAGTGATGCATCGACGCCGCCATCCGAGCTTCGCGACCGAAACGAGCCAGCGATTGATCGTCCAGCAATGTGTGCCGTGGGATCACCTTGATGGCTACGGAGCGTCCTAGAGATTCCTGACGCGCTTCGTAAACCACCCCCATTCCGCCCCGACCGATCTCCCGTTGAATCGTAAAATCGCCCAACCGCTGAAACTCATGACCGGCCAGAGTTGCCTGTCCGATGCCCGTCTGCCGATCGTGTTTGACTTTTTCGAGAGAGAGAATCAGCGGAAACATCTGCCGAATCCGCTGGCTGAGATCGGGGTGACGGCGGGTATATTCCTCGATCGTGGGATGATCACCCTCTCGGTATCGAGCCAGAAAGTCGCTACCGAGAAGGTCCACCTTTTCGTGGTCTTCAAAACTGTCGGAAGCATTCGTGAGGAGCGTTTGATCCATGGTTTATTCATCCGACACGTTTCAACCTTGATCGAAAACCGACCCCGAGGTGGGTGTTTGATCGATCTACCAATGTTTCTAGTTAATTCCTTGGAGGACGGCTGGAACCGGGGCGGACGGGGGCGTTTTTCACTTCCGGTTCGGAACCGTCCGGTCGGAGTTTGTTGCGGCGAAATTCGGCTGCCAGCAGCAGACGTTCGGACTCGTCCAGTTTCCCGTTTTTGTCTTGGTCCGCCTTCTGGAAAGCCGCCTGCATGTGATCCGGCAACTCCTCCCGGCTGAGGAAGCTATCCTTGTTCTCATCCAATTCTATCAACTGAGCCGCAAAGGAAGCGTCTTCCTGAGCGGGGTTTCTGCCGCCAGGACTTCCGCCTCCTGGCGGTCCCGGTCGTCCTTGTCCCATGCGACCTGGGCCTTGTCCCGGTCGCCCCTGTCCCGGTTGCCCCTGTCCTGGCCGACCCTGTCCCGACTGCCCAAAGCGACCTTGGCCCCGTCTGGGTTGACCGGGCCGGGCATTTCGATTTCCGCCAGGGAAATGACTTCGCCCATTCACCAAGCCTGCGGTTCGATCCTGTTCGAGCCAGACAGTGAATTCCTGCGTGACGGCCTTGCACCAACCCTTTTCCTTGTTGCACGCGAAATATTGAATCTCGACTTGAATCGGTTCGCCAGCTTGCCAGTTCCGCACGTCGAGCAGGAACTCACGCGGTTCGGTGTCCGAATCCACGTCCAGCTTTTCGGCTGCGGCCATTGCCGGTGTTACGGTGACGCCCTCCGCGGTGACTCGGTATTTGGGAGGGGAAGCCAGATTGTTCCAGGCGGCCCCCAGAATCGGATCCTGTCGGAAGCCGAGGTACAACGTTCCGCTGCCGGTTCGCAGCAGTTCCTGATCGGCCTCCGGACGCAGTTTGGCGTAGCGATTGGATGCTTCGAAGTCCGTTGACTTGAGAGCGTCGACCACGAGTTCTTCCCCACCGGCGGCGACCTTCAGCGGCACGGCGACTCCCTCGAGAGTCTTCCGCTCCACGAGCATGTCGGCGGGGGACGTTCGTTGCGATCGAAACGTGGGTAGGTTCAGCTCGGCAACGGTCGTGACTTTTCGGGACGGACCGACGAGTTTTTCCAGAGATTCCCGCAAGCTGGAACCCCGACCCCAGGAATCTCGATGAACGATTCTGCCTTCACTGTCGAACACGAACTGGGAATTCGGCGTCATCTCGAAAAACGCCTTCATTTCGTTGTCCATCGTGTCCGTCAGCCAGGGGATGGTCGTCTTCAACAAGTCTTTGGCATGATCCACCTGGGAGAACCGTTCCTGAATCGATGTGGGCTGCACGTAGCCCCAGTTTTCCGGGTGAGTCAACGATTGAAACAGGAAGTAGAACTGCACGCCCTTGTCGCGATAGTCTGCGGCCACCGCTTCGATTTCCGGATACGAATTGCGGTATTCGGGGCAAGTCAGGCAACCGCCCACGACCACGGTATACTTGGCTTTGAAAATGCTGTTCGCTGGTACGAGTTTGCGCTCGGTATTGTAAAGCTGCAACGACTCCGGCAACGTGGAGCCAATCGGGAATTTCTCGAGGAAGGCCGTGTCACGTTGACGAACTCGGTCACGAGGTCGGGCTCCCTGACCACCGCGTTGCCCGCCCTGACCGACGCGATCTTCTTCTGGCCGATCTGGTTCGGGTCGACCTTGTCCCGGTGGGCGTTGTCCCCGTTGACCTTGCCCGGAAGATCCCGGTCGCATGTTTCCTGGTGACATGGCCCGGAATTCCTCGACAGTCAGTTTTCCGTCGGAATTTCGATCCAGTTTGCGTAGGGATTTTGCGGCCCGATCAATTTCCTCCGCTGAGAGTTCCCCATCTTCGTTGAGATCGAAAATTCTCATCATCGGTGGAGTTTGCCCCTGCGGACCGGCGCCCGGACCACGCCGACCCGGTCCGGCACCTTGACCGGGTTGATTGTTGGGACGACCCGGAGGTTGGGCGTCGGCGGTGGTCTGCAACATACAAGTTCCCGCCACCACGATGACCAGTTGATAAACGAGCCGTTTCATCATTTCTCCCTGAGTAGGGGTTTGGAAAAGTTCCGACTTGATGACTCACTAAACCCGCTGGTTTTCCATGGTCTACAACCAAATTCATCAATTCGAGGGATTTTCCAAGGATTCGATACGCTCAAGGATCGTTCGGAGTCGTTCGAGAGCCCGCATGTATCGAATACTCGCCGCCTTCGGTGTGATGCCCAACTCCTGAGCGACTTCCTGATTGGTCAGTTCTTCGAAATGCCGCAGGGCAACAATTTCGCGATCCAGGTCGGTCATAGCGTCTAGTGATTCTCGCACCTGCACAATGAGTTCATCCCGGGCAACGGCTTGGCTGGGTGAAGTCAGGTGAGCCACGAATCGCTGAGACAAACAAATCGAAGTGTGACCCGCCGTGGATGTGGGGCCGGATTCTCGGCTGACCGAACGTGACTCGGTTCCCAGATGCTGCCGGTGAATGTCGCTGAGGACCTGTGCCGTGATCAAACGCAGCCAAAGAAACAGCGACGGAAAGTCCCCGTCGAGATAATGCGACAGCCGTTTCTCGGCAGCCAAATAGACCTCTTGCACGACATCGTCGGTGTCCACCCGGCCTCGGATTCGATCATTGAGCCGAAAATGAATCGTCTGCCACAACCGGGGTTGGTGAATCAAAAACAGTTCCCCAAACCGCTGCGTGTTTCCGGCTCTCAACTCATGTTCTAACTCGCTGCTCATCGCAAAATGTTAGCCGACCTGTCAGGGGGATGGCGAGTGATCGGGCCGAGTCGTCGAGTCCACTTTTTTCAGAATTCGAAAATCTCCTGTAGATTTTTGGGATCGGCCGGGTTTTATCAACCAGAAACATTTCGAGATCGATCGTACGCTCGTCCGGCGATCAGCCTTCGATCAAGGTTGAAACGTGTCGGGTTCAACAGTTCCCAGAGTTTCCCACATCGGATTTTTCTACGGACCAAGACCATGTCATCACTCCGCTCGATAGCCCGAGCCTGTTCTCTATTTTTCATTTTTTTTCTCAGTCTCGAATGTGCCGCTCAGGCCGACGACCCCAAGAATGTGGTTGTTTTGCTCGCGGACGATCTCGGGTGGGGTGATGTTGGCTTTCACGGCGGATCGGCGGAGACTCCGCATCTTGATCGACTTGCCCAAGAGAGTCTGGAACTCACTCGGTTCTACGCGTACCCGGCATGCAGTCCCACCCGAGCGGCCATGTTGACCGGCCGATTTCCCCATCGCTATGGCATCTTTGGACCGGTTCGTCCCCGGGATGTCGGTTTGCCGGCCGCCGAATTTCTCCTGCCGACTGCATTTCAGAAGGCGGGATATCGGACGAGCTTGATCGGAAAATGGCATCTGGGGGTGAGCGAGGACGGGAAAACGCATCCGGTGAATCGCGGTTTCGATCAGTTCTACGGGTTTCTCTCGGCTTCGGTGGATTACTTCGACCACACTTCGCGAGGACGGTTGGACTGGCAACGGAACGGGAAACCGATTGAGGAAACGGGGTACGCCACCGACCTGTTTTCAGCCGAAGCCGTTCGACAAATTCACAATGCCGACGGAACGCCGTTGTGTATGGTCGTGGCGTTTAACGCTCCGCACAGCCCGTTCCAAGCTCCTGAAACACTCGTAGCCAAGTACCGAGACCGGTTGGATAACCGAGCGGGAAATTACGCCGCTATGATCACCAGCTTGGATGACGCCATCGGGAACATTCTGAAAGCACTCGATCAAAACGAAATGTCCGAAAACACAATCGTCGTGTTTGCCTCGGACAATGGTGCGGTTCGGATTGGTTCCAACGGTCCTTTTCGGGGGCAGAAACGAGAAGTGTACGAGGGCGGAGTTCGAATGCCTTGCTTGATCCGATTTCCGGACGGACTCCGGCCCGGCACCAGCGATCAACTGATGGTGATTGACGATCTCTTCCCCACCCTCGCTGCCGCCTGTCACGTTTCGTTGGACACCCAACGACCGCTGGACGGCATCAATCTCTGGCCGTCTCTGACAACCGGGTCGAAGCAGCCTCGCAGTCTGGTCGTTGGGGAACAGGACTTGGCGTTGATTCAACAGGACTGGAAATTGATCCAAACATCCGCCGGGGCACGTGAGTTATACCATCTTGCCGAGGATGCCGGGGAGAAGCGGAACCTGATTAATGTGAACACAGACGTTGCCACAAAAATGACGCATCAACTCTCGCAATTCCTCGAACAGGTGAATGCCGATCGACCCACGCAACTTGCGATGGCTCAGGACTCGCCAGTCGAGTCCAAATCACTCGCCGAGGGCGAAAAAATGGCCCAGGCAAAACTCGCAGGCGACGTGATTTACGGCCCACTGGGAAGCCAACGGGTCGAGTTGAACGGGTTTGGCTTGCGGTTGCTTTCCGGGGAAGACCACAATCGGGACGGCCAACACAACGGACAAGCCACGCTGTCTTACGATCAAGTCACGTCTGAAAACCGCTGGTATCGGCTGAGCATCTCCGGTATGGCTCAAGACGACTTCGCCGTCAAGAATGATGATCTTTATCTTCAGGTCGAGTTCTTCCAGAACGACGGGAAAGACACGCTCGACTCCATCAAAACGCGAATTTATGCCCAGGTGGAACGGGAACGAGCAGACTTCGCAGATGAAGGCACCAACGAAAGTCTGGGGCGAGCGACTTGGCGAACTTACTCGATGGATATCCGCACGCCTTTTCCCGAGGTCGACACGCTGAGTATCAGCGTCGGGTTCGACAACGGCGTGGGAACGGGACGGAAATCGGAATTCTGGGTGCGGTCCATGCACGTCACACCAATTCATGCCCCCGCAAAATACCAGCCACCCGCGAATGGAAACCGGAGTCTTCCGCAGCCGGAACTCAGTTCTTTGGTTCACCTGGGAGGACGATGGTATTTCGATCCTCAAGGGAAATCTCGTCAGCTCCCGGAACAGTTCGATCATACCAACGCGGATCAATTGCTCTACAAGTCCGACAAGCTCGAAGCTCCTTTCGCCGGAAACATGACCGCGTGGCTGCGAAAAGGGTACAAAAATCTTGATGGGCAACTTGTCGAAAAGGACCAATACCTCCCCGACAACCTCGTGATCACGGTCACCGAGGACCATATCGTCATGCACAGCAAGAACGTGCCCAATCACCCCACGGCTTCCTTCCCGGACCGCTGGCGGATGTTGGATGGCAACCCGTCGTACATTCAAGAGCAGCGAATGACGTGGTACATCCCCATTCACCCGGAAGTCGACCCACAGCATATTTCGATGAATGCTCAGAACGAAAACGGAGCACTCCCGATGGGGCCGATTGGCGTGGCGACCAACGGAGTGATTTTCTTCAACCCCTTCGACCACATCTTCGAGGCGGACGCGGTGTGGCGGTTGGATCGTTGTTGCGGGCACCCCAGCCCACAGAGTTCGTATCATTACCACAAATACCCCGTGTGCGTGAAAACTCCTTGGAATGACGAAGGCACGGGACATTCCAGCATCATCGGGTTCGCGTTCGACGGGTTCCCGGTTTACGGTCCTTACGAATCCCAGGGTCTCTTGGCGAAGAATGACACGGAGAATCCCATCAACGATTTCAACCTGCATGAAGACCCACTCCGCGGACCGCATTACCATGTCACTCCCGGAAAATTTCCGCACATCATCGGCGGGTATTGGGGGCAATTGGAAATGAAAAATCGCGGCAACCGGAGACGAGCCCAGTGATGACCCGATCGAAAATTGCCTCTCACCTCTTCCAGTGGGTCGCACCGGTGTTGGTTCTCGGACTGGCGGGGTTCTTTTTCCTGGCGATTGGGAAAGAGTCCAAACCGAACCGCCGGAAACCGGCACCGCGGAAGTCTACACCCGTCGAGTCGGTGCATCCGCGTCGGCATTCCGGAACAGTGGATATCCAGACCACCGGCGTCGTCATTCCTTACCGGGAAGTGGAACTCGCGGCTCGAGTTGGCGGGGAAGTCATCTACAAGGCGGATGCCCTCAGTCCCGGACGGTTTGTCACCGAAGGAGAAACGCTGCTCAAAATTGATCCCCAGGATTACGAGCTGGAAGTTTCCCGCCTGAAGAAAGAGTTCGAGAAAGCCACTGCGGATTTGACCAGCCTGGACGTCACCCGCGAAAACACGGCTCGTCTGGTCAAGTTTCATCAAGAGGTTGTGAAGCTCCGCGAAGATGAGGTGAAACGGTTCGGCAACCTGAGAACCCGTCAAGCGGCTACCGCTTCGGAGATGGGAACCGTTCGCGAGACGCTATTGTTGGCACAGGAGCAACTGACAACTCAGGAAAACTTGATTCGCGAGTTGGACTTGCGGACCAAAACCTTGGGAATGACTCGCGATCTGGTGGCTCTCCAGTTGGAGAAAGCGCGGTTGGATCTTTCCCGCGCGACTGTCACGGCTCCATTCTCCGGGATGGTTATCCGCCACAATGTCGAAGAAAATTCGACCGTCTCGCCAGGAACCCCCATCGCGCTGATCGAGGACACGTCTCATGTCGAGGTGCGGTGCAACCTCCGCGCGGACGATCTAGATTTCATTCAATACCACGCTTCCGAGACCGAGACGGCCGCGATCGAAAATTCGGAATCGCGACTGTATCGACTTCCGTCGATCCCCGTTACCGTTTCGTACCGGCAAGGAAGTCAAACATGGGAATGGGAGGGAACACTCAGTCGCCAGGACGGATTGGGGCATGACGAAAAAACCCGAACGGTGCCGGTTCGGATTCATGTCCCCCAACCCGCGAAAAGCATCTCTCCAACAAGCGGCTACGGGCAACGGGATTTGGCTTTGCAACGGGGAATGTTCGTAACGGTCGCGCTGCACTGTCAACCTCGACAGCACTTGTTGACCATTCCGGAATCGGTTGTCAGGCCGGGAAAAAAGGTTTGGCTAATGATCGCCGGCAAGCTCCGGATCGAATCCATTCCCATCGCGCGGATCGAGTCGGGTGAGGCATACATTGACACTCGATTCACGTCGCTCGATACCAAGAGCCAGATCATCAGTTCGCCGGTTCCCAATGCGAAAGACGGTCAGCTTGTGTCCGAACTGGGAAGTTCCCGCCCGAAGAAACCTCAAGACCGCCAACAGGTTGCTAAAAGGCCTTCGGGCGGCGGTCGAGAAAGATTGCCATGAAATCCGTTGTGAGTTGGGCTGTCGCAAATGCCCCCGCTACCAACACGGTTGTTTTGGCAACTCTGCTGTTGGGCGTCTGGTGTGCCGTCTCGATGCAGCGGGAATTCTGGCCGTATTCCAACCTCGATGTTGTGCAGATCAGTGTCGAATACCGTGGAGCCAGCCCGGAGGAAATCGAAGAAGGCATCTGCCAACGGATCGAAGAAAGTGTGCAATCCGTTCAAGGCGTGCGGCGAATCACATCGATCGCCCGCGAAGGCCAGGGAGTCGTTTCCGTTGAACTAGACGCCGACCTGAGCGAAGCGGACGTCCAAGAAATTCTCGGCGAAGTGCGTTCGCGTGTCGATGGAATTCCCAGTCTCCCCGCGTTGGCGGAACAGCCGACTGTGCAGCGTCAACAACCCCGTACGACAGCCCTGAATATCGGTGTCGTCGGACCGGAAGACAACACGGTCGATGGCCGTCTGGCTTTGCGAGAATTGGCGGAAAACATCCGTGACGAAATCTTGCTGCTGCCGGAAGTTTCGCAAGCGGAAGTTATCGGTGTGCCTCGTTATCAGATCGACATCGAAATCGCGGAAGAAACGCTCCGACAACATAATCTTACACTGTCGCAAGTCGCGGAAATCGTTCGTGAAGAAAACGTCGAGGTTCCGGGAGGAACCATCAAAACGAACTCCCAGGAAATTTTGCTTCGCGGCAGCAACCGTCAGTCGACCGGCGCGTCCATCGCGAAAATCCCGCTGGTGACCGACGCCACGGGACTCGTTCTGACCGTCGGCGATTTGGGAACGGTTCGCGATGAGTTTACCGATGACGCCGCCATCAGCCGGATCAACGGTCAGCCGGGACTGGCCATTCAGATCGACACGAGCGAAACGGAAGACGTCATCAAAGTCGGCAACGCGGTGAAGGAATTTGTCCGCGAGTATCAGGCCCCGGAGGGTTATCGGCTCATCAGCTTTCGCGATCGGACGGACGATGTGGAAGCCCGGCTGATGTTGCTGGTGAAAAACGGTTGGCAGGGGTTGATCCTCGTCTTCATTCTGCTGACGTTGTTTTTGGAACTGCGATTAGCCATTTGGGTTTCGATGGGAATTCCGGTCTCGATTGCCGGCGCGTGTGCGGCGATGTATTTCACCGGCCAGACGTTCAACATGACCTCGATGTTCGCATTTCTGATCGCCCTGGGAATCATGGTGGACGATGCGATTGTGATTGGCGAGAACATCCACGTTCATCGTGCGCAAGGGAAAAGTCTTGTGCAGTCCGCGATCGACGGCACGCTTGAAGTGATGCCCTCGGTGATTACTAGCGTGTTGACCACCATACTCGCGTTTTTGCCAATGTTGTTCATGACCGGACGGCTGGCTCGATTTACTCAGGTTCTGCCGTTCGCGGTGATCGCGATCTTGCTGTTTTCACTGATGGAAGCGTTGACCGTCCTGCCGTGCCACTTGGCCCACAAAGACGGAATGTTGATGCTGTTTTTCCAATGGCTCCTCGGACCGTTTCGATTCCTGGCCTTATTGATTGCCTGGGTCAATGCCCGAGTCGCGGTGTTGCTGGACCGATTTATCGAGAACATCTACCTACCGACATTGCGTTTCGCAATCCGCTTTCCGCTGTTCATTGGTAGCACGGCGGTCGCTTTACTCGTTGTGACGGTCGCCACAGTTCGTAGTGGACTGGTGCCTTATATTGTTCTTCCCCGAATCGACTCGAATTTCTGCGAGGTCATCATCGCCTTTCCCGATGGCACCCCCGAAGAGACGACCATCAAAGCCACCGAACGATTGCAAGCGGCTGTCTGGAAAATTAATCAGGACGCGATCGATGAAGGTCTCGCGGGGGATACCGAGGGAGTCGTCACCGTCGTTCATGAGGCCGTCGGATATGGAGCCAACACGGATGGAGACGTCTCGACGGGAAGCCATGTCGGCAGTTTGTCCGTCCAACTTTCCGAAGTGGGAACTCGCGATCTGACCAGCCAAGAGTTTGTCCAACGTTGGCGACAGGCAGCCGGGCAGTTCGCGGGGGCGGATCTCGTTTCGTTCAGTTCCGGGCCACGCGGCATTGCCGGGCAACCGATCGAATTTTCCTTGATGGCCCGCAGCCAGGACATTCCCAAACTCGAAGCCGCCGTGCAAAAGTGCGTTGACCGTCTGGAGAAATATCCCGGCGTGCACGATGTCTCCGCCGGAGGTCGCCCCGGAAAATGGGAGTACCGTATACGGACTCGTGAAGACGCGCGGTCGATGGGCGTTTCGTTGAGCGAACTCTCACGCACCGTACGAGCGGCCTACTACGGCGACGAAGCCATGCGACTTCAACGTGGGCGACATGAGGTCGAATTGCGTGTCCGTTACCCTCGCCATCAGCGTCGATCGCTCGCCAACTTCGACGAGCTGCAAGTTCGCGATTCAGAAGGCAATGAACGTCCGCTGACGGAATTGGCCGAGATCGATGTTCAACGCAGTTACTCAGCCATCCACCGCCTCGATCAAATGCGTTCGATTACCATTACGGCCGATGTTGACGAGACTGAAGGCAACGCGTTTCAGATCACCGCGGATATGCGGCAGACACTCATGCCGGAACTCGCTGAGGAATATCCGGAACTCCGCGTTCTTTGGGAGGGACAGGAAGAGCAAACCAACGAATCCATGACGAGCATGCTTTACGGTTTTGCGGCAGTCATGCTCGGAATGTATTTGCTGTTGACCATTGAATTCCGATCGTACCTCCAACCACTACTAATTTTGTCCATTATCCCCTTCGGCGTCTGCGGCGCGATTTTTGGGCATGTGATCCAGGGATTGCCGTTCACTCTCTTTAGTATTTATGGACTCGTGGCACTTTCGGGGATTGTTGTCAACGATTCGATTGTGTTGATCGATTTCATCAACCGCCGCATTAACGATGGCCTGTCGTTGGAGGAAGCGATTCAGGATGCAGGTCGTCGTCGCTGCCGTCCAGTTCTTCTGACCTCACTCACCACAGTCGGAGGAATGTTGCCCATTCTGTTGGAAACTTCCCGACAAGCTCAAGTCTTAATTCCCATGGCGACTAGTCTGAGTTTCGGTCTAGTTTTTGGTACGGTCTTAGTGCTGATTCTAGCACCGACTTCCTATTATACCTTGGCTCGATTTCAGAACTTGTTTGATTTCGATACGGCCAATTCCCACCCTCAAGAAGAAACTAAGTTCGACTCCCGTCGATCAATTCAATAAGAGAGTGTCGGTGAGAATATCGATCATTCATGAGAGCAGTTGACTTTTTATCGAAGGGGGTTCTGTCTCGCGGAATTCAGCTAACCATAGGGGATTTCGTATTCATCGCGAACACAGAAGACCGTGATACGGTCTAGTAGAACTTTTGCCTACGCTGCACAGTTTTCTACCGAACATCAATAGCAGTAGGACAACCTATTTAAGAGAGTTCGATTGATGAAATATCGATCGACCTGCCTTTCGTATTAACTGTGTTGCTCAAGGAGACCCAACTCGCGGGGATCGAATCGATGGACCAGCAGCGGGGAGCAAAGCAACGGTTTGCTATCGCCAAAGCCGGATGGCCCGATCGACACCCGCCGCATTCTCGCTGATATCATTCGCCATTTCGTCTAGGTGATTCCCGGAGTTTCAGCAAGCCAGCTATTCACGTACGGCGTTAGACACTGCACTGCGAGGACCGCCAAGTCCATTGGAACTCGCCGTACGTGCGTTTGTCAGCCTTGGAAGAATAGCAACGCATGACGGGCCGGAAGAAACTCCCATAGCGGTCGGGTTTCAGCTCATGGAAATCCTGGTGTAGCTGAGAAGCCGAGTTGAGGTTGGGAATGAAACACTAAAGGAGTGTTACGAGCCGGTGATAAGTCGCCGTGAACTCATCGAGAGATAACGAAGGACTCGGGCGTTATCGAGTCGCTTATTCACGTAGCCTACGACGATCACGAGGTTGAGGACGTTCTTGAGACTGTGGAATTGACGAAACCTGAGATCAGACATGAGAGTGTCAGCGATTTCTTGGGATCGTCACTGTTCTGGGACGTCTCGTCGGACATTCTTTTTCTTTGGGGTTTGGAGTCGATGGCATTGGGATGTCTCCTGTCTTTCGTCCGTGCTACTTTTTTTCTCAGCGTTGAAGTGCTTCCTGAGTCGGTCCGTTTGGTCCTGATTCTCCCTTGATCCAACTCTGAGCCCAACGAACATAGTCATCTGATGTTGGCAATTCCAAAATTGTTTGCCTGAGACTTAGGTACTCCTCGGCGGCCACTAGTTCCGGGACATCGATCTCAGCCGCAATTCTGACACCGGCCACGGATTCGACAAAACCCGCGAACCAGTCGGGAACCTCGTGCGGGGGGATAGGGACTTCCCAGATCAGAAGCTGGCTGGAATCGGTCGCGAGCATGAAGGATCGACCATCCTTCATAAATCGGCCCATCCCGCTTTTATCTTGAAATCCGGTTCCTACCCGGACCGTTTGATCGAATCGGACCGTAAGTGGAACGCCATTGTCGACATCCCAAATTCGCGGTCCATCAAATGCGATCGTCAGTAAGAGTCGGCCATCGGGGCTGAATCGGACGTTGCGGACTGCGCCGGGATGTTGCAAGAAGGCGTAGCGGAGTTTGCCGGTTTTCACGTCCCAGACACCCACCGTCCGATCGCGGGACGCCGTCGCGATCAGACGACCATCTGGCGAAAGTTCGGCGTGAAGTACTTCGCTGCGGTGCTTTAACGGAGGGAGCAACTCGTGCCCGGTATGGCTGTTCCAAACGCGAGCAGTGCCGTCATGCGACGAGGACAGCACATATTCTCCGGTCCGATCGAACTCGGCCCAAGTGACCTGATCGCGATGGGCCGTAAAATGCGTCAGCAGTTCTCCGGTTTCAATGTTTCGAATCATCACGGTGTTGTCGGACGATCCACTGACGATCCGGCGACTGTCCGGCGAGAACATGACGGAGTTCAACTCGTCGTCATGCTCGTATTCCAAAAGGAGTCGACCATCCGCCGTCGAACGAACCTGGACGACATGATTTGTCATTCCGATTGCGAATAACTGTTGATCCGGTGAGATGTCGGAAGGATGGACAGATGCCGGGACTTTGATCGGGTCTATCAAGGGCTTCCCGTCAGGAATGGACCACATGGACACAGAAGCGTTCGACGAAACTGTAATCAGCTTTTTGTCATTCTCAACAATGAAGGCTCCCCAGACCGGTCCAGCAGCCTGGAACGGTTGACCGACGATTTCCCCCGTGTGGCGATCTTTGAAGAATAATTGGTTGCGGATGTTGTTAGATACCAACAATCGTTCGTCGGAGGTCCAACCGACGCCATCATGCGCATTATGTTCATAGCTCCGGTCCGCTGGCAATTTTCTTGGCTGGATGGTCCACACCCGCAGGACTGCTGGGCGATGTCGAGCGTATCGAAAAGGAGCGGCAAACGTCATCAGCTTTGGAGGCTCGTGATGATTGCTCCACTGCACACGGGCAACCCGGCTGGCGTGACCCATCGAAGCGGAGGCGGGCTTCCCGGTGTGGGCGTCCCACAATCGTGCGGTCGAGTCGCCGGATGCGGTGACAATCCAACGACTATCCGGGGAAAACACATAATCTTCGATATTGTAATCGTGCTCGATTTGCCCGATGGGTTTCTGAGTGACAAGATCATACAACTGAATTGCTCGGAACGAACCGACGGCAAGGATGTTTCCGTCCGGACTAAACGCCAACGGACGTTCCCCGGTCCTTGTCAGTCCGTCGAACGTAGCAACTGACGAATCGCTTTCGAGACTCCAAATTTCAAGCGTCTTCCGCGACACCCAAGCCACACAAGTTCCCTCTCGATTGAGACACGCAGAAAAAATGCGTCCCGGTTTGAGCGAGGTTTCCAGTTCTCCGCTCTGCCAATTCCAAATCCGAATTGGGGCGTTTGCATTATTGCGACTGGCAGTCATCAATCGTGTTCCAACCGCTGATGGCATCGCGTCGCGGATACGGTGGCCGTGGTCGAGCTTGTGCAGAAGTTTTCCGTCTGCCGTTGTGTGGATCTGGACCGTCGAAGAGGAGACAGTCATGAAAAATTCGCCGTCACCAAGAAACTGCACCGCGTCAATTTTCTGCTCGGTCGAGAACGGCTTCCACAGTCGATCCCGCGTTTCCAATTCCCAGACCGCAACGCGGTTTTCTGCTGACAATGCAATCAGCCGCTTCCCACGCTTGTCGAAGGCGAACGATCGAAACCCCTCGTCACTTTCCAACGGGCGACCGTGTTGGGAACCGTCCAAAGAGTCATAGAAGCGAATCCACCCGTGCGAAGACATAACCGCGAGAAGTCGTCCGCCGGGTTGTGTTTGGGCATCAATGACCGCGTCTTCTTTGGGAAACCGAATCGGGCTGGCGCCGGGAACGACGAATTGCCGTTGCTCCATGATGGACATTGCGAGCATGGCGGATCGCCAGTCGTTTGTCCCTTCTCGAATGAGCTGCGCAACCTGGGCGAGTGCTCGTGCTTCCTGATCTTGATCGAGAAGCCGATCGACCCGTTCGATCTTCAATCGTCGAACGGTGTTGGACAGGGTTTCATTGGCAATTCGCGTTTTGTTCGCTTGCCAACCGACTCCCACCAGACCAAGTATCAACGCGAGAAGTAAACCGATACTGAGTGTCGCCGGAACAGGGTTGCGACGAGCCCACAACAGGAGTTGCTCTGCTCGACCGACCGGTCTTGCCTTGATGGCTTGTCCGTCAGCGAATCTTTGGAGATCGTCGGCCAGGTCATTCGCGGTCGCGTATCGTCGAGCGGGCTCTTTCTCCAGACACTTCAACGTAATTGTTTCCAGGTCCGGATGCACCTGCGGATTGTGTTGCGAAGGGCGAACCGGTGGTCGGTCCATGACGAGCCGCACCGTATCGAGTGCCGTTTTTCCCTCGAAAGGCGGGTGGCCCGTGAGCAATTCATAAAGGACGGCACCGATACCGTAGACGTCGGCGGCAGTGGTGATTTTGCGTCGGCCCGCCGTCGCCTGTTCGGGAGCCATGTAACTCGGACTGCCCACCAGGGTCGAAGTGAGCGTGAGGTCGTTCTCTTCGTACCCAATCAGTTTGGCCAAGCCAAAGTCGGTCACGTACGGATTGCCCTCCCGGTCGATCAAGATGTTCGTCGGCTTAATGTCCCGATGCAGGACGCCGTGCTCATGGGCGAAGGCCAACGCTCGTGTGACGCGACCGATCAACCGAGCGATTCGCACCTGTGCGATCCTCGGCGATGACGCGGGATCGTTCGACAGAAGGTGATCCTTAAGCGAACGCCCCAGGTCAATGCCTTCAATGAACCGCATGGCGAAGTAATGCTGCGATTCGTGCTCCCCAATCTCGTAAATGGGGACGATGCCGGGATGATTGAGTTTCGCGGCGGCTTCGGCCTCGATGCGAAATCGTTGCACCGACTCTCGCGTGGCTAACTGGCCGCCCAGAATCATCTTGACCGCCACTTCGCGGTTCAAGCTGAACTGAGTCGCGCGATAGACAACACCCATGCCGCCCCGAGCGATTTCCTCGTGCAATCGGTAATCGCCGAAATCCTCGCCATTTCGAAGAAATACATCGGCGTCCTCGACTTCTCGAAGTGAGTCTTCCGATTGGTTGAGAGCCAATTGGATCAGACAGCCGACACATTGACCCTCGGCAACCGACGGCCTGAGAATTTGGCCGCAACGAGGGCAGTGTTTTTGTCCGTTCTCACTCATGTGACATCACACTTCCTGTCGAGTCCCCAGACGACTTCGGCGCACATCGCGTGTCTGCCAGCACCGACATCAGGCGTCGCAATTCGTCCTCGACATCGTTGGGGTCGGCCAGGGTCTCGGCCACCATTTGGCGAAACACCTGTCCGTATCGCTTCCGCATGCGGGACAACGCCATCGCGATCGCGGCTTCTGTCATATTCAATCGAGACGCAAACTCCCCTTTAGGTACGCCTCCTGCGAGGAAGGGCTTGAGCAACTCGAACAATTCGGCTCGGTCGGCGGAAACATAGTGTTGTCGCAACTGACCGATCACGCGATTCATCAGGGTTTCAACCCAACGACGTTCAAAGAAAAGTTCGGGCGTCCCCTGTTCTCCGAGGGCCTCCTGGTACTGCTGCTCGAAATCTTCCTGATCGAGCGAAAGAATCCGGACTTGCCCACCTCTTTTGAGCGTGTGTTCCGATCGCCAATGTTGATTGATGAAGTTAGACAACGACTTCAACAAAAACGAGCGGAACCGGCCCCGTTCTGGATCGGCAGTCCCAACTACAGAATGTTCGATGAGGTAACAAAAGAAGCCCTGCACGAGATTCTCTGCATCCGCCTCCGCGTGCCCTCGTCGTCGGCAATATGCGTACAGGGGATACCAGTAGGCCCGGCATAGATCTTCCAACGCCGCCCGAGATTGCTCCGTGGGCGACATTCCGGCCCGTAGCACGACGCTCCATTCCGTGCTTTGAAAGCGGTCCTGACTCATTTTTGAACGGGGTAAGGGGGTGGAGTGATTGTGCCATTCAGCGAAGGGACGGCTCCCATTGTAAACCCCGTCGACGATGACACAAGATGCATCTCGGTTACGAAACCGGGCAGCCCATCCCATTCTGAAACACCCACAAACCCGATTCATGAAAGGCCGAGACCCAACCGATGAAAGGAACTCGCTTCGCACCATCTTCGATCGGCCTCGACTTTCCCCTCAGTCTCCGTTTCTCCAGTTCGCTACTTTGATCCTTTCTCCATCACGACCATTAGTCCCACCACCTAGGAAACAATTCCGCAAAGTTTTGATCTAGCAATGCGAGGTACTGCTCGCCATCGCCACAATGGTCTGGCAGGACCACATCGTTCCCGGAACCGGTTTTGACCTTGTCTCGTCCCGATCCCGGGAAGACGACATCGTTGCCTTTGCCGGTGGAGATGTCGTCGTCCCCGTTGCCACCGTAAACGCGGTCATTCCCGTTCCGCGTGCGGACTTTGTCATCCCCGTCGCCCGCGAACACAATGGCCCGACCGTCACCAGTGTCGATTTTGTCATCACCGGCATTTCCGAAGATCAGGCTCCATCCATCGCCGGTGTCGATGTCATCGTCACCCCGGCCTCCAACGACGATCGAGATTCCATCTCCGGTCCGAATCTTGTCATCCCCGTTGCCTCCAAGAACGAACGACACTCCGTCACCAGTGTCGATTTTGTCGTCGCCTTCACCACCCGCGATCAACGCAATTCCGTCCTTGGTTCTGATATCGTCATCCCCCTGCCCTCCATGAATGAACACAGGAATCAAGGAATCGACATCGACTTTGACATCGTCGTTGCCATCAAGCGTGAGGATGACAATCCGCTCCACTTGATTCGCGGGGACGCGGATATCGAATTTGTCGCGATCGAGTTTTCCTTTGATTCGCAACTCTTGGAACTTCACTCCGTGATCGCGGACGGTCTTTTCTTTCACATCGATCTTGTCCCGCTCTTTCGTGCCGACGATAAACAACGTCCCATTATTTAGGCCGATGCCCTGGACGAAACCGTTGACAGTACGCGGTTCCGATGCTGCCCCATCCTTGTCGATGGCGGTCACTGTGATGGCATAAACGCCGCCTTGGTTGTAATCGTGGTATGAAGCGAAAGTGCGAGTCAGCGGATCGACCGCAATGGTTTGCACAGGGGAACCATCCCCCCAATCGACCCGCACGACATGCGTATCGATCGTGCCGGGATCGGTCACTTGGCCACTAATGGAAACCCGCCCGTTCGTGGAAACATTGTCGAGAGAATCGCGGGACGAAATCAGCGTTTCGATGACCGGCGGGGCATTCTGCACGTGGATCGACGTCGTGCTAACATCCTGTGCCCCCGCCTGATCGGTCACTCGCAACGCGACCGGCAACACGGCATCACCGTCATGGTCAGCGAGGAAGATCGGTCGTATGCCCACTTCATCGCCGAACTGAGTGCCCAGTTCGCCGTAAATGCCATCGTTATCGAAGTCCCACTCATAGATCAAAGTTTCGGAGGCTTGGTCGGCGTCGGTGGACATCGAAGCGTCCAGCACGACCGCCCCGCCCTCCAGAACCTCGTACGAGTCCAGTCCCGCATCGGCAACCGGAGGCGAATTGGTCACCGCCAACAATTCGGTGACCTGAACCACGCCGCCGTCACCATCGTCGATCGTCAATTCGACGGCGTGAAAGCCAACCTGTTCGGGTTGGAACTCCACTTCAGACCCGGTCAGCTCGGTGACCGTGCCGGCGGGCGAAGTAATCGTCCAATGGTAGGTCAACGCATCGTTCGGATCCGACGCGAGTGCGGAGAGTACCGCCAATCGATGCGATAGAACACTACCGGGGATGTCGAGCGTCACTAGTCGCGGAGCGACATTGTCAACTTGGATTGTGCGAGTAACGGTGGTCGATCCGTTGCCGTTGCCTGCGGTGATCGTCACGCCGTAGACCCCGTCATCAGCAGGCAAAAACAGCACTTCGGCCCCGGAAAGATTGACCGTCCCGCCGTTCTCGTCGGTGATTGTCCAATCAAATTCCACCGCCGAGCCATCAAGTCGATCCAACGCAGTTGCACGCAAATCCAACGTGCGACCTTCCGGGGCTACGGTCGGGACAACAACCGAATTGATGGAAATCGGCGTCGCGGCCACCGACAATGTTAACGAGCCACTTTGCACCTCGCCGCCTTCAGAATCCGAAACCAGCAGCGACACCAGATGATCACCCGCCACGGACGGAACAAACACAGGATTGATCCCCGTCAGCGTGCTGACATTTTGCTCGGGATCGATGATCTGCCACGTTACGGTCAACTCATCGTGACCGGCGTCAGTCGCCTCCGCCGAAAGATCCACGCCGAATCCGACAAAGCCCTGTGTCGGCACGATGGCCGACTGAATCACTGGGGCGACATTGGAGACCGGCAAACTCGTCGTCTGCGTCCACTGCCCACCGTCGCCGTCGTCAACGGTGACAGTAATTTGATAAAGCCCACTATGCGGAGTCGGCAACTGCACGGTGGAACCCGTCAGTTGGATTGCGTTAGCAGAATCGGTTTCGCCTGGAGTTAACACGGACCACTGGTAGGCCAAATCGGCGATGTCGTCAGGAACATCGGAGGCGTTGACCGAAAGAGTCACAACGCCACCTTCCACCGGCGTTTCCGTCGGTAACTGCAGCACAGCAGTTGGAGCCACATTGGCAACGTCAATCGTTCCGGCATTCACGGTGGTCGAACTGTTGTCGTCATCGGTGACGGTCAACGAGACGTGATACGTGCCGTCGTCCGCTGGTGTCAACGTGGGAATACGGCCGTTCAAGACAATCGGCTCAGGCAATGTCGAGGCAGTGATGGTCCATTGATAAGTTAGTCGATCACCGATGTAGTCGCTGGCCGAAGCCGAGAATGCCAGCCCAACGCCTTCCTGACCGCTACCAGGAACGGTGACCGTTTCGATCAACGGTGCGACGTTGGCCACATCGATCGGGAAGGATGAGGAGGTCGTCGAGTCTCCTTGTGGGTTGGTGACGGTCACCTTCGCCGTGTAAATTCCGTCGTCGCCGAAGGGGAATGACACGCTCCGCCCTGGAACGACCGTCGTGCCGCCCTCAGGATTCGTGATGCTCCAAACATAAATCAGAGCACTGGAATCGCCGACCACATCCTCGGCAACCGCTGACAAGTTGGCCGTTTCCCCTTCGTTTAACCCGGTGGGAATCGTGAATCCGTTGGCAAGGAAACGGGGGGCCAACGATTGTACGTCAAACACCGCAGCGACGGTCGCTATACCACCGTCACCGTCCACGACCGTGATTGTGACATCGTATCGTCCGCCATCCGGTGTGAAACCGACGGTCTCGCCCGACAACGTGGTGACATCTCCGGTCACACGGTTGGTCAAGGTCCAGGTGATCGTCAACGGGTCGGCGTCTCCCGCGACATCGGAGGTGGCAATCTCCAATGTTGTTGGCGTGCCTTCCAACGCATCGGACGGTAGTGTGACCGAATCGATGACCGGAGCGACGTTCGAGATCGCTAACTGACGCTCGTCTTCCACCACGTTGCCATCGTCATCGATTACTTGCAATGTGATTGTGTAATCCCCATCGTCCGGTGGGACAAAGGATGCAACTGAGTGGTAGCGTGACTCTTGCTCCGTGGCCGCGTCCGCATCTTCCGACGTTCCGGTTACGCCTTGGACCAGGACGGCTTGATCCGGTGTAACTACTTGTGGAAGTTCCAGGGAGTATCCATCGGGACCGGAAATGTTCCATACAAAGGTCAACGTATCAACTGCCCCAAGCGGTCCCGCTGCAACAGCGGAAAGCGACACCTCAGCAGCTTCCGTTCCTAGAGAGGGCACGATCAGCAGATCGGTCAAGATCACCGGTGCGACATCGCGGACTTCGAGTTGCAACGACGCGGACGGTGCCTCGATCGTTCGTTCATCGGTCACAATCCGATCCAGCGTGACTGTATAAGTCCCTGCAGTTTGGTAGACGTGCGTTGGGTCCAGTTGGTCGCCGAGCAGGATTTCCGTGGTCCCGTCACCCCAATTGATTTCCCATTGGACGATGCGGTCGTCCCCCGGATCAACGCTGCCCAACAGCAGTCCGATTGCCTCACCTTCAAACACATCACTTGTTTCGGCACGTTCGATGGCCACTTCTGGAGCGACGTCGATCACCGTCACATTGTGGACATTCTGGTAGACGCCATCGTTGTCGACGACGGTCACTTGAATGTCGTAAGAGCCATCATCGGCGTATCGGTGAGTGAGATCAGCCGAACCGTTGGCATTGGCGGGAACAGTTTCGGTGTCCCCGTCACCCCAGTTCACCGTCCAACTTGTGATGAGGTCATCACCCGGATCCGTTGCCCGAAGTTGCAGAGTGTATAGCTCTCCTTCCGATGCGGATATCTCGCCTTGCACATGGATCATGGGAGCAACTTCGTCGATGCCCACCGATGCATAGAAATCGGCCTGCCCGCCGTCCTTGTCGACGACCGTCACGCGGATTCGCTGGGTTCCCGCTTTCCTGGCAACGAAGGAAGCCGAATCCGTGCTGCCAAAGGAGTCGTAGTTTCCATCGTCGTCGAAGTCATAGTAGTAGGTGAATTCTGCGCCCTGGTCGACGGCGGACGGGTCGGTCGCCGTGACTTGCACGGTTATCAAATCGCCTTCGGATCGTAGATCGTCCCCTTCGATCACCACAACAGCGGATGGTGCGGTGTTCGTGATCGTCAATGTCGTCGGAACGCTCGCCGTCCGGTACTGGTCTCCATGAAAATCTTGATAGTGAACAACGGCAATCAGCGAGATCGGAGACAGTTCGTCATCGTTCAACCCCAGGACTTGCAATTGCTGCCAAGTGATGACTGGTGTTGGGAGATTTTGCGTCAACGCTGTTTCGTCGGTATAGTCGCCATCCCCATCGGAATCGACGAACCACACAACATCCGTCGGCGTGCCCTTGACACGGGCTTCTAGACTGAGATTCTCTCCTTCCGCGATCGTAAACGGATCGACTTGCGGGGCGACCGGATCAATCGTCACGATGTGCGATGAAACCACTGACGTGTCTTCATCCGTCGCGGTCACTGTGACGGTGTAGGTTCCGGTCGTCTGATACTGATGCTTCACGACCGAGGTATCGCCGGGATAAACCGTCGAGGTGCCATCGCCCCATTCGATTTTCCATTCCTGGATAACATCGTTGCCGGGATCGGAGGCGGCAAGTGTCACCTCGTAATCTGTGCCCACGTCCCCCGTACTGGGAATGTTCAGATTCAGCGTCGGGGCGGCGTTCGCGACCTGAAACGTGCGGGACTGTTCCGAGACGAGTGTCTGTCCGTCGGGTGCGACGGTCGTTACTCGCAACGAAAGCGGGTACTCGCCGTCATCGTCAATTCCTAAGGCCACCAACTCTGACCACGGCACGCTAGCAATTGCTCCGGTGACATCGCCAAAAACACCGTCATTATTGAGGTCCCACTCAAACGTGCCGGAGTTTCCGAAGAGATTCGAGTTGCTAGCATCGAGGAGTAGCGGTTGGCCTTCGACGAAAGAGCCGGTTGGTTGCGTGATGCTGATCAACGGTGGTGCAAAGATGCTGAGGGTTTCAATGCTGAAATAGCTGAGTTGCCCGTTGCCGATGACCTGAATGTCGCCATTGGGAGTCACGGAATTGCCAGTGCTGGAGTTCTCTGCCGCGAAGAACGTGAGCGTGTCGTTCTGATCGCCGCCTCGAAGCGTCACAGGTCCGGCTAACTCGGCCCCTTGAGCGGTCACATAATCGGCTCCCGTGCCAGTTTCGATCGTCGTCATCGAATCGGTTCCTGTGCGGCGAATGTTGACGGCGTCATTGCCATCGCGAGTTTCAACACTCACGACAGCATTGACGCTGCCCGCTCGAAGTTCCACGAGATCCGAACCGGAACCGGTATCGATTGTCGTCGTGCTGCCCGAACTTGCGAGGTCCACAAAGTCTGTTCCGCCGGCGGTATTGATGGACAATCCGCCGAGAAACTCTTCGCGGATAGAAACCCGATCCGCGCGGGAACCGGTGTTGACGGTTGCGTGCGTCCAGGAACCGCCCGTTGTTTCCGATTCGAGTTTAACGTTGTACTGCGTGGGTTCCACGGTTTGCTCATCGATGGCAAACACCGAGAGACCGCCGCGACCGAAGCCAAAACCACTGCTCGAACCGACGAGCAGAGCATTGCTGGTTGGGTGGATAACGATCGAATTGGCATCGAACAATCCGAGCGTTGCACTGAAACCATTGCGGACAAACTGAGCAAACTGCAGATTGCCGCTCTCTTCCACACGGAAGGCTGCCAGCGTGTGATCGGCTTGTCCCATGACGAACACGAAGTCGCCGCTTGTGGATCGGGCAACCGCTGAGGCTCCGGCGATTCCCCGCACCCCGGCTTGCCCCTCGACAATCGTCTGCACCAGCGGGTTTGTCGAGTTCGCGGCGTCGAGGAGAATGGTCGAATCGAGCATGAACAGCGAATCGCTGCTGCCGCCAGTGACGATCGTGAATTGGGCATCATGCCAAACCGCCGTTGCACCGTCGAGACCATCGATCTGCTTCTGAACGGCTAAGTTCTGATCCAAGAGCCACAGACGACCACTCGCGCTCTGGGTCACAAACAGACGGCCATCGCCGATCAATTGCAGATCCGTTAGATCCGTCAGTGCGACCGAGGCGGTAATGCCGGTTGACCCGACGCGATGAATCCCGCGATTCGTTACCAGGAACACACTGCCATCAGCGTCGATTTGGAGATCCTGGGCCGTCTCTCCAGCGGCGAGACTGCTCATGTCGATGACTGCATTTTGTTGCAACTGGCCGGTGTTCGGGTTGCGAAAATACTTGACGATTTTGCGATCGCGATCACTGACTACGAACAGTTCTTGGTCGTTCGGGTGTAGAGCAATTCGTGCGATACCGCCGAGATGATTCTGTCCGCCGACTTGATCACGCAGGACGGTTGGCTCGCCGATGAGCGTTTCGGTATCAGAGTCCCAACCGAGAATCACTAGCGTATCGGTCTGGGGATCGACAGCGTAAACATGTTTGCCGTCCGCTGAGACGGTGATGCTTTGCAACCCGGCGATCTGTCCGGGAATTTCGTCGCCGTCGCGAAGTGTCCCGGTGTAGTTGAACTGGTTGACATCCCGCCGGACATACGACGAGACAAAGCCGGTGAAAGTTCCGGTTGAGTCGTCATTCCCACTCAGCAATAGATTGCCTTGAGAATCGCCTTGGATGCGGTCTCCGCCCGTTGTGCCGGAGCTGTTCGAGACCTGTGAATGATCGATTTCCAATGCATCGGTGAAGAAAGTGGAGAAGAAACCGATGCCGTTACTCAGGGAAAGTTCACTGACCTTCCGATTTCCATTCCCGTCTTCGAGCAACGCGTACGTCAATCCTTGAGCATTTCCTAAATCGAGTACATCGTAGCCTAAATTTATTCGGCCTCGGTAAACGGGAAACTGCAACGCAGGACGCACATCGTAGATGTCCACACTCGATCCGAAGGCGACAACCAGTGTGGAAAGGTCGTCTAACTGGGCATGGCTTGCCGCGGTGATCCCCGCAGGAATCGCTTGAATTCCCGTCTGTTCCAGAACAGGGACGGGCACAGCGTTATAGACTTTCGACGCGGGAATGGTGAACTGATAGGTCAGCACCTGGTTCGTCGTGTTGAGATCCTCACCAGTGATGCCAATGACAGTTAAATGGTATTCGCTGCCGTCACGACTGAGGGCAACGGAGATCGTTGCATCAACGAAGTGACCTTGGTGACCGGTCGAAAAGTGCTCTTGATCGGTGCCGCCCACACCGGAACCGATGATGACTTGCGTTTGAAAGAATCGAAACGGGATATCAACGTCCACGCCGGAACCGGGTAATTGAACGGTTCGCGTTGTGAAGAACGTGCTATACAGTCCGCCGTAACCGTTGTTGGATTCGGTCCCTGTTTGAGCTGCACTATCATCCGATATTGTGAAGGAATCACCGCCAAGCCGCAGGTAGACCAGATTCGGATTTTCATTCCGTGATGCGGCTCCACCATACAGGTGAAAATTCGAAGGAATAGAATTCTGAAAGGCTGCCGGAAGCGAGAATGTCTGAGGGTTATTCACGTCCGAAAGTTGGCCGTCCTCGTCTAATTGATAGCGAACGATCGATTCCAATGTGAAGCTTGGGGATCGCTGAGTCAGATAGAGAAAATCATTCCGGCTGACGAACAGATGCACGCTGGTTTCCGGCACTTCGAACCGCTGGAGATGTTTGCTGACAACTCCTTGTGCATTGACCTCACGGGCATAAACGTTGACGACCTTCACATCGAGGCCGTTAACAACTTCCGTGGAGAGGATGTAAAGCCGCGTTCCGTCGGCATTGGTCTCTACTTGTTCGAGTGCATCGCCGAATTGGAAGTCTTCGGCGGCATCTCGCGTCACCACACTTCCGTCTGGGCGGACAACGTGAATCGCCTGGTCGCGAACGACATGAGCATTTCCCGTGGATGGGTCGACGGTCAGATCGACCAATCCTGGCGTTTCGTGCAAGTCGGTCAGTACAAAGCCGGTGCCCGGTCGCCAGATCCCCAGACTCGAACGGTCCGCACCTAACAGGTACAAATCCTGATCGCGAACGGCGACATCATTGATGCCCGTCCCGAAACTGAGACCGATGTCGTTCGCCGCATCAACGAGAACACCGTCAAATCGCCAGCGATTGGTGGAAGCATCGATCACAAATCGGGACACCTTGGTAGGCGTTACGACGATGGCGGTGTTCCCATGATAAGGTTCGACCCGAAGCGCTCCCTGAAGAATTCCGGCAGGCACGTCGTCGATGCCGTCGATCAAACGCTGTGGCAGCCCCCCTCGAATGGGGAAGATGAGCAGATTGTTCTGCGAGGGGGAGACGGCCAACAGGTGCTCGTCGATGGTCGCCGTGTCGGTTACACCGTTCAAACCCTGGATGGGCGTTGTGAACACCGGTTGTTCGAAGTCGGCATGGCCGAGAATTTGCTCACCCGATGTAACTTGCAACATGTTCTCTGTAATCGAAACATTGGTGGAGCGATCCGCCGTTTCGTTGATGGTCAGTCGGTTTTCACCGCTACCGGCGATGATCCGGGTTTCAGAAATTCCCCCGATATCCAGCAACCGTTGCTCGGTCTGATTATTCCCAACAGATAACGCACCTTGTGCCGTCTGCCAATCAACATCGCCAGTGAAATCAGAGTTGTCGACGGTCAGTGCTTCCAAACCGAGATCGAAGGTGAGCCGATTTGACAGGTCGTTCGCGTCGAGTGGATCACCGGAGATGGCAACAGTGACGATGTCCTGTCCACTGCCGGCATTGACGACCGTGGGACTGCCGACGTTTTGCACGAGGAAACGATCGTCTCCGCCGGTTCCGTTCAGACTGACCCGTTGAATGTCGGCGGTGGCGAAATCGACTGTCAACGAGTCATTGAATGGCGTTAGTGTGACGTCGACTTGTTCGAAAGCATTGGCAGAGATCCCGGCACTGCCGAGATTCGCGAAGCCAGCAACGCGGACTCCGTTCACTTCACTGTCGACGAGTTCTCCGTGAGCGGATGTGGTCAGTGTCGAAAAGTCGAGACGGAATTCATCGCCGCCGTCGCCGCCGTCTAGCGTCAAGTCCGCCCGGGAACCTTGGAGAATCGCGGTATCATCTCCGTCCCCCAAGTTGACGGTCAGCGGGGCTTGATGGTCGTTGATCGTCAAGGTATCGGCCCCGGAGCCAAAATTGAGCGTGGCCGAGATGTTGGAATCAATCAATGTGATGTCGTAGTTGCCAATACCGGTATTCAGCACAAACGACTCAAATTCGTCGAAGTTGATCCCTCCATCGGACGGAATCGCAAAACCACGGACTTCTCCACGAACCAGATCGAGCGTCCCGATCCCTGCGTGAACGTCGGTCCGTAGATTTTGTTGGTCGTTGAGAATGATGTTGTCGGTTCCCTGTCCGCCGTGAAGGATCAGCGGGGCCGTCATCAATGCCAGTTGCGAGGCATCGCTGCCGACTAAGGCTTTGGGGTCGGCCACATGGATCGTGTCGGACCCGCCACCGGCGTTCACTTCCGTCAGGTGGTCAAAGCCGCCGAGAATGGAAAGTGTGTCGTCTCCATCACTGAGATTGTAGATCGTAAGCTGCGCGGCCGCTGTCTGGACGATCGTCTCATCCGCCTGCCGCAAGGAATTGCCAACGATCTGCCATTCGGTTCCGGTGGCCACCGTGGGAGTGTGGTGGAAAATGACCGACTCGACCGCATCGGTGGAGAGCATCGCGCTCCCGTCCAATGGCGCATCCCTGAGCGTGACCGTCGCGATGTCGTTGCCCAGTCCGCCGTTGACGTTGAGCCGACGGGTCAGATCGTCCACCGTCACTTGGTCGTTTCCGCTCCCCAGTTCCAACGATAGTTCGACATCTGGTCCGAAGCGGAGCAAATTGGCGGCGGGCATGAAGGAATCGAGACCCGTAACCGTGTCGTTGGTCACTTCGAGATTCATCGAATCGGTTTCGGCATTCAGGTCGAGCGTCAAAACCGTTCCCGCGCCGCGAACATCGACCGCCCCGAAGATTCGCCGGAGTGAACCCTGCTGACCTAGCGTGGCCGACTGAACATTCCGAATGTTCAACAAGGTGTCTTGATCGACGTGTTGAACGTTGACGGTCGTGTTCGCTCCGGAAACCGTTGTCGTGACCGAAGTCCCCACCACATCGACGACCCCGCCGCCGTCGCCCGGCGTGACGTTCAGTGTTTCGGCGTTGAGGTAACGCATCACTTCGTTTGGCAGTTCCTCGCGGTTCGCGACGATCTTATCCGGGCTGACGGTCAGGTGGGCAAACTGTGGGTCTTGCACAGTGATCGTGTCGTGCCCCGCTCCACCGTCGATCGTTCCTGTCGCATAAGTCGATATCAACGTGTCATTTCCATCGCCGCCCTGTAAAGAAACCGTCATGCGACTGGACTTAGCCGTGCTGCCGGGAAGAATCCGCAATGTGTCGTCGCCGCCGCGTCCATCGAGAACCAACTGATCCGATCGGTCAGAGACCGCGTTCACTTCGATGGTTGGCCCGAAGCCGGTGATGGTGATCGGATCGTCGGGGTTGTGAAGGTTCGCCACGGTGATGGTGTCGGCTTGATTGGTTCCTAGAATGTGAACCGCATCTCGCCCACCCTTGCCCAAATCGAGGGCCAACGTTTCCAACCCGATGCCGGACAAATCTTCGACTTCGATGCGGTCGCCTCCCTCCTCGGCGAACAGGCTGACTGTCTCGAATCCCCCGGCGGAGACCAACTCCGTTGATGGACCATCGGTCAATACCAGCTCATTGTTCTGTTTGAACAGCCGAAGGGTTTCGGAGTTATTACCGCCGATGAGAATCAAATGGTCGGAGTCGGCACCGCCCGCGATCGAAATTTCCCGGCCGTCTCCTTGATTCCAGACGATCTCATCAGTCCCCGTCCCTCCAGTGATGGTGTCACGTCCGGCGTTGCCGACGATGAAGTCGTCTTCCGCACCGCCATCGAGCAGATCATCACCCGATCCACCGATCAGCACGTCGGAACCGTCATCCCCATAGAAAACGACGCCGCCCGGCGACTCACTGAGCAACTGATCGTCTCCAATACCACCGCTGACGGTAACAGGGAGTATCAGATCATTGGCGCTGCCTTCCCTGTGGATGACCTGGAAGTAATCATTCCCCGCACCGAAGTCGCCCGTGACACTCCGGACGCCCGTGAAAACTTGACTTTCTCCCATGCCATTGACGCGGACGTCGAAACTACCATTCGCGTTGCGACGAAGTACCTCGATGGCATAATCTTCATCTTGAATCGGCACTCGCGGCTGAGGGAGAGGAAGTTCCCGTATCCCGGCTCTATCCCCGACGTTCAGGACGAGGTTGCCATTCGACGCATCGAGAGTCGCAAGGTCCAAACGGGGTGTGGCGACGACATTGACTGGCAGGTATCCGATGCTAAAGCGGACGGACCGGCGAACCAGCAGGACTCGAACCGAGCCGGCGAGCTGCAACCGCCCTGTCAAAGAGTTGAAATCGAGGGCCAGACCGACACCGGCAATTGTGCGTCCGAACGCGCGGACCCGACCGGATGCCGACCCTGCGACACCCAATTGATATGGGGAGTTATAGTCATCCGCGATCGTCGGCAGGTAACTGATGCCCACTTGAACGTCACCACGAATGCCCCACGAATTGCTGCCCAGCACGAACCCGCCGCGGAAGTCGATATCGAACGCACCCCGGGTGTCGAAGAAACCGCTAGCATTGACTTGAAGGATGTTAAGCAGATCGCCCTCGAAGTTCCCGGCGAGCCGCATAAAGGCTCCGGAATTCGGATCGAACCCTGCCGTAATCGCCGCTTCGCCTCGGAGGTCGATCACATTGAGCACGGTCAAATTCAGGTCCCGAATCGCGATTTGACCAAAACCGCGAGTGGTGTCGACATTCAGGAAGAGATCACCCCTGAGCTGGAAAAGGTCGCCCGATCCAAATGGGATAATCCCGTTCTGGCCATCGATTCGAAGTGCCGTATTGAGAATTAAGCCTGGGTTAGCTCCTGAATAGATGATCTGAGCCGTTCCCCGCACGTTAACAGCGGAAAAACCGGCGACTGCCAAGTTCGCATCGAATAGCATTTGCAATTGCTGCGAGTTGACCGTGAGAGTGTAAAGGCCGTCCAACTCGAATCCCGCGATCGTTACTTTGCCATCAAGTAGGAAGCCAGCCGAACGAGCGGCGATCGACCAATTTTCGTGATCAACATCAATGCCGGTCGTATTAACTTCTAGTAAACCACCGACGTCTGCACCGAGTTCAAGTCCGGCAATGTTCAGGTCGACTTCTCGGTCCACTTCTAGGGTTCCATACAGCCCGTTCCGCGTCACCACCAGCGTGCCACCGACATCAAGGTTAAGAATGTCACCGGCACCGGGCAGTTCGAGGGTCAGCGTGCCTGAGGCTTCCAAACCCAGCCCGTTTTCACCGACGTTCAAACGGAAGTCCCCGTCCACGCGGAAGGCGTCGAGAACGTCAACATAACCACTGATTTCTGCTTGGGCATAAGGTCCGGCAGCAAGCAGTTCGCCATCGCTGGACGTCGGAGCGCCGCCGATTGTGATCTCAAAAGATCCGTCCGGTTGTTCTACCGGATTCAAGAAGTTGGAGTCGTTATCCCAAGTTTCACCGCGTCGCTGTTGGAGAGCAGCAATCCGATCGGTAAATCGGTCCGAAATCTCATAGATCACATCTTCGCCGGTGGTGTTGATCTGGAATTGAGCTTTCTCCAACTCAAGGTCCACTCCCGGGAACTGAGCCCCCACCGCGAGGTCGAACCGAGCGGCTAACTCTGGAGTCGTTTGTAGGCCCACTTTGCGAACTACGATGACTCCCAGAACGTCGGCTTCCAAATCAGAAAGAGTGGTTCCACCGACACCGAGATAGAGACTCATTCCTCCCGCCAAGAAGAATTCGACGTTGAAGAAATCGTCGAACAGATCATCGGGGTCGTTCTGATCCAGACTCACCAGGAGCGAGTACGCACCATCGAACACAAAACCGGCAGTGATCGGTCCGAGATCGGGTTCGAGCGACAATGATCCTTGGGCTTCGAAGACATACGTCAGGGGATCGAGTTCGATGAGTTCCGGCTCGCGTCCAGGAAGGTTGAGTTCGATGACTTGGTCTTTGTCGCTGAGATTCAAGCCGAGCAACAGATTCGCATCCGCGGACAGGCCCGCTTCCTTCAGAAACGACAAGTTCCCGCCTGATTCGCTGTCGAAATCGACTTCCACCGCGCCCCAAATGTCCAGCGACTCACCGGCTCGGTTCTCGAACGTCAATTGCCCGGCACCGGAAACAAGGTCGTCGGCTTGAATTAGCCCCGCGATGGAAAGACTGCCGGACACATCCAGTTGCACACGCTGGACGTCGTCGTTGTCCGTGTAGTTGAGTTCGAGTTCGGCAAAGCCCCCCGCTCCGCCGCTGGTCTGGGCATCACCCCCGAAGATGACCGAGGCGACGCCACTGGCCTTCAGCGTCCCACGACCGACCACACGCAATTGAACCGTCTCGATGGCGTCGGGTTGATCCGTGGGGTTGATCAGACTGCCGTTGGCATCCAGAAACGCGAGCGTTAGCTCTCCTTCGAGTCGCAGCGGAGCATCGAGACCGCTGGAATTGGAGCTCGACAGCCCCGGCTCAGTGTCGGCACCACTGGCAGTACCGGGTCGCAAATCGCCGAGGAAAGTCAGACTCAACGGATCGTTCGGATTGGTCTCGTCCAACGAACTGAGGTCGCCGAATAGTTTCGCGTCAATCTCCAAAACGCTTTGCTGATCGTTGCCGCCGAAGTTCCCGACCCCCACGACCACGAATTTGCCATCCGTTGTGATGATGACTTCCGCATCAATGCTCAACGTCTCCTCTGGAACGTGTTGGCTGTAAAAAGTTCCGCCGGCTTCGATGCGGATGACTTTTTCCGCATCCTCGAACGCCCCGCCGCCTCCACTGACTGCCAGAAACCCGTTGCCATCGCCGTTATCGTCAGATTCTTCCGTGACGCGAAACACGACGTCGCCCGCGGAGATCTCCCACGAAATGCCACCACCAGCAGCGGCGGTTTTTTCGGTCACGATCGCCGTGTCCGGGAGTGCAATGTTAGCGGCCGCGAAGGCAGAAACTACAACATTCGTCACGCGGCCATTGTTCAATTCCGATTTCAGATCGGTGGGCAATGTCAACGTCGGACGCGAAACACGAAGTCGCTCACCACTGCCGCTGCCAGCTTTTTCCAGGACATAGAGGGCATCCCCAAGTTGCACTTTCCAGCGTTGACCCTGTTCCAAGACGGTGACATCAGGCAGCCGGGTCCGTGTGCTGATGAGGTAGCCCAATTCCTGGAACTTGCTTTCGAGAGCACTGGGATTACGATTCGCATCGCGTTGCGGGAACGTCCCGTCGTTGAGTCGCGCGATGATCGATTGCATCGCACCACCGGCATCGCTACGAGTGAAGTCGAAGATCACCCCACCGTTCGTTGACACCTGATTGGCAACCTGTTGTTTGAGTTGGTCCTGCCATTGCTCGGGTGTGAGTCGTGTGGTCGGCTGAAAAATCGGGTTGGTCAGTCCCTCCGGCGTGGCCGGTTTCTCTAACGGTGTGGCATTGAAGGAGATTCCGCCTCGGAAGTTCTTAATGCTCAACCCGCTGGCAGGGTCCAACAAAATCCCCTGCGGAGTTTCGGACGAGAGGTACCCAGACAGAAAACCACGCTCGCTAAAGCCCAAGCGAATCGTCGTGCCGATATCCCCGGCAAGCTTGAACGAGCCTTCAATTCCGCCATAAAAGATGCTCTCTTCAAATTCCAACGAGCCATCCGGAAGGCGTTGTCCGTCTTCATCCAACTTCAAAAAACCGGCGGTCAATGTGGCCGAGAGACCGTTCCCGAACAGTTGGCCTTCAATGCTGGCGGTGACGCTACCGACATCGATCAGCGGGTTCTCTCCGTCCGCGAGCTTCGCGGGATCAATCCGCAGGTCGGTGACTGAGCCGCTCACGTTCAGGTTCGGCAGGGAGGCGAATTTGTTGTTGATCGAGGCCGAAACCAGGATTTCAAATCGCTCTGGCGCGGTGTTAAAGTCCGCCCAGCGGGCACCAATCTTGTCAATTTGGATCGGCAAGAATGACGGCCAATTGACATCGTTGGGAACCAACCCGCTTGTATCCAGCGAGACTTGAAAGTTCTCGTCGGCTACAAAGTCACCGTCGCCCTGCACGGAAAACTTCGATGCGCTGCCCGTCAGAGTGAACGGCCCGGCACTCACGGTTGCGGTGACGGTTCCGCCGACGCGAATCAGGTTTTCGTCTCCGGTTGCTGTCGGAGTGATGGCCACATCGGTGGCCTCGAATTTCAGAAATCCCAAATCCGCGTTGATCGTGGCAGCCGCGAAACTCACATCTTCAATGGATTGCCCATCCTCGGAAATCGAAACCGTTCCGGAGATGTTTGAACCGGATACCGTCCACGCGGGGTCGGAGATGGAATCCGGGTCGTTGAGGTCGATCGTCCCTCTTTGCGGCGGACTTTCTGGGGCGATTTCGATCAATGCCGCCCCGAGTGAGACGCCACCCAAGGAATACCCTGTCGGCTTTCGATAGCTGAAGTCGTTCCACTGCACATACGGGGCGGTTACGGTGACCAACGGACCGATCGTCACCGTCTCGTCATTCCCTAAACCGAACCGTCCGCGACCAAACTCGAAACCATCACCGTAGACCACCAAAGCCGGCTCATTCTCGTCCGGCAGGAATTGCGCACGGAGTCCCAACGCGGGAGCTTCCAGCGTTAATTCATCGAGCGCGACGATCTGCTGATCTTCTCCCTGTTGCGGATCGTACGAGACTTCCAACCCGACGATCTCGGCGGTGATCAATTCGCCGACGGAAAACGTTGCCTGACCGGCCTCGAATGAAAACACGGGAGCCGACGCAGCGGTGACAATGGTCTCCTCGACGACTCCGCTCAAGGTCAGCCCGCCGGTGATGTCGCTGGCCGACAGACTGAAGGCGTCTGGAACGTCCGTTCCCGGATTGGCGGGATCGGCCTCGCCCGCCTTGGCCAGTTGAAAGCTATCGGCTTCGATGGTCACCTGAAACTGAAAATCATCTTCCGACAATCGCAGTACGGGAGCCGTCACCTTGGCCTTGCGGACATCGAGCGAACCGACCCGCACATCGACCTCCGACCCATCCCCTCCATCGCTGGCAGGCGGATTGTCTCCGTTCTCGTCGGGAAGCAGTGAGAAGCCATTCAATTCCAAGCTTTCCCCCACCAATCGAAAGTCTGTCGTGTCTTCAAGGGGGTCGTAACCGAGATCGAACGTGCCATTACCCGCATCAAGTTTCGCGATCCGCTGAGTTCCCGCGTAGACCGTGACCCCGATGTCCGTGGCATCGAGGGACAATAGCGATGAGTCAACTTGAGTGACCGTAAACAGTCCCTCAATGTCGGCCACCGAAGCGTCGGCTCCCACGATGGAAAACTGAGCCGGTCCGTGAATTCGATCGAGAATGAGACTGCCAGGGCCATCGGCATCCAAGTTCAGATTGCCCCCCCCAGGAAGAGTGGCCACTTGCGTCTGGATTGCTCGATCGGTGGTGTTAATTTCATACGCCAAACCTTCTGTGAAGGGAGACGACAAACCCAAACCCGGCAGACCGAACACTTCCATGTCGTCGGTTGAGTCATTGGCCACGATGCGGCCTGCGATGCCGGTTGTATCGAGGACGAAGACTCCATCAGCATCGATCAAGCGGATGCCGGTCTCGTCGCCGAGTTGCACATCCACATTGCTGGCCACGATCGAAACTCGCCACCCCCCATCAACGGGCGTTTCCGCCAGTTGAAACCGTCCAGACAGCCCACGATCTCGAACTCGAATCTCGCCGTCAAAAGCAACCACATCCGCTTCGCCGGTCCCGCTTGCAAAGAATTCTTGCAGTAGTGCCGTATCGGCAGCGGTATCGCCCTGAAGCGTGACGATCTCCGTGTTGCCGCCATCATCCGGTGATGTGCTGACTTCAATGACTCCATCCACGTTCATGAACGAAATGTCGGCCGCGAGCATCACACGAGTTTCCAGCGTCTCGACGACGGCCGCGATGTCGCGTTGCAATGCTCGGCGGGAGACGGTCTTGCGTCGGCGCGTTTTGGACTTTGTCATGGTTTGGCTCGCAGGAAGGTGGAAGTTAGACGATGGCGAGACTCTGACCCGTCGGAGTCTGCCTTTTAAGCGGTGTTTCAGCGTCCGACGGGTTGCTGCCGAGGCTGGCAGGCAGCTGGTCCATTGGTCCAGACCCCAATCGCGGACATGCCTTCCATTGCAGACATCAAGTGCTCAACTTCCTCTATGCGGTCCTGCCCGACCCCTAACCGAAAACTTTCAGATTTTTTCTTGGAGCAGGAAAATTTCCTGAAGAACCATCATTCGAGCACTGTGCACAACGGACCACTCAGGTCCCGCGAGGTCGAACGTTGGAAGATTGAAATGGCACTTCGTTGGTCGTCTGGTGCCTACGTGATCGCTTACAGGCTGCCGAGATGGTATTCATTTGCAGCCTACTGACCCGGGAGCCATCGTCGTTCTAGAGGCCGCGAAGTTTCTGTACAGTCCGGATGTCATATCCGTTGAGCAGATGCGTGGTGAAAGAGTGCCACGGCGTATGGCAAGTGACGCGTTTGTTCGTCCGGGCGACCTTAGAGGTCTGCTTGATAGTGCGATCGATGACGCTGAGATGGGCGTACCAGCGAATGCGGCCCGTGTCCTCGTCCAATCGAATCACGGCTCACCCATACAAAAAAGCGTGCGAAACGCCTCAACGTTCTTCTCACTTATCACTTTGGATGGGTCCCGTGACCCGGCGCTCGTGATGATACCGCAGAAACTCTTCGACCCAACGGCTGTAAGTCTGAAGGATTCGTTCCGCTAAGCGGCGGACTCCACAAGCTGCTCGATAATGTTCGAGGAGTTTCATTCGACCAATCTGCCCCGCAAGAATGACTCGGTCAATTCGCACCACGAATTGGACGCATCCCCTTGGCAAGCCAGAGATTGACCGTCATGAACATCACGGGTACTCTCAAGTAAGATTATTGAGAGAAAACGAGTTCGACCACTAGAGATGTACATCGCATGGCCCGCTGGGTAGAACCACCACCGCTGGAACTTCAACTCTGGTATGGTGACTTGTTGGTCGCTGACCTCCATCGCGTGATACCACACCAAGGAACATGGTTCGCTGAGTACGATGTGAGAATTATTCCTGGCCAAGGGGAGCTTCAGGATCAATTGCTTGCCTACATATCATTTTGCGAGGACTTTCACCAAAGGATTGTAGACGGTCGGGATCACGACTTTGACGAATTTGACAGGTACGTCCCAATTTCTGATTGCGATTCATGGAATGCTCGGTTGCCGACGGGCGTGTCTGTGCCAATGGAAGGGAAAATGTGGTTTGCTGATGGTCAAGCCAGTTGGCAGCACCCCGAGACTGAACCATCGACAGAAGGTGCCGCTAATGAGTTCTGGGTACGTCACGCACGTTGTGCCACAGACCTGGCGGAGTAAGAAACCGTAGCCGAACCATCGCATGCACGGAGAGCATTGCTACCTATACGTCATCACCGAAACAAGGCCCTTCCAGACAACTTGTCCCTTCTCGGAAAGTCCCGCATGACATACCCCCGTACGTTTTCCCACATTGGCATTTCCGTAACGGACTTGGATCAAGCAGTCGACTTCTACACCAAGACATTGGGATGGTACGTCATAATGCCTCCGACAGAAGTTGTCTCCGATGATTCTGCCATTGGCGTGATGTGCAACGATGTGTTTGGTGAAGGCTGGGGGCGGTTCCGGATTGCTCACTTGGCCACCGGCGACAGAATCGGTGTCGAACTCTTCGAGTTTAACAATGCAGAACGACCCGAGAACAACTTTGAATACTGGAAAACAGGGGTGTTTCACTTTTGCGTCCAAGACCCAGACGTGGAAGGTCTCGCCAAACGGATCGTTGAAAACGGTGGCAAGCAACGAATGCCCGTTCGAGAGTACTATCCCGGCGAGAAGCCCTACCGGATGGTTTACTGTGAAGATCCATTTGGGAACTTGATCGAGATTTATTCTCACAGCTATGAGCTCACTTATTCCGCGGGTGCATACCAAGACAACTCTGGCTGATACGCGACTCAAGCCTTGTGGAATCACATAAGTCACTAGTACTACATATCACTAAATTCGATGATCCAAACCCCATCATCTTACGTTTTTGATGACGCCAGAACGGTACCGAACGCGGATCCGTAGTTTGATTCATCACGACCGTGGCATCGACCAACTGTCTCAAACAGAATCCACGCGAATTCTCGAAGGCATATAGCCGCAGAAAGAACGGTAGATCGATGGACATCGAATTGATCCGGGAATTCCTGGGATGGTGTACCGTACTCAACTGTGGCATCTTCGCGCTTTCTCTGATGGCATTTGTCTTGTTGAAAGACCGGGGGATCGCGATTCACTCCGCCATGTTCAACCTCGAAGAAGCGTCAGTCAGAAATGCGTGGTACCTCTATTTGGGATACTACAAACTAGCGCTCATCGTCTTTAATATCGTTCCATATTTTGCACTCGTCATCATGAGTTATTCGTCAATCGCCTCCCGCTAGAACCGATGATGAAGAGCTTCGATCGCTTCAAGCTCGGTTTGACCTATCGGTGAATGTCGTCCGCATCCAGGAAACGCGAATACGATGCGTTTCTTGCCGCTAGGCATCAAACGTTCCCAACATGTTCCGGGTAGCGCTCGCTGGAAGCGGTGATGCGATATGTCCTTTGCGATTGCCACTCTATCGTCACGGACGTTGCGCTGACCTATTAAGATCGCTTCCGCAGGGCCGTTTCTAGGTCGTCTTTCGTCAGCCGGTCGATCGCGGTGTTAGTTTTGCTGGCGAGGGCTGGTGAGGCCACTGACGATGAAATCGCCGGGATCAATGTTTCCGGTGATTGTTCGGTTGCCAGGAGCGAGTTGAAAGAGTGTGTGCTCAATCTTGCCGGAAATCGCTTCGGCGTTTAGTTTCTGGATTCCAAGTGACCATCGGTACTGCTGCCGGTCACTGTAAGAATGTTGTAAAACTCAACACACCACGAAAAAAGGACTCACGGCAATTCGCCGTAAGTCCTTGCAGGGTAAGGTGCCCAAGAGAGGACTCGAACCTCCACGGGCGTTAAGCCCACTAGGTCCTGAACCTAGCGCGTCTGCCAATTCCGCCACTTGGGCATGGTGTGTCGGACAATTCACACAATTCAAGGTTCGCCAAAAAGTTTGGAGATCCGTTTGGTGAATTTATCGTTGACGACCATGGAGCGGAATTGTAGCACCTTGCAATCCGTTTGTGTACTCAATCCGCGTCGTCATTGGTCGAAATTTTTTGTAATTGGCCAGTCGAACATTCCCGATTCACATTCGTCGATTTTCCGCTGCAACCGGGTTACAATCTTTGCAACCTGAGAATTGGTCGCGGTCGATCGGTTCAGCCGACCTGTTTCAATGAGGAGAGCCCGAGATGGGACTATTCGAGAAGTTACGTAATGAACTCATTGACATTATCGAGTGGCTCGATGATTCCCACTCAACATTGGTATGGCGGTTTCCCCGTTATCAAAATGAGATCAAAAACGGGGCGCAGTTGATCGTCCGTCCCGGCCAAGTAGCGATTTTCGTACATCGCGGCGAATTGGCCGACGTCTTCGAACCAGGCAACTACACACTCAAGACCGACAATCTTCCGCTGCTCTCGACCTTGCAGGGGTGGAAATACGGTTTCGACAGCCCGTTCCGTTCCGAAGTTTACTTTGTGAGCACGAAGAAGCTCACCGGGCTGAAATGGGGAACCCCGAATCCGATCATGCTCCGCGACCCGGAATTTGGTCCGATCCGGTTGCGGGCCTTTGGGACGTATTCGCTGAAATGCCAAGACCCCCGGGCATTACTGACTGAGTTGGTCGGTACGGACTCGGAATTCGATAGCAACGAAGTCAATGAGTTGTTGCGGTCGATTATCGTTGAAGCTTTCACCGATATGTTGGGTGAGAAGAATATCGCCGCTTTGGACCTGGCGTCGAATTATCGCGAAATTGCCAAGGAGTTACGAGAGTACGCCGTCGAGCGGGTTGACGACGAATACGGTCTCGACCTCCCGGATATGTTCATCGTCAACATTTCGCTGCCCGAGGCGGTCGAGAAGGCGTTGGATACTCGTACGAGTATGGGTGTCATCGGCGACATGGGGAAATATCAGGCGTACCAAATGGGCACGGCGATCGAAGCCGCTGCCAACAATCCAGCGGGCGGAGGTGCGGCTGAAGGGATGGGACTCGGGATGGGTTTCGCGATGGCGAACAAGTTCGCCCAAGGTGGGGCGGCTCCGGCCGGGGCCCCGGTTCCGCCACCACCACCCCAAGCAGTGCAATGGCATATATCGACCAACGGCCAAACATCGCCGCCGATGAGTGAACAGCAGCTTGGCGGTCAAATTTCTGGCGGGCAAGTCACTCCGGAAACCTATGTGTGGACTGCGGGCATGTCAGGGTGGCAGCCGGCGAGTCAGGTGCCACAGTTGGCGGCTTACTTCCGTCAAACGCCACCACCTCCGCCACCGCCAGCCGCTCCCTAAAGCCATAACTGAGTTTCTCGCTGCTGGCTTTTCTTTTTAGACTCAAACACCAAACGAACGAGCTGCGTCCCACACGCTGCTCGTTCGTCAGTGCGCGCGGATCACGATTATTCATCCACATGCAATACGAAGGCGCTCATCTATGAATCGTTGGATCGTCTGCTGGCTTGCGACTGTATGGTACTTCCCCACTCCTGTGCAGGCTGACGAAACTGTCTCCATCTCCGGCGAACATTATCCGTGGCGAAACATCACTTTGACTTTGGAAGGACCGTTCGCACGGGAAGCGGATACGAGTCCGAATCCGTTCACCGACTACCGGTTCGAGGTGCGTTTTCAGCACGAATCAGGCTCGCCCGTTTACACGGTGCCGGGATACTTCGCCGCCGACGGCAACGCCGCAAACACCTCCGCGAGTTCGGGCAATCGGTGGCGGGCACATCTTTCGCCCGACAAGCCCGGGAACTGGTCTTATACGGTCACATTTCGACATGGCCAACTAGCTGCATTAAACCAAGATGCCAACTCTGAGGCGGTTGCTCCGTACGATGGGCTCAGCGGGCGATTCGAGATCAAACCACCCCCAGGAGCGTCAACAAATCCACGCGATCGCGGGCGGTTGCAGTACGTCGGCGAACGCTATCTGAAGTTTGCCGGCTCGGGTGATTACTTTCTAAAAGCCGGGGCGGATGCACCAGAAACATTACTTGCCTACCGAGACTTCGACGGGACTGTAGCCCGCAAGAAAAAGGTGCCGCTCAAGACATGGTCTCCTCACATCCAGGATTGGCAACCCGAGGACCCGACTTGGAAAGATGGCAAAGGAAAGGGATTAATCGGTGCGGTCAATTACTTGTCAGGCAAAGGATGCAATGCGTTTTCCTTTCTGACATACAACGCGGGCGGCGATGGCGACAACGTGTGGCCGTTTATCGAACGCGACAAAAAACTGCATTACGATTGTTCAAAACTCGATCAGTGGGGCACCGTTTTTGCGCATGCCACCGATCGCGGTATGTACCTGCACTTCAAAATGCAGGAAACGGAAAACGACGACAACAATCGTGGCAAGGGGAAGAATCGAGTGCCCGAGTCACTCGATGGCGGCGAGCTTGGGATCGAACGGAAGTTGTACTGTCGTGAATTGGTAGCTCGCTTCGGACATAACCTCGCACTGAACTGGAATCTCGGCGAGGAGAACACCCAGAGCACGAAGCAATTGCGAGCGATGGCGGACTATATTCACGAGGTCGATCCTTACAACCATTTGATCGTCGTCCACACTTATCCCGATCAACAAGACAAAGTCTACGAGCCATTACTCGGGGATGGTTCCGGGCTCAGTGGTTGTTCGCTGCAGAACAG
>NZ_CFHRBF010000016.1:0-234354 GCF_984380535.1 Thalassoroseus sp.
CACGAAAACCAAGATCCAATATAGTCGCTTGCAAGATACAAGGCTGGGTTAGCAAAGCGTAACCCAGCTTTTGATTGCGTTATGACATTCGAGAATGCTGGGACATGTCCCAGTCTACGAAACTAGGAATGGCCTCATGCTCAACCGTCGAAACTTTCTAGCGAATGCCGGCACGAGTTTCGGCGGACTAGCACTTGCGATGATGTTGCAGGAACAGGCTCGGTGTGGTGGTGGGGAGTTGCAGGTTCTGCACCATCCGCCGAAAGCCAAACGGGTCGTGCAGTTGTTTATGGCGGGGGCGGCTAGCCATATTGATTTGTGGGATCACAAACCCGCCCTCGAAAAGCATCATGGCGAGCCATCGGACTTTGGCGAACACGTCGAAGCGTTTCAGAACGGACTCGGTCCGTGGATGAAATCGCCATTTCCGTTCGCCGCATATGGCGAGTCGGGGAAGATGCTCAGTGAACCGGTGGCACCGCTTGGGGCGTGTGTGGATGACATTGCGTTCGTACACAACATGGTCGGCAAAACCGGTGTGCATTCGCAGGCCACGTACTTGCAAGCAACCGGTTTTCAGCGACCCGGGTTTCCCGGCATGGGGTCGTGGATCAGCTACGCCCTCGGCACACTCAACGAAAACCTGCCGACGTTCGTTGTGCTGCCGGATCATCGCGGTTTCGCCAGCAACGGGCCGAAAAACTGGGGATCGGCGTTTCTTCCCGCGAGTGCCCAAGGAACCGCCATCTTCCCACAACGCAAGAATCCCATCGAAGACCTGCACCCGGAAGCGGAGTTCGTCACCAAACGGGGCGATCAAGCGGGGTTGGAGATGCTGAACCGGCTGAATCGCCGCTATCAAACCGAACGAGCGTACGATTCCCGTCTCGATGCCCGTATCCGTTCCTATGAACTCGCCGCCGCGATGCAACTGTCTGCACCGGATGCCCTCGATATTTCCGGGGAACCGAAACATATTCTCAAGATGTACGGTCTCGACCAGATCGGTCGCGAGTATCCCAGCAAAATCAACGCCGCCGAGGAAACCGAATACTTCGGACGCAAGTGTCTGATCGCACGACGGCTCCTCGAACGCGGTGTGCGGTTCATTCAGATTTGGTCGGGGAACGACAACGGTTTTCCCCGGCGGAATTGGGATTCGCACGAGGACATCGCCCGCGATCACGGACCGCTGGCCCGCGGCATGGCGGTTGGAACCGCAGCACTGATTCAAGACCTGAAGCAACGCGGGTTGCTCGAAGACACGATCATCTTGTGGACCACGGAATTCGGTCGGATGCCGAGTACGCAGGGCAGCGTCGGACGCGATCACAATCCCTACGTTTTCACGAACTGGCTGTGCGGGGGTGGCGTTCGCGGCGGAATTTCCTACGGACCGTCCGACGGATGGGGCTACAAACCGCTCGACCGGGCCAACCCCACGCAGGTGTACGACATCCACGCGACCATTCTGCATCTGTTGGGGATCGATCACACAAAATTGACCGTTCGGCATGATGGCATCGATCGCCGTTTGACAGACGTACACGGCCACGTACTGCGTGATCTGATTGTTTGACAAACGGATCAGGTGTTGACGCGGACGGGCTCCGGACCAATGATTCCAAGATCGAATGCCTTCACTGCCTGAATCCTTCCTCGTGACGGGTCCCCCCAATCGTGCGACAACGACTGACCAGCCGGCAACGCTTCGCGCGTTACAAGACCGATTTGAAGTACCGCCTAGCCAACCGGAATGGATCGGTTCCGTCGGGCACGCACGGTTCCGACCCGACGCAGCCCAATGATCTCAGTCGGCCCAGTGATCTCAGTCGGAAAGGACGGACACGCTCGTCGTGGGAGTTGATGCGGCGGTTCTGGGGATTGCTCACCGGATTTCACCGACCGGTCTTGTTTGCGCTTGCAACGCTGACCGTCGGCACGCTGTTGGCGTTGGTGCCACCGGCGGCAACGAAATTTCTGATCGACAACGTCCTGGGCGATCAACCGATGCCAACTTGGCTGACGTCACGAGTTGCGTTGCCAAGCGATCCTTGGTCGTTGTTGCTACTCGTTACCGGGGGCGTGTTTGCGCTTTCGACGTTTCGGATCGTCATTCAGCTTTGGGGCCGATGGCATGCCACGCGGGCGAACAAACGGTTTCAGTTGCAACTGCGTCGGCAAGTCTTCCAACATGCGGTGCGGTTGCCGTTGCATCGAGTGTATTCGCTCAAGAGCGGCGGGGCGGCCAGTATTCTCCGGGAAGACGTGTCCAGCGTCGGCGATTTGATTTTCGGGATGATCTACAACCCCTGGCGGGCGATCATTCAACTCCTAGGGAGTCTGTGTGTTCTCGCATGGGTGGATTGGCGGTTGCTGCTGGGCACGTTGATTTTGATCCCACTCATCGTGATGACGCATCGCACGTGGATCAACCGCATCCGTCCGCAGTTCCGCGACATTAGGGCTCGCCGCACGGAAGTCGATAGCCAAGCCACCGAGATTTTCGGCGGCATGCGAATTGTGCGGGCCTTCAGCGGACAACGAGCGGAAGCCAGCCGATTCATGCGAGTCAATCACCTGATGGGGCGGCAGGAGCTTCATACGTGGTGGTGGGCTCGCATTCTCGAAGTTGTGTGGGAAACCATCGTTCCGCTCGGCAGTGCGGCTCTGTTGCTGTATGGCGGTTGGGCAGTGATGCAGGGCACGCTCACGCTGGGCGATCTGATGATGTTCCTCGTCTACCTGCTGATGCTGCTTGAACCACTCGCCGTAATCGCCTCAAGTGCCACGCAGTTCCAGAACGGTTTGTCAGCACTCGATCGCATTCTCGATCTCCTCGATGAACCCCGCGAGATGCAACCGACAGAAAATGCCATCTCGTTGGCGAAGACAGAAGTTGCGGGAGAAATCCAATTTCAAGATGTCAGTTTTCGGTACCCAAGTAGCCCGGATGACGCATTGCATGATGTGTCGCTCGACGTTGCTCCTGGCGAGATTATCGCGCTGGTCGGTCCGAGTGGGGCGGGCAAGACGACGTTCTGCAACTTGGTGGCCCGGTTTTACGATCCCAGCGAGGGCCGAATTCTGCTGGACGGTCGCGATTTGCAGGACATCGACGTCGAAAACTATCGTGGTTTGCTCGGGATCGTCGAGCAAGACGTGTTTCTGTTCGACGGCACAATCGCCGAAAACATCAGCTACGGTGACCGGCATGCGAGCGAAGCCGATATTCGCCGGGCTGCCGAAGCGGCCAATGCCGCCGAATTCATCGACCGCATGCCGAACGGGTTGGGTACGTTGATCGGTGAACGCGGTGTGAAACTCAGCGGCGGGCAACGTCAACGCATTGCGATCGCTCGCGCGATCCTCGCCGACCCGCGAATCCTGATTCTCGACGAAGCGACGAGCAATCTCGACACCGAAAGTGAACGGCTGATTCAAGCGAGTCTCAACGACCTGATGAGCGGACGCACGTGTTTTGTGATCGCTCACCGACTCAGCACCATCACCCATGCGGACCGAATTATTGTCATCGAATCCGGTCGCATTTCGGAAATCGGCACCCACGCCGACTTGATGAACCGTCCCGGTCGCTATCAGGAAATGGTGCGAATGCAACTCGGACAGCAAGTGGCGATGGCCGATGAATTGCAGTCATCCTGAGTCCTGAGAATCGATCGCGTGTTGCCAGACCGATTTTGGTTTCCTCCGTTTTGTGTTTTCGCGTTCTCGGTTTCAATCGGGACGCACATGGTGAATAATTGCTACCGAGCCTGCCCGATTTGGGGTGTCTCTCGACTTGAGTAATGATACGTGCAATCGGCACGAGCCAATCACCTGCGGAGCAAACAATGAATGACGAACGCCCACGGAACGAACGGCGAGAGTTTATCAAAAACGTGACGGCGGGAGTTTTGTTGGGCGGTGCGAGTCGGTTGGCGGCGGAGGAAGTCACCGCGTCGTCTGCGACCGTTCCCACGAAACTCAACCTCGTTGAAGGGCACGTTTTACGCACGGACGGAGCGGTGTCCGACGCCGGTCGTGTGGTTGTGGAATCTCAACGCGAAATCCCGGTGGCATCCCGCACGCAAGTCCTTGTCTGTGGCGGTGGACCGGCGGGAATTGCGGCAGCGTTGGCGGCGGCACGAGCGGGAGCCGATGTGCGATTGATCGAAACCGCGGGGTGTCTCGGTGGTGTTTGGACGGCGGGACTGCTCACGAAAATTCTCGACTCCAGCAACAAAAGCGGCATCATGCGGGAGTTGCTGCGATTGTTCGCCGAACGCGGCAGTGCCGTTGCTCGGGATACACAGGGTACCGTCTACGATCCCGAAATCGCGAAGCTCGTTCTGGAGGAATTGCTCGTCGAAGCGGGTGTCAGAATTCTGTATCACACGCGAGTAGTGGGAGCGATCGTCAATGATCAGAATCGACTCGCGGCCGTATTGACGGAATCCAAATCTGGCCGACAGGCGTGGCTCGCCGATCGATTTGTGGACTGCACCGGCGATGGCGACTTGGCGGCGCAGGCCGGATGTCAATTCGACGTCGGCATTGGAGCGGACTGCACTTGTCAGCCGATGTCCATGCTCGCGTTGCTGACCGGTGTCGATCCCGATGAGGTTCAAGAATTCATCCGCGAAACGGGTTCGGCGGCAAAACGTCGCCTATTAAATTTCATGGAGGATTCCGGCATCCATCCATCGTATCGAGCCCCCACTTTGCGACATCTGCATAGTGGCATTTATTCGATCATGATGAACCACGAGTACGGCGTGTCCGCTTTCGATAACGAAGCCGTCTCCTTAGCCACAATTCGCGCCCGCCGCGAAATTCACGAAATCGTCGTGGCGATGCGAAAACTCGGCGGAGCCTGGAAAGACTTGGCTGTCGTCGCAACCGCCGAACAAATTGGCATTCGCGAGGGGCGACGCATTCGCGGGCGGTATCACCTCACCAGTACGGATCTCGCCCAGGGTTTGCGACATGAAGACGCCGTTTGCCGGGCGACATTCCCGATCGACGTGCATGCGTTGTCGACGTCCGGGAATAAAGAAGTCGATCAGCAATTCAAAAAGGGTGGGCTGAAACCGTATGATATTCCGTACCCGGCATTGGTGGCGGCTGACGTCGATGGCCTCTTGATGGCCGGTCGTTGCATCAGTGGGGATTTCGTGGCTCATTCCAGCTATCGCGTGACGGGCAACGCGGTCGCCATGGGAGAAGCCGCGGGGCTGGCTGCTGCGAAATCGATCGAAGCGAATGTTTTGCCACATGATTTGCAGTGGAATCGAATTCAGACGACACAATCCTAATCTTCTCACCGCGTGACCAACTCGTTGAGCCTCCCTCATGACGAAATTCTTGACGCATGTGTTCGCAATCTGTGGCTTCGTCACACCGCAAGTGGTGTTGGCCGGGGTTTCCGAGACGTTCATCAAAAGCCATTGCGTTGCGTGTCACGGTCCGGATGTGCAAGAAGCGGAATTGCGGCTCGACACTCTCGCTCGACCGACCGCAGACAATGCCGCAACATGGGCATTGATCGCCGATCGTGTCGAATCCGGCGATATGCCCCCGAAAGACGAAGCCCGACCAAACCCAAAAACGGTCCGAGAGTTTCTGATCGGGATCGGCACGGAACTTCACCAAGCACAACCGACGCCATCCGCGTTGCGGCGGATGAACCGTGTCGAATATGAGAACACGGTGCATGACCTGCTTGGAATCGACACATCATTGGCGTCTTTGCTCCCTGAAGACGGCAAGGTGCAGGGGTTCGACAATGTCGCAACTGGCCTGGGGATTTCTTCGATTCTGTTGGAACGCTACCTGGAAGCGGCTGACACCGCATTCGAGGCGACGATTCGGCGAATCGAACCGCTGCCGCCACAAACTCGCCGTGCGGTGTTGATGAACCACAAGGAAAACATCAGCTCTGTGAAAGCGAAGAAAGGTGGGGTCATCGAATCGGAAGGCGCGTTCGTCGACTTCACACCGGGTTGGCCACCGGCACGGGTGGATGAGGCCCATCCGATCGAAAACGGAATTTATCGGTGTCGCGTCGCAGTTTGGCCGCACGAACCGGGGGAAAATCGGACACTCAGCGTCGCCGTGTTTACCGGTCCGCTGTTCGGGGATGGCAAACGTCACTTCCAAGGTATGTTCGACGCCACCGGCACACCGGACGATCCCCGCATCATCGAATTCACAACGCGTTTGAACGAAGGCGATGCATTGCATGTACTGCCTTGGGTCTATCCCGAGCATGTGACTTGGCGAGACAAACATGAAGCTCGTCCGGGTGTCGCGATCGCTTGGGCGGAAACGCACGGGCCGTTGGACCAAAGTTTTCCGGCAAAGTCGCAAACCAAACTGTTTGGAACGAGCGATTCGCTATCCATGCAGGAAGGCACACCGATTTGGATGCGGCATCGCAAGAATGTGAAGTCGCATTTCGTCGACTCCAGCCAACCGCGTGAAGACATTGAACGCATCATTCGTGAATTCGTGCCCCGTGCGTTTCGCCGGCCGGTTGACAGTGCCCTTGCCGATCAATTTGTGAGTCTCGCGTTAGCCCGACTCGACGAAGGCCGCACGTTCGAACAAGCCGTGCGGGCCGGAGTGTCGGCGGTGCTGTGTTCGCCTCACTTCCTGCTACTTAATCGGGAAGAAACCATCGACGACTACGCGATTGCTTCTCGGCTATCATACTTTCTGTGGTCCTCGATGCCGGACGATGAACTGATACGGCTCGCCGATGAAGGAAAACTTAGCGACCGAAACGTCTTGCACGCCCAGATCGATCGGATGATCGATGATCCGAAAATCGAGCGGTTCGTGGACAACTTCACCGGCCAATGGCTCGATCTGCGGGAAATCGAATTTACAACTCCGGACAAGATTCTCTATCCCGAGTACGACGAGTTGCTGTTGCGGTCCATGCTGGCGGAAACTCAAGGTTTCTTCCGTCACGTCCTGAAAAACGACCTCAGTGTGCTGAATTTTGTGGACTCGGATTTTGCGATTCTCAACCAGCGGATGGCCACACACTACGACATTCCCGGTGTTCGAGGCCATGAAGAATTCCGTGTCGTGCCGTTACCCGACGACAGCGTTCGTGGTGGAATTCTCACCCATGCCAGCGTTCTCAAAGTGACGGCGAACGGCACGACCACATCGCCTGTGATCCGTGGAAATTGGGTGCTCGATCGGTTGCTCGGGCAACCCGCTCCGCCACCACCGCCCGGAGTTCCTGCCGTCGAACCGGACATTCGCGGTGCCGCATCAATCCGCGATCAACTTCAAAAACACCGCGAGAACGAATCGTGTAACCGTTGTCATGTGCGAATCGATCCCCCAGGTTTTGCGTTGGAGGAATTCGATGTCATCGGGGGCCATCGTGAGTCTTATCGCTCACTCGAAGGCAAAGGCCGCCGCGTTGGCAACACGCGGTATTATGCGGGGCCGCCGGTGGAATCGGATGGCGAGTTGCACGACGGCCGCATCTTCGGAGACTTCATGGAATTCCGTGAACATTTACGGAATGATCCTGAAACGATCGCCCGCGCGATGGCCAAGAAACTGTTAGTTTATGGTTGCGGTCGTCCGGTCACGCGGGCTGATCAGGCCTCAATCGAATCCGTTGTAGAAACCGCCCGTAAAGCCGATTTCGGTCTTCGAGCAATGATCCACGGTGTTGTCGACAGCGAATTGTTCCGCCAGCCTTGATCCAACGCAATCACATCCAGAAGCAAAGTCTTCACCATGCCACACGGACAAATCGAACGCCGGACATTTCTGCGAGCCTCCGCCATCGCAATGGGCTTACCGTTCTTGGAAAGCATGTCGCCGCGGAAGGTGTCGGGTGCCGATGGCCCAACATCAGCTCGGCGGATGGTCGCGATCTGTGCGCCGCTCGGCATCCACACGCCACTGCTATTCCCTAAGACACCCGGACGCGATTACGAAGTCACGCCGTACTTGGAACCGCTACAACCCGTCCGTGAGAAGTTTTCGGTCATCTCTGGGTTAATGCACCCGATGGTCGATGGCGGACACGCAGCAGAAAAAAGTTTTCTCACCGGTGCTGCCCATCCCGGCCAACCAAGTTTCCGCAATACGATTTCCGTCGACCAGTACGCCGCCGAACGCATTGGTCATCAAACACGGTTCCCGTTTTTGTCACTTTCTGGCAGTAACGGCGGACTATCCTACACGCGGTCCGGCGTGCTGATTCCGTCGGAAAGTCGGCCCTCGAAAGTCTTCCAGCAACTCTTCATGGAAGGCAGCGAAACCGAAAAAGCCGCCCAATTGCGACGCATCAAAGATGGGCAAAGTATTCTCGATTTGGTCCGTTCGCAAACGCAATCCATTCAACGCAAGACAACTCGCAAGGACCAAGAAACACTCGACCAATACTTCACCAGTGTGCGGGAACTCGAGCAACGCATGGTTCGGGCGGAAGACTGGGCGAAGCGTCCGAAACCCGTTGTGGATGTCGAGCAACCGACAGATATCGACGACCGCGCGAACTTCACCGGACGTATGCAACTTTTGTTTGATTTGATGGTGCTGGCTTTGCAAACCGATTCGACGCGTCTCATTACTTTGAAGGGAGCCGGCGGAAACGAAGTCATCGACTTGAAGGGTGTCGGTGATGGTTGGCATAACCTGAGCCATCACGGCAAATCGCCTGAGAAAATCGAACAACTGGCAATTATCGAGAAGGAGGAAATGCGATTGTTTGGCGAGTTCCTCAAACGGTTGGCCGACATCAAAGACGGCGGGGAATCGCTGCTTGATCAAACGGCGATTCTCCTTGGCTCCAACTTGGGGAACGCCTCCAGTCACAACAACACGAATTTGCCGATCGTCGTGGCGGGCGGAAAGTTCCAGCACGGCCAACACCTGGCATTCGATCCCCAAAACGGACCGCCACTCGCCAACCTGCACGTCTCGTTCCTGCAACACCTTGGGCTGGAAGTCGATCAGTTCTCCAGCGGAACGAGTACGCTGACGGGGTTATCTGTCTAACTCTCTGGCTGTCCCCCAGACACCTTGTTTTGGATACTTCTGCTGACGACTTTGATTCATTCGTGCCATGGAAGATATGAACTCGCTTGTAACTCCGCCGCGATGGAAAGAATTCAACATCTTCGGCGTATTGTTCGTCACGCTGGGGTTGTTGTTGGTCGCGGTGATGGTCTGGCGTGGCGGATGGTGGTGGCTCGCGATTTGGCCGGCGGCGACACTACTGATCGTCGGCTGCGGGTACTTGTTGATTGGTTCGCGGGTGTTCGGAAAAACACCGGTGGGCACGCGACGTTGGTTTACACGAATTCTGCTTCTTCCTTACTGCAGTGTGAATTACTGGGGCTGGCGAGCCATGCGACTGGCACGTCGGACCGAACCGGCATGGCACAGAGTTGCTGATGGCGTTTACATCGGACGACGCGCCTTCGGACATGAGTTGCCAAGCGATGTGGATGTGGTCGTCGATCTGACCGCTGAGTTCTGCGAACCAAAATGTGTACGGTCCGGACGACGATACATCGGCCTGCCCACGTTAGACGCATCATGTCCCGACAACGACGATGCCGTCTTCACAGCATTGGATTCGATCGTCCACCACCCTGGCGGCACATACATACATTGTGCGGAAGGTCACGGACGGGCGGCGATGCTGACGGCTATCGTTCTCATCGCGAAAGGCGAAGCCGATAGCACCGACGACGCCCTTGCGATGATCAAAGCCATCCGCCCTGGCATCAAACCACGTCCCTGGCAACGCGCCCGTGTCAAACACTGGGAAAAGCGTTGGAGAAACCAATCGGCAGTGTCGAGCTCATGACTGATACCGCCAGTGCAGGCAATTGCATGTATTAAAAACAATATTACGTAACATGTAATGCAGTTTATACTTGGGTGGCATGCCCACCGTTTGGGGTGGGCATGGGCCAGCGATGTTTGAATGTCTAATCATGCCCACGTAAAACCGTGGGCATGCCACCCACGACGCTAAATCGATGCAATTTCCTGCAGTGGCATTAGGCTTCGACCGTGGGTTCGTCGTTGTTCTCGGGGCGACCTTCGATGTAGAACCAGTTGTGAATCGGCTTCAGGATTTCGAGAACGTCGGCGAGCAATTGTTCATCTAAGGGTTTCTGCGACCATTCAATCCACTCGGCCACACGCTTTGGATTCGCCGAACCGCTTACGCAGGTGGTGAAATCCGGATTGGCGAGCGAGAATTGCATTGCAAGTTGGGCGATATCGACTCCCTGACTCGCACAGTGTTCGGCTGCTTGCTTTGCGATCTCGCGAACTTTCGGAGTCGCTTTGTGCCACTCGGGCAACGGTGCATTTGTGAGCAATCGGGCCGAAAACGGTGCGGCGTTCATCAGTCCCACGCCCTTCTGCTGACAAATCGGCACCAACTCCAACGCCATATCGTTCTGAAGCGTGTAGTGGTTGTACGTCAGTAGACAATCGATCTCTGCGTTTTCCAGAATGTACTTGAACATCTTCATCGGATAACCGCTCACACCGATAAACCGCACCTTGCCCTTCTCCACTTCCTTCCGTAGGGCGGGCAGGGTTTCTTCGACGATTTGCGACATCTCGACGAACTCCAAGTCGTGACACAGCACGATATCGAGATGATCGACCTTCATCCGTTCGAGCGAAATATCCACACTCTCAGCCACGCGCCGGGCACTAAAATCAAAATGTTGACCGGCGTACCGACCGAGTTTCGTGCCGAGGTAATAGCTGTCCCGCGGAATCTCCGGCAGCACGCGACCGAGCAGCATCTCACTCATGCCCCGCCCGTAGAACGGCGAGGTATCGATGAAATTCATCCCGCCATCGAGTGCCACATGCACACTACGAAACGCCTCGTTCAAGTCGACGTTACGGAACTCTGCCCCAAGTGAGGACGCCCCAAACGACAGTTTTGTCAGTTCGATTCCGGTTTTGCCAAGCGGTCTAGTTTCCACGGTGAGCACACTTCGATCTGAAGGAAAATGTCTGACGATTCGCCGACATTATGCTGCGTTCGCCCCGCGAATGGAACCGCACCGCTTTACACTCTGTTGCCAGAAACTCTACTCTGAGCCAAATTCCAGCGCGTTATGAGGACCATCCCAATGTCACTTCCATTGTCGTTCATCATGGTGGCGACTTTCTGCCAGCAACCACTGGTTGTCGGCGGATACGGATCCCCTTCTCCGCCAACGGCGTTGTCCATCATCCCCAAAACCGCGAATCAGCTTGATGTGCGGAAGTTGCCGGACGAGGTCGGCTATGAATTAACGACACGCGGGCATGATCCCTACGTCATGCTGCAACCGATCGAACCCGCGCGAATTTCGGATTCGCATGCGGTGTTGGCGTTCGAGTATTTCTGTCCGGAAGGTGTCGATGGGCTTGAGGTTCACTATGGCCCGCCGATCACCGCGAAAAACCGTGTAGATGCCGGTCACGTGGGCCGGGCGGAATCGTGGTTGCCGTTCGCGATCGATTTGAAAGCCCTCTCCAAAGGAAAGTGGAACGCGAAGTCCAATCAACTCCGGCTGGACTTCGGTCAGAAGCCGGACGTGACGCTCCGGATTCGCGATCTCCGATTGCGTGCCCGCACCGAAAACGAACAACGCTCACTCAGCGAAATTCAAGCGGAACGCGAACGTAAACTGGCGGCCGAGAAGCAAGTCAACGCGTTCTACGAAACCAAATTCCCGAACCACATCGACTCGGTCAAGGTGACGCAAACGGAAATCATTATCAAAGGTCGCAGCAACGGCTGGGCAGGAGAGCTTTGCGAAACTCGTCCGGAAGTGTCCATTGCGGACTTCACCCTGATCAACACGGCAGAGGGTCCGCTGGGAAAGCCTTCAAAATTGAAATCTTGGGTGATTCGGCCATCGGGAGGGATAAGCCCCCCAACAAGGAATTGGGGAGGGATAAGGCCCGCAACAAGGAATTCGTCTGACGACGTCTCAACCAAAAATTGGACGGTGCGCGTGTCTCGGCGGATTGGCAATGTTGATCGAAGCACATCGCGTTGGGTGCTGATTGGTGGGACAGGCGTAGGCGGTGCAATCATACCCAGCGATCTTCAGCTACTTTCAAATTGGAAATACGCAACCGATTTGACCGAAGCCGCCGAGCACGATTTGCCACGGATGACTTCAAAGGGCGTCAAAGGGATGGGCGGGATCTCGCCAGCGTTTCCGCTACAGGAATTAGTCGAGTTGGGCGTGCACAACATCACGGTCAACCTGGCATTGAGTGGGATGTTGGATTCGAAACCGCATGTGGGTTGGCCGACGTTCGAACATGCGGGAGCCACGTGGTACGTCAACCCGGCTCAGATGGCCGCGAACGATACGCTCATCAAATTTGCGACCGATCACGACATCGTCGTCAGTGGGATTTTGTTGGTGCCGTTCGGTGAATCAGAATTTGCACGCACGTTGAGACATCCCGAAGCTGACCCTGCTGGTCACTATGCAATGCCGAACTTGACGAGCAACGCAGGCATTACGGCTTACGAAGCGGTGTTAGAGTTCTTGGCATCACGGTATGCCACGCCGGATAACGAACACGGCCGCATCAGCAATTGGATTGTGCACAACGAAGTTGGTTACGGCTGGGAATGGACGAACATGGGCCATCAACCGCCGATGTTGTATTTCGATCATTACCTGCGGTCGATGCGGTTAGTGCATAACGTCACGCGGCGACACAATCCGCACGCACGGGTTTTCATTTCACTCACGCATCACTGGAACACGCCATCGGCGGAAGACTGGAGATCGTACTCGAACCTCGATTTCCTCAAGCGGTTGAACGAGTCCAGCAAGATTGAAGGAGACTTTGCCTGGGGTGTGGCTTACCATCCGTACCCGCAGAATCTCCGCAAACCCGATGCGTGGAACGACACTCGGGTCACGAACGACTTCAACACACCGCTGATCACGCCCAAGAATATCGCGGTGCTCGATCGGTGGATGCAACGTCCGGAAATGCGTGACGCCAAAGGCAATGTGCGTGGATTGTTACTGTCCGAACAAGGCTTCAACACACCCGACTATTCCCAGCAAAGTCAGCGACTACAGGCGGCGGGTTTTGTTTACATGTGGCGACAGATGCGGGGGCTGTCATCGATTGAAGCGTTTCACAATCACCGCTGGGTCGATCATCCCCACGAAGGCGGTTTGCTACTCGGCCTGCGGAAACTCCCCGCGAACGGCAAACCCTACGGCGAAAAGAAATTCGCGTGGGATGTCTACAAAGCACTCGATACGCCTGCCGAAAGAAAAGCCACTCGGTTCGCCGATGAGATCATCTCGCCCTAAAGAAATAAGAACGGAGGATAGAAGATCGCGGATCGCGAAAACCGCTGAAACGACTCTCGCGATCCGCGATTCTCAAAGAATCCTTCTCCCTCGGGGAGAAGGTGGCCGAAGGCCGGATGAGGGCTCACCAAGGACGTTCGAAGTTGCTCCGGAATTGAAGAACTTTCAACACGTGTGGTCAAAGCCCTCTCCCTAACCCTCTCCTAGAGGGAGAGGGAACTTCCGCCTACACCAACTACCGTTGTCCAAGTGCCACCGGGTTGGTTCCGGTGCGTTGGGACCGATCCAAATCGAAGCGGTCGAGGTGCATGACTTTGGCCCAGGCTTGGACGAAGTCGTTCACGAATTTCTCTTCGGCATCGTCGCTCGCGTAGACTTCGGCGATGGCTCGCAGTTGCGAGTTGGAACCGAAGATCAAGTCGACGCGGCTGCCGATCCACTTCACGTTGCCGGTCTCGCGATCACGACCTTCGAAGAAGTGTTCGCACATTTTCGACTGTTCCCACTCGACGTTCATGTCGAGCAAGTTCACGAAGAAATCGTTCGAAAGTTGACCGGGCTCTTTCGTCAACAACCCGAGGGTCGGGTAGCCCACGCTGGTTCCCAACACTCGCATACCGCCGACAAGTGCGGTCATTTCGGGTGCAGTCAACGTGAGCATATTGGCTTTGTCGACCAACGCTTCTTCGGCCGGTCGTTTGAGTCCTTTGCCTTGATAGTTACGGAAACCATCGGCAATCGGTTCAAGCGGGGCGAACGATTCGGCATCGGTCATTTCATCCGTTGCGTCAGTGCGACCAGGAACGAAAGGCACTTTGACGTCGTGCCCGGCTTTCTTGGCAGCTTCTTCCACAGCGGCGCAACCGCCAAGGACGATCAAGTCCGCGAGTGAAACTTTCTTATTCCCCGATTGAGCTTCGTTGAAGTCCGTTTGAATCTTCTCCAACTTCGCCAAAATCTTCGCGAGTTTTTCCGGTTGGTTGACGGGCCAATCTTTTTGCGGTGCGAGCCGGATGCGGGCACCGTTGGCTCCCCCGCGATTATCGGTTCCGCGGAATGTCGAAGCCGACGCCCAGGCAGTCGTGACAAGATCAGAGATCGAAAGGTCAGAGGCCAAAATCGTCTTCTTCAACTTTGCGATATCTCGCTGACCGATGAGATCGTGATCGACTTCCGGCACCGGATCCTGGAACAATTGCGGCTCAGCGACTTCCGGTCCGAGACACCGGGTCACAGGTCCCATGTCGCGGTGGGTCAACTTGTACCAGGCCTTTGCAAACGCCTTTTCGAACTCTTTGGGGTTCTCGTGGAAGCGTTTAGAGATCTTGCGGAACTCCGGGTCTTCCTTGAGTGCGATGTCAGTCGTGAACATGATCGGGGCGTGCGTTTTCTTGGGATCGTGCGCGTCGGGCACGGTTCCTTGAGCTGCATCTTCGACTGGGGTCCATTGATGGGCACCGCCCGGTCCTTTGACGAGTTTCCATTCGTAACCAAAGAGGTGTTCGAAGTAATCGTGCGACCATTGAGCCGGAGTCGTTGTCCACGCACCCTCTAAACCACTGGTGATCGTGTCAGCACCTTTGCCGGACTTGTATTTATTCTTCCAGCCGAGACCCTGTTGATCGATGCTGGCACCTTCCGGTTCCGCACCGACATGTTCGCCGGGCGATGCCGCTCCGTGAGCTTTGCCGAAGGTGTGACCACCGGCGATCAACGCGATCGTTTCCTCATCATTCATGGCCATATTGCCGAAAGTGGCACGAATCGCTTTTGCGGCAGCTAACGGATCGGGTTCGCCCTTCGGACCTTCCGGATTGACATAAATCAGCCCCATTTGAGTGGCAGCCAACGGGTTGTCGAGTTTGCCACTTTCTTCGGAATACCGCTCACCGCCGAGCCATTTGCTTTCCGGACCCCAATAGACGTCTTGCTGCGGTTCCCAGACGTCTTCGCGACCACCGGCGAAACCGAAGGTCTCAAAGCCCATCGACTCCAACGCACAGTTCCCGGTGAGAATCATCAAGTCGGCCCAGGAAATTTTTTGGCCGTACTTTTGTTTGATTGGCCAAAGCAATCGTCGGGCTTTGTCGAGGTTGGCGTTATCGGGCCAACTGTTGAGCGGGGCGAATCGCTGTGTGCCGTCGCTCGCTCCGCCCCGACCATCACTCACTCGGTACGTTCCGGCGCTATGCCATGCCATACGAATGAACAATGGACCATAATGTCCGTAGTCGGCCGGCCACCAGTCTTGCGAGGTGGTCATCAGCGTCTTGATGTCCTTCTTGACGGCTGCTAAATCGAGTTTCGCGAACTCGTCGGCGTAGTTGAAATCCTTAGCCAACGGATTGCTTTTTTGCGAGTTCTGGTGAAGGATGTTCAAGTTCAACTGGTTTGGCCACCAGTCGCCATTTCCCATGAAACCGCTAGCCGTGTTGCGGTCACTCGGTGGAGCCAAGTTGCCAATCACGGGACACTGAGCGGCTCCACCGCCTTTCAGTTTTTCGGTGCCCTTGTTGCCTGAATCGTCATTAAGTTCTGAGAGTTCGGAGTTTTCTCCTGCGGGTTCATCGGCTCGAACTGAGCGTTCTGCAAAAAACGAGGTTGCGATGCCCAGCAACGCCGCGCTCGTCATCCAAGTTGTCAATAACCGTTTCGCGTGCATGGTCTCTCCTGTGGGGTGTGGGACTTGGCTGCCGTTATCGGGCGTTCTTACCCGACATCGAAAGTCTAGACCTCCCCTGGCAATTGTTCCAATGCATTCTCGTGATATGATTGATGCATTCAGTGCATGGATCGAAACAATTGTGGAGAACGGCCGTGGAGTTGGATCAGTTGCGATATTTTCTGCAGGTCGCCGAACGGGGCAATTTCACCCGGGCTGCAGAGGATGTGAAGATCTCGCAACCGGCCCTGAGCCGATCGATTCAGAAGCTCGAAGAGGAGCTTGGCCAACCCGTGTTTGAACGGCAAACACGTTCTGTGACTCTGACAGATGCCGGCGTGTTGCTGCAAAGCCGTGCTCGTCAGGTGTTATCGATCTTGGAAGATACCAAAGCCGAGATCAATGATGACGGAGAAAGCGGCTGCGTGCGTGTGGGGGCTATCCCGACGATCGCTCCGTTTTTCCTCCCAAAAGTCTTGCGAGAATTCTCGAAGGCACACCCGAAAGCCAATTTGATCGTGCAAGAAAACACGACGGATCGACTGCTCAAGAGCTGCATCCAGGGCGAGATTGATCTAGCAATTCTAGCATTGCCGATCCCGGCGAAGTATTTGGAGATCGAAACGCTTTTCGACGAAGAATTGTTCCTCGTGTTGCCGCCGGAACATCCATTGGTCGGTGTGCCGGACATTCGTCTGGCGGACGTGGAACCGTACCCGTTCGTCTTGTTGGACGAGGCTCACTGTTTGTCGGACAACATCGTTTCGTTTTGTCGACAACGATCGTTCCTGCCGGTGACAGTGGAACGCACGAGTCAACTGGCGATGGTACAGGAGTTGGTCTCGCTTTCGCACGGTGTGTCGCTCATTCCAGCCATGGCGCGAGAACGAGACGACAGTGGCCGTCGCGTTTACCGCTCGCTCGCCGATCCGAAACCGACTCGCACCGTCGCGGTCACATGGAATCCGTATCGCTTTCAGAGTCGGTTGCTTCAAGCGTTCCGCGACCATTTGATCGCCCAGGGAAAGTGATATTTCCCTCTGATGACGATCAATCACGGGCCAATCAGCCCTTCGCTGGGCATTGAGTTGGCCGGGAAACTTGGTAACGGACGCGGAAGCACCGGTTGACGTTCGTCTTTGGTTGGGAAGTAGTGATTCGGCGTAAGTGGTTTCTCGCCCGGGTGGTTCGTGAGCACATCCGGTGTGCGACGCGGATCGCAATAACGCGGATTGTCGATCGCATCTGGCAGTTCCGCTTCGAACGCCCGACGGTCCACCGGTTTCAACGGTCCTTCGAGCAAGGGCGTGTGAACCCGCATCAAGTTCATTTTCTCGCGGACTTGGTTGCAGCCGTCGTATGGAAGAATCCGCGGCGTGAGTGCCACAATGATTTCGCTACGTTCGCGGGTGACGGTCGTCTTCTGGAACAACTTTCCGACGGCCCATAAGTCGCCTAGCAAAGGGATTTTCGATTGGGTATCCACATCCTGTTCTTGGATGAGTCCCCCAATGATCATGCCCTGACCGTCTCCCAGGAGCACCGTTGTTTCGACTTCGGTCGTCTCTTCTTCAGGTAGACCAGTGGCGGGATTGACCGTGCCGCTCGAAACTTCAGGTTTCACGGTCATGAGTACTTGACCGTCGTCTCCGATGATCGGGGTGACGTTCAACACGATTCCCACATCGAGAAATTCCACATTCTGCAGGGTGCTGGTCTGTGTTGTTGTTGTGATGAAATAGCCGAGCTGTTCGCCAATCTGCACGCGAGCTTCCTGCCCATTGACGGCCAACACCTTCGGACGCGCGAGCGTTTTGGCATCGGTCGTAAGTTGGATCAATTCAATCAAGGCGTCCATCTCGGTGCCGTTGATTCCCAACAATAACGCGGGACTAGCCGACGGATTCGCGAACCCCGCCGACTTCAAGGTGATATCCGCATTCGCCACATTGACTAACTGTTCGAAATCCACACCGTGACGACATTCGTTTTTCAGATCGACCTTTAGCACTTGCGCTTCGATCAACACTTGTCGCGGCGGTTGGTCCGCCTGAGAGACATAACGCTCGATTCGGGCGATGGAATCCGGCAGATCTTCGACGATGACCTGCTCTCGGGTCCGCCGTTTGTCTTTGGAATCCGACTCGACCGCGACACTTCGACCAATTGGCGAAAGCAACCCCTGAACCACACGGTCGATGTCCGAAGCCGAGGCATAACTCAGCGAGAATACTCGAACCTCGCGTCCTTGGACCGCAGCCGGCACGACCGATTCTTTGCTCAGCGGAGCCACCATCAAGATGTTGCCGCGTTTTGTCCAGGTGAACCCGTTCACGCCGAGAATGGCCGTCAATGCGTCTTCGAGCGGCGCATCGGACAGCCCCACCGTGACCGTTCGTCCCGCGGTCCCGCTGCCAACGATACTCAAACCGTGTTGCCGGGCGATCATCGATAACACGACATCCAACGGCGCTTCGTTCGCGGTCAATGTGATGCGATCGTTTTGAATATCAACCTGCAACTGCCCGGTAGACGGACTTTGCATTTCAATCGGGATTCGTCGCGGTTGATCGATTTCCAACGGAGGAGGTGCATCGACAACCGGTTCTTCCGCCGGGCGACGAGGTGGTATGTCGGCCCTCAGTGGCGGTCGCGGTATCGCATGATGGCGTGGCATCTGTTGCCGAGGACCAAGCGGAAGCGGCGGCGGTGCCAATTCTGCCCGAGGTCGAGGCGGCGGCAAATCGTTCCCATTGGCTGCCACTGGTCGCACGTAAGTGTCGGTCGATCGTGGAAGCTCACTCCAAGTGGGTTGCTTACGCTCAGTTGGCAACTTAGCCGCCGGTTGCACCGGAGTCGAATTCGTTACCGGCTGTGGATTCACCGGCTGTGGATTCACGGGCCGTGATCGATGCCAACCGGTTTTCGAATCGACTCGAAAACTGTCGTCACCTGTCTGCATGGCCGAATTCTCTGGAATGACCACTAAAGAGCCTGTATGCCGAGGCGTCGAAGCTTTCGAGGAGACGGGTTTCGCCGCGGATTGTCGAGGGACAATCGTTACCCCGAAATCATCTGCCGCCAATGCGTTCCATGCAAACACCATGACCAACCCCATGACGGAGAGGGCACTGTGCCAGCGTTTAGAATCGCAAAGACGCTGTAGCATGAGGACTTGGTTTCACAAGAATTCGATCGCTCAAAAAATGATCTCACATCAATCATCGACGCAAAGGAATCGAATTCTTCGGCAAAATCGTCAAACTCACCCCAATTTATCGGCCTCCGGGTTCGACCGCATGGATCAAAACAATGACACTAACTCACATTAGACCACCACAATTCAGTGCTCGACCTATGATCGCGACTTGCTTCGCTTAGTTTCGCCCTTCATAATACAATTCAACAATGACGGATGAGATTCCGTCTAAACCGCCGCAGGTTTTGAACGAGTTTCCGAGCGAATCACCATGCGAACACGATTGTTGCCACACGGAACGCTCTTCGTCATTCTGTCCCTTCAGTTGATGGGTTGTGGCGGGAGTTCATCATCGCCCACCGGCGAAAACCCCGAACCACAATCGTCGGCGGAAACAAATTCGAGTGCTACCACGTCGGAACCGGCCACCAGTGGAAACGAAGAACAGACCGATGTTCTGGTCCAGGTTCGTAATGGCAAACAGTGGATCGGGGATATTCCCTTGGATGTCTGGTACGACGATCCACTCGCGGTCGCATCGGATACGCAGACGATTGCATCGAACGCCACAGATGGCAATACCGGTGTGATGCCCACGCCGCAAGCCGATCCCATGCCACCCAAGGACGACCCCGAAGAACCGGCAGCCGGCGGCGGAATCGACTGGAAGGCCATCATCACAGCCGAGGCGTTAGATAAAGAAATGACCGACATTCGCAACCGGCTCAACACCGATTTGCAAAGCGTCGGAACGTACAACCGAAACTACCTCGCATTGCCGCCGCACCTAGCAACTCTGGCGGTCATGGCGGGCGTGGCGAAGGAGCACCCGGACGATTTCCGATGGAAAGACAAAGCCGGTTACATTCAGCAGCTCGCGAAGAACATGAACGCGGAACAACTTCGAACGGGCGCAGGGTCTTTTCGGCCGCTGCGTGAGCAGTTCGATTTCTTCCTCGACCTGATGAACGGCAGTGTGCCACCGGGCCTGGAAGAAACCGCAGCCGACGAGCCAATCCCCGACACCACCGATTTCGGCGAACTGATGAAACGGTTGGAGAACGCGTCGAAGTTCATCAACGTCAACGGGGGCAACGAAGACGCGATGAAATCCAATGCCGACAAACTTCGGCACGAAGCGATGGTGATGGGTGCTGTGACGAACGTCCTCAACCGCGAAGGATTCGGCTACGAAGGCGATTCCGGGTTCGACGAATTCGTCAACATGCTCGTGAAAGCCAGCCAGGATATGAACTCGGCCATTGAATCCGAGCAGTTCGAAAAATTCGATTTGGCCCGCTCTCAAATGGGGCAAGCCTGCACGCTGTGTCATACCGACTATCGCGGCTAATTCTTCCGTGCGAACATTTGATTCCCCCTCAGGAAAGTTTGACATGCTTCGTGGTTGTTTCCTCTGTTTCGTGGTGCTCGGTGTTACAGTCGGGCGGGCGGATGTGATTGAACTTTCCGGCGGACAAAAGTTGGAGGGGGAAGTTCTCAAAGAGACTGCGGACTCTGTGTTTGTCGACTTGGGCGTCGACATCATCCGCGTGCCCAAAGACCGCATCCGCACCAGGCAAAAAGCCTCTCCGGAAGCTGATCGTGTCGAAGCGAAGCCAGCTAGCGAAGGGGTTTACTCCACAGCTGATTTGCCGGTGCGAAGTGTGAAGGAACTCGCCGAGAAGTTCGGCGAAGGTGTGGTGTTGGTACAAACCCCGGGCGGTCTTGGTTCCGGCTTCGTTGTGAACGACCGAGGCTACTGTGTGACGAATTATCATGTCGTCGAACAGGAAACCGAATTAGCCGTTGTGATGTTCGACAAGAACGAGAACGGCGAATTCACCCGGCGACAAATCGATGACGTAAAAATCATCGCCCTCAACCCATTCTTCGATTTAGCGTTGCTGCAAATTCCCGAGACGGAAGGCCGTAAGTTTCAGAAAGTCTATCTCAGCCCGGAAGCCGACTTCCGGGAAGGCGATGAAGTCTTCGCGATCGGTAACCCGCTCGGCTTGGAACGCAGCGTTTCAAAGGGAATTGTCAGCACACGCAATCGGAGTTTCGAGGGCATCGTCTACATACAGACAACCGCACAAATCAACCCCGGCAACAGCGGCGGACCGTTATTCAACGCCAGCGGTGAGGTCATCGGTGTTACGAACATGAAGCTCACCTTCGGCGAAGGGCTAGGGTTCGCGATTCCGGTAACGTACCTCAAGCATTTTCTAGATAATCGCGATGCATTCGCTTACGACAAGAATAACGCCAACAGCGGCTTCCGGTATCTGCCCGGCCCACGTCGCAAAAATTTCGCGAAGCCTCCGCTCGAGAAAACCGCGGAATGATGCGGTCACTAGAAATCTGCGTGAAACTTCGGGCCATTCCGCTAGGTAAGATCAGTTATCCCGGTCGGGCCGTTGCGGTTTGCACTGGAGGAAGATAAAAATTCGACAAATGGATTCTCGCATGACTCTCAATTGGATGAATCGAATGAAACGCACCGTTTTTGCGGTATTCACCTCGCTTGCCTTGCTGATCGGAAATGGGCTGACCGTCTCCGCAGCCGACGCCGTCTCCGTCGATCAGAAACTGCCGACGAACGTGATGCTGTATTTCAGCTTCCCGAACGTCACCGAGTTCAAGGCTCAGTTCCAAAAAACCTCGATGGCCAAAGTGTGCGAAGACGAGCGTTTCGCCGACTTCTGGGAAGATGTCAACGTTCAAATCGAGAAAGCTTCGGAAGAACTCGAGCAAAACGTCGGGCTTTCACTTAAGCAACTTGTGAATATTCCGACTGGCGAAGTGGCCCTGGCTGTGGTGGCCAAACCGCGACAAAGTGTGGGATTGGTTGCGTTTCTTGATTTCGGCGACAAAGAAGACGAAATCGATTCTCTCCTGACGCAAGCACAAGAGAGCTTGGAGAACACCGACGCCGAGCGTGACGTGACCGAATTCGAAGGCACGCAAATCGTCACTTACAGTTTTCCGCAGATCGAAGAAGCGGAGTCTTCGTTCAAACCGAAGCTCGCCTACTGCGTGAAAGACTCGACGCTGTTAATCGGAACGAACGCGGACGTCTTGCAGGAATCGCTGGTCCGTTGGGATGGTCAACACGAGAACAAATTCTCCGACAACGCTAGCTACAAATATATTCAATCGCGATGTACCTACGAAGACGCGAAACCGGCTGTGAAGTGGTTCGCGGATCCGTTGTCCGGAATTCAAGCGGGCTTGCAAGCTGCTGCGGCCGAGAACCCACAGGTCGCGTTGGCGTCAGCGTTCTTGCCGATCCTGGGTGTGAACAATTTCAAAGGCATGGGCGGAGCGAGCTATGTGGCCGCCGGTGATTTTGAAGAAGTTTCGAAAACGCTATTGCACGTCGACCAACCGGTGATGGGACTCTTGAACTTGTTCCGTTTCCCCGCCACCGATTTGGCCCCGCCCGCGTGGATTCCTGCCGATGTCGATGGTTTCACGATCACCAACTGGGATGCCGGTGCTGCGTATACATCGATCGAAACGTTGGTCGACAATTTCGTGTTCCGTCAACCGGGCGGACTGCGAGCAAAGATTGATGAAATCGCTGAGGCCGAAGGTGGCATCGGTGTGAACATCAAGACCGACATCATCGATCAGATTGACGGACCGATTTACTCCGTGAATTACGGAGCCGGAAAAGCCAACGTGAATGCCATCGGTGCACCATCGCCTGGCATTCCAAAAACCGTGGTTGCGTTGACGCTCAAAGATGAGAAGAAAATGCAAGGCTTGGTGGGCAAGATGCTCGACCAGGCTGGCGACGCGGTCGAAGCTCGTGAGTTCAACGGCCAAACCATTTACGATCTGAAGATCGATCCCGAAGCGGCCGGTGCAGCGGGAGCGAATTTCTCGGGCGTGTCGTTCGCGGTTAGCAAAGGGTTGTTCATCTTCTCGACCGACGCCAAAGATCTCGAGCAGATCCTCCGGGACAAACGAACGGAACCGGTTGCCGAACTCGCAGAGTACAAGAAGATCGCCGAGTACTTCCCAGCGAAAACCTCGATGTTGTCCTTCCAACGTCGCAATTCGCAGTTGGAATCGGTTTATGAATTCGCGAAATCCGGCCAACTCGGCGAACAAGTGCCAGGCGTCGACTTCACGAAACTGCCTGATTTCGCAGTCATTCGTGACTACCTCCCGATGATGGGTGGTTACACCGTGCCGGACGAACGCGGTGCGTTGTTCGTGAACTTTTCGGTTCCCTCGAAAGAGTAGTTCGCGGGAACACAAAGACGAAGGCTTGCGGTGTTCGCTGTCATCTTTCGTGCAAGAATTAAGCAACTGGATTCCGAGTACTCCGAACTCGCTGAGAGACTCAGACGTTTGGCCATTGAGGAATTCGGTTGCATCGACTTCATTGCAATGACAGAAGACAATCGCGAACTAGCCATCTCGTATTGGCACAGCGAGGAAGACATTCACCGTTGGAAGCAGGCCGCCGAACACTTGCACGCCCAGGCCAACGGCAAACAAAAGTGGTACGAGTCTTACGAGGTTCAGATCGCTCGAATTTGCCGAACGTACGGCAGTAGAGAGTGAGCCTGATACGCTAATGACTTTAGAGTGGGCCGGTCTGGTGTGAACTTATCGGCCTCGCTAAACTAAGCGGCTGCGGAGACCGATCTCCGTAGCCGTTTTTTCTTGATAGGGAAATCAACACATGAGTGACACACCATCAAAGACCACCGTTTCACAAGACTTCGGCTTTCTGCTGATCCGGCTGATTTTGGGAGCCGTCATGATTTTTCATGGTGCTCAAAAAGTCTTCGGTGAATTTGGTGGGCCTGGGATCGAGAAGTTCACCGAGGTTGTGGAAGCCAAAATCGAACTGCCGAAGTTCGTGCCAGCCAAAGTTGCAGCACAGGCGGCTGCGTGGTCAGAATTTGGCGGCGGCATTCTCTTGGTGTTCGGGCTGTTCACACGGTTGGCTGCATTGTTCATTGCAGCCACAATGGGTGTTGCCTCGTTCGTCATTCATGGCGCGGCGTTCTCTCTGAAAGACGGCGGCATGGAATACGCGCTCACGCTTGGTGTCGTTGCCGTCGCGTTGATCTTTATCGGTCCCGGACGAATCAGCATCGATCAATTGTTTTTCGGACGAACCAAGCCCTCGGACGCGAAGTAGTTTTTGTCCGGAACCGTTTTTACCGTTGTTTCATCGAGGCAGTTAAACGATGAGCAAACAAGTGCTCAATGTCGGTCAGTGCGGATTCGATCACGCGAGTATCACAGAGTTTTTGCGGTCACATTTCGACGTGGTCGTGTCGTCAGCCGCAGACGAAGACGATGCCCTCAGCGCACTCGAGACGAGACCGTATGATCTCGTTCTTGTGAATCGAAAGTTTGACTGCAACGGAGCCGACGGTGTGCAGTTCATCAAGAAACTTGTACGAAACGAGAACGCTCCGCCGGTCATGTTGGTTTCCAACTACGAAGAGGCTCAACAAGCGGCTGTTGCCGCTGGCGCCGAACATGGATTTGGGAAATCAGACTATGGCAATATGGAAGCCGTTCAACGGTTGAGTCACGTTTTGCAAAACGGGGATTAAGAGGAACGGCTCGCATGGCGAAAGCCCGTCGAATTCGCCTCAACTCGCGATTGACGGATGTCACCACACCTTTGTTCCTGATTGGTGCGGATCGTGAGGTGTTATTCTTTAACCGAGGGTGCGAACAGCTCACCGGTTGGAGTGCCGATGAAATCTTGGGACTTCGCTGCGATTACGCCAGTTCCTCCGACCCGCTCGAACCGGAATGCCTCACCGGTAGTTTGTGTCCGCCCCCGGAAACATTCACAGGAACGGCAGCCAATGTTCCGGTGTTTCTAAGACCGAAGTCCGGGGGTTCGCTCCCACGGATGCTGCGATTCTTTCCGTTGCTATCTGACGAAGATGAAGTCGATAGCGTCCTCGGACTGATCACCGCGATTGATCCGCCGCACCCGCTTCCAGCCCGGCCATCGCAGCAGCTACACGCAGAACTCGCGTCGTTACGGGCGACACTTCGCGGACGTTATGGTGACGATTCCGTCATCGCCAACAGTCCAGCGATGCACCGCGTGATGAAGCAGATCGCTGCCGCTCGTGAAGATACGTCACCGGTGTTGCTCACCGGCGAGAACGGTACCGGCAAAGAACACATTGCCCGTATCATTCACTACACCGGTCCGCTGAGTCGCAATGTTTTTGTGCCGCTCGACTGTCGACGGATTGAGCCGATCGATCTCAAGCTCACCCTGCGAAGACTTCTCAAAGACCGGGAATCCGATTCCCAGAGTTCGCCACAGCCGATGCGACACACGGGCACGATTTTGCTCGACTCGTTGGAAAGTCTTCCGCGAGAGGTGCAGGAATCGTTGGTGCAAGCCGATGCCGACGGGCAACTTGCGGACGTTCGGCTGATGGCGTCGACGAGCGAAAACGTCGATGAACTTCGGGCCGACGAAACTCTCCGAGACGATTTTTACTTTCTCATCTCGCCGTTCCGCATCGAACTCCCCCCACTCCGACAGCGGATTGCAGAACTACCGACGATTGCTCAGGCGTTTTTAGAGGAACGCAATCGATCGGCACACAAACAACTGGGTGGGTTTTCGGACGAGGTTCTGACGCGGTTTCGGTCCTACAATTGGCCGGGCAATCTGCGAGAGTTGGCGTTGGTTGTCGCAGAGGCAGCCGAACGAGCCGATGGGCCGCTCGTTGAGTTATCGGACCTTCCGTTTCGTTTCCGAACTGGTTTCGATGCCCAAACGGTTGGCCCGCCGATCACACCCAAGCCTTTGCCCTTGGAACCATATTTGGAACAGGTCGAACGCGAGCAAATCGAATTGGCACTGCAGTACGCAAAGTTCAACAAGAAAAAAGCTGCGGATTTGCTGGGTATCAATCGACCGAAACTTTATCGCCGCATGGAGATCCTCGGTATCGCCGATGGTGGCGAAACTTGAACTTCACGCAGATCCGCGGACCTGATAGAGTCCCCGGCTGCGGAGTTTCTCACGGATTCAATCATCATGCGGATGCCCAGCCGACTCATCCTGGTTTCGGCCTGCGCGTTGCTCTTGAGCAGCGGATGCAGTCAGAGTCTGCTACGAATGACCGCAGCGAAGCCTGAACCTGCCGTCGCAACCCAATTAGTGGAAACGCTTTCCGAAGATCGGTGGACGTTCAATTCCGAATGGTCCCCGACGTCGACACAACACGCTTGGCGTTGGCGTTTTCGACTTGATCCCCAGATTTTGCGGTCGCTCCCTACGGATTCGACCGTGCTTCCGACCGGTCTGACGAAGACAGAGGATTTGGATGATACGCGTCCGGTCGTTGATTCCATTCGGGACTTTTCGGAAGACGAGCACAACCTACCAACGGCCTGGATTACGCAGCTTCCACATCTAGCCGAGCGAAGCGATCAAGTCGGGCGGAATGCAGCAATCATGTTGGCTCAGCACCAGCCGGCGTCTGGTTCTGCTTTAGCTGACCGACTACAGGCTTGCGTCGCGGGGACAGACACTGTGCCCCCCATTACGAATTGGTGGTCGTTATCGGCGGATCAGGCGGCTGATCCAGTCATGACTTCCGACGCCTGTCGAGCGGCAGCGGCGGAAGCTTGGTGTCGTGTTTTGGGAGATCAACCCGGGGAGGCAATCGACAATTTCGCACCGATTGCCCGCTTCCTGCAAAGTCATGAAGACCTGCCAGTCGGAGTTCGTTTGGAATTGTGGCGGGGAGTTTCGCGGCATGTTCCGCCCGTCGCAATTGCGGAAATCAATGCGGGGCTGTTGTCGGAAGCGAACGGGCGACCGGTCCGGCAGGAAGTTCGACAGGCGGCACTCGAAGCTTGCGTGATTTACGCGATCTCCCATCCGAACGAATCGGAATGGTCGTCGGCGGTTTGGCCAGAAAATCTGCTGGAATGGGCAGACCATGGCGTTCACACGGTTGAAGACGACCCGATCATGCGAAAGCAATTCGGGACTTGGTTGGCACTCACACAACATCCGGGAGCAGTCGAATTCTTGAAGGCCCAATTGACCGATTCTGAAACCACGAACCGGCAACATGCGATGCTGAACTTGGGCCGTCTTCAAACCCCCGCGGCTTTAGAAGTATTACAGCAACAAGCACGACGAACGGAACCCTCGATCCGAGCCGCTGCCGTTCGGGCTTTGTCGCGGTGGGGCGTTCGGGCGATTGCGGAGTTTGCCGACGATTCATCATCGGAAGTTCGAATGGCCGTCGCCGAATCGTTGGGGAACTATCCCGATCTTCAAGCGGCGAATATGTTGTGGCGTTTGCAGACCGATCCAAGTCGAGATGTGCAACGTGCAGTGCTCGCCGCTGTCCGCGGTTGGCCGGACTCCTTAGCGATTCCGATTCTGCTCCACAGTTTGGAACGGGGCACAACAACCACTCGTCGCCGAGCGTACTCAGAACTGGCAACTCGCACCGGCATGGCGGAACCGTTTCCGTTCTTCGGCACTGCGGCCGAGCGAGCTGACGCAGTCCATTCGTTGGCTCGTCGCCATGACCTTCCTGTGCGACTGGATGGACCATCGACCACCACCGCACAGACACCATCGGTTGCACAGCACATTGACGATCTCCAGGCTGATTTGAAACTCGTGACCGCTGTCGATATCAATCCTCGGTCGGCGGAATATCAGGATGCGTTCGAACGTTTGCAGCATGCAAAGCCCGCAGATGTTCCAGCAATTGAGGCATTTTTGGCAGCGTCGGATCCCACTTCACCCGGAATCATTCGGCTTGAGCAAGATGTGCTGCCTGCGATTAGTCCGGTGTACGCAGCCCTGGCGAAGTTCCCAGCGGGTGACCTTCAAACTCGTCGTCAGCTATCACGGGAGTTCGCGACATTCGGGGCGGAACAATCCTTGAGTCCGTTGGTAATTCGACGTCTCGGCGAATATCTGACGAAAGAGACCGACGAACTGATTTGGCGGTCGATTCTGCAAGCGGTCTGGCAAGACAGTCACCCAGATATCGATCGCATCATTCGGCTGGCGGCTCATCAGGAAGTTACTGGTGTTCGGCAACTTGCCTGCGAGTATGCAGCAGCTCACCCACGACCTGAACATGGTGAATGGCTGCCGCTCTTGCTGAATGATGAGAATCTTGCAGTTCAGTTAGCCGCGATCGATGCCGCCGGACGATGTCGAAATCGTCGGGTCTTAGATGGTGTGCAACATCCCAATTCCGAGGAATCTTCAGGACTGCGTCCGTTATTGACCTCTTCCCAAGAGTTGGTCCGAATCGCGGCGGCGATCGCAATGAGTCGTCATGGTGATCCGCAAGGGCTTGACGAACTGACCCGACTCAGCTGGCATGCAGATGGGCGTGTGCGACGAAAAGTCGTGCTCGCGATGGGTGAGTCCGGCCAAGCAAGATTTATCGAACATTTGATTCGACTTGGATGGACCGATCGCGATGTGACTGTCCGGCGGGCGGTGTTGGAGAGCCTCGACCGTCTCGTGCCACCAGAGACCCGTCCCGCGGAACTTGCTAAGATACGGACGACGGACCAACGGATGACCGCCTGGCAAAACTGGCGGTTCGCGAGTTCGTCCGAGTCGGCTCGCATGGGCGAAGCCATTCCGATCCAGCAGGGGAAGCGACCCGATGAACGAAATCCGTGACGCGTTTCACTTCGAATGGCATGGCGATGTCCTCGTAGTGGCCGCAAAAGGCAATGTGGAGTCAATGCCCTGGGACTTGATCCCATCTGCCGCGGAAATCGTCCTGCAACCAACACTTCGACTCGCGGTGCCGATGGTCATTTTCGATCTGGCGGAAGTGAACTATTTCGGGTCGGCGTTCCTCCAACTGCTGCTACGATGTCATACCCTTATCAAAACACGCGGCGGTGAGCTGGTATTGGCCTCACTCAGCGAACGAGCAGCCGAACTGCTGGAGATTACTGCCCTCGACACGCTGTGGGCCATTTATGAATCACGCGACGAAGCGTTGGAAGCCCTCATCGAGTAGTTGCCTATAATCCTTTGGAAAGCGTTTTCACCAGGGACGACCATGAGCCAATCGAAGAAACCTCGCCACACTCGACCGAACGTCTCGGAGTCCGACGTTCTGCCAACAGAGCATGATCCTGACTTGCGTCAGAAATCGGCGTTGGTCGACGAGATCAAGCAAACGGCTGACAAATTTTTCCGTGACGATGCAACACGTGGCGACTTGAAACTTGTCAGTCGAGCGCTGCGAGAATTGCGATATGCCTTCAAGGTGTTCACGCCGTTGCGTCGTCAGCGAAAAGTGACTGTGTTCGGTTCGGCCCGATTGAAGGAAGGTCACCCGGCGTACGAACAGTCCGTGGAATACGGACGGTTGATGGCCGAGCAGGGGTGGATGGTCGTCACGGGAGCTGGCGGTGGGATCATGGAAGGTGCCCATGTCGGGGCCGGTCGGGATATGTCGATCGGTGTGAATATCATGCTCCCGTTTGAACAAGATGCAAATTACATCATTCATAACGACGAGAAATTAGTACACCTCAAATATTTTTTCACCCGTAAGTTGTTATTTGTCAAAGAGGTACACGGAATCGTCTTGTGTCCTGGCGGTTTTGGCACGCAAGATGAAGGGTTTGAGGTTTTGACGCTCGTCCAAACCGGCAAACGCGATCTCATGCCGATCGTGATGCTGGATCAGCCCGGCGGAACTTATTGGAAACGCTGGCAGGAATTCGTCGTCGAAGAACTTCTCGGCGATGGACTGATCTCCCCGGACGACCTGTCCCTTTACAAAGTCACAGACAATGCCCAGGAAGCCGTCAATGAAATCATTGGGTTCTATGACGTGTATAACAGCATGCGGTACGTCAAAGACCGGCTGGTGTTACGACTCCACCGCGAACCAAGTGATGAACTCGTTGCAGAACTGAACAAAGAATTTGCCGACATTGTCGAGTCGGGAAAAATTGAGAAAACGGCCATGCATGAATTGGAAGCCGACGACGAACACTTGCGTGATTTGCCCCGCCTGAGTTTGCGGTTTAATCGCCGTGGCGTCGGACGTCTTCGACAAATGGTGGACCGATTGAACGATGAACTCAGCGATGCAACGCTGGACGGTTTCACGCCCGTGGACCCCACCTGAAACCGTCATTCGAAAAACTCAACGCAAACAATCCATCTTCACCCGTTTACCGAACTGACAACAGGTTTGGAAAACTCAGGTGCTGATGGGTGGTTTCTCTGCACGCAGCTCACCGACAATTCATAAACTGGTTGTTGATGACGTTGCGGTGTGGAAGGCCGTTTGGGGTTCCCGAAATTGAAATCATCAGATCGCGTCAGTTGACGATGCGAATTTCCGACGTCGAACCGAATGGAAGCGGGTTTGAATGTCGAGGGCCAACGTCTACGAAGTGTGCCGATCCATGATTCGTAAGCATTCAACACTCTACCGACGCAGCTTGGTACTCCTGCTGTTCATGATCACGGTCTCGTCCGTGAGTTATGCGGGTGAAGACATCGATCTCGACCCGGCAGCCGCTCGTCGCACGGCGGTGGCGCTCAATTATTGTCGAGCATCATTTCACCGCTTACAACGCACGCCCTCCAAACGCGTGTTAATGGAGGAGCAGGAGAAAGTTCTCAACAATCTAAATCTCAACGGAATTGCCGACGCGGAAGTCATTCGACTCTACACAGCGGTTTTGAGTGAGATTTCCGAGGTGCAAATCGCGGAGCAGGAACGTCAGGTGATTCAAGCCGCTCATAAACGGGCGGTCATGCGGGACATTTCGCTGGCGGCATTCGGACTCAGTACGCAACTGGCGACTGCACAGTATCAATCCGCTTTGCAAACCGGAGCCCGTAGCTGGTGGGACTACCGCTCGAGTGTCCACGACCGCGAATTACAATTATGGAAGATCGAAAAAGAACGTCTGCAAGCGGTTGCTGACAAGTCGTTCTTGTTTCTCGATACGTTCTGGAAACTCGCTCGCAAACGAGACATTCCCGATCATTGGCTCGTGCGGGGCAACGATCTCGATCAACTTGCCGATGCAATGAACGAAGAGCGACCGGAAGTTCGCTTGCGAATTCTCAGCCGGATGGAACGCTTCATGGAGTGTTTCCCGCCCTATTTTTACTACGTCGCACGCACGCAGCAGGAACTCGGTCAGTGGACGCCGGCGGCGGAAACCTACCAGCAATTGGCGTCCTTCGGCGACGACAACTTTCGTCGTGACGAAATGCTGGCGGCCGCGCTTTGCAACCAAGCGATGATTCAGGAATACCTTGAACTCGCGTGCGCTTCAGAGACGGCTCTCGCTGCGTTGGAACAGGCGACCGATGCGTGGGAAGTCAATTTACAGTGCGGTATGTTGCTGGCTCGACGAGGAGCGATCACCGCGGCTGAAGATGCGATCCTGCGGAACCTCGACGTCGGGCTGGAATCATCTCAAAGCCGAATGGCATTGCTGTCTGTCTATTCCAACGCCAATAATGCCACGCAACTTGCCAAGCAACTTAGTCGGCCGGAAACTGTCGAAGGAGCTTCCGTCCCGATTTTGCTGAATGCGGTGGGAACACTTGGCACGGGACAGGTTCCAAATACCGCGACCGCACACCTGACGACAACACTGGTGGCTCGGTTCGAACGCCGATTCGGATTGGACGACCTGGTGATCGAAGCCACACGCGATTGGAAGCTCGATGAAGCCCGGATGGCGGTTCGCATCGGCGAGAAATTACTGACCCGGCCGACGTTGTCGGTCACGAAGGATGGGTTTCAAGCGAGATTCTCACGTGTCGCCGAAACTGGCACACCGATTCAAAGTGGAGAATCGCCGGAGATGCCGTTGTCGTTGGTCTTGCAATACCCGCAAGTTGGCGAAATGACTGTGCACCTCGAAGAAATTTCCGGCGAGAAAATCCGCACAATAGCCCGACAGGACCGACGCGGTTTCGCGGACCGCATGTGGTCGAGCGACCGCTCATGGCGAGTGACCGCCATTGACCGCGAAGGCAATCGGACACTGCTGTCGACGGCCACAACCGGCCGATGGGACGCGATCCCGATTGCCGGAGCCCCACAGTCGCAACCGATCCGTCATCGTAGCGCAAAACCCGTTCGATTCGAAATTGCCACGCCGCTACCCGATGAAACCATCGTCGATCCGAAACCCTTCGGAAACGAAGAACAATTACCGGTCGTGCGACCGTATTGATCAATCAGGAATTGTGTGTCACGTGTCTCAAAGCCGTGACACACAATTCTACTGCGGTTCTTCGAGCAGCACTTCCAGATGGCATGCGACGGATTCAGCCAAGGCGTCGAGGTTGTAACCGCCTTCGAGGAGACTGACCAGTCGGCCCTCGCATTCACGGTCGGCGACATCGGCGATCAATCGTGTGAGGGTTTCGAAATCCTCGGATTCTAAGCCGAGCGAACCGATCGGGTCTGCAGTATGAGCATCGAAACCGGCACTAAGTAGTATCAACTGGGGACGGCTTTTCTTGATGGCATCGGCCAGTGTGTTCGCGAAAGCGGCGTGATATTCCTTCCGTGTGATTCCGAACCGCAACGGCAAGTTCAGCGTATGTCCTAAACCGGCCCCGCTCCCGGTCTCGTTAGCGGCTCCTGTGCCTGGATAAAACGGGGACCGATGAACGGAAAAGAATGTGATTTGCTCGTCATCGTAGAACGAGTCCTGCGTACCGTTGCCGTGATGCACGTCCCAGTCGATAATCATGACCCGCTCGATGTTTTTCTTCGCAATCGCATACCGAGCAGCCACCGCGACGTTATTGTACAGACAGAATCCCATCGCTTCCGACGGACGGGCATGGTGACCAGGAGGGCGAATGAGGGCGAGGGCTCTTGAACAATTCTCACCGAAAACGGCATCGACGGCTTCGACTGCAGTGCCGGCGGCTTTGCGAGCCACTTCGGCGGACAACGCGGAGTACGGCGTGTCCGAGTCCAACCACCCGTTTGATTTTCCCGCGATGTCCGAGATGGTTTTGAGGTGCGATTCCGTGTGGTTTCGCAGCAATTCCTCATTGGTCGCTGGACGAACTTCACCAGCTTGACAACGTTCGATCAGCCCCTGCTCGTGCAGTTTCTGGGTAATCGAACTCAGGCGAGCCGGTCGCTCCGGGTGTTCACCGGTTTCGTGTTTCAAAAAGACATCATCGGTGAAAAGTCGCACGGACATGATCGTCGTCGCCTGATTGATGGAACACGAACGGTCCCCGTTGTTTCCGGAAACCGCGCAATCGTTCGAAGTTCGCGCATTCTGACAGAGCGTCGGTCGACGTGCAAATCGTCACGCAGGAAGACCGCGGAGACCGGAATCAACTTGACTTTCAAATTTTGAGAGTGATAACCTTATAGACACAACCTATCTGCGGCCAACATCCCCGTCGGGGAGTTGTCGGCTCGACATTCGTCGACGTTTGCAAAAGTCAACCAAACTCGAAAACTGGTTCAATCCGTATGGGTCGCGTCTTCACAACGGACTGGCTGAAACTCCTACTGGAAAACGAGTCCAAGCTACGGTAACTTGAACAGGTGAGAATGGGATTCTCCCGCGACTCAAAAATGTGGCGGAACATTAGTGAAGATTCATTTGGGAAGCACGCGGCTAGCGGGTATTATTGCTCGATGAAACGCGAGATATGTTGACATACCTGAAGGTCTTCAAATGCGGAAGTCACGAACACGGAGAGAGGTCATGAAACAACATACAACTCCGTCAAGTTCCGTTGACCGTCGGCAACTCGGCCTTCGCCATGGATTTTGGGGAATGTCACGATCGTTTGCAGGTCTTGGAAAAGTGAAAACTCATCAGATGCAACATCTCTTGCGATCAACGATTGGAATACTCGCCGTCAGCTTGGCGAGTCTGGGCGAGGCCGCCTTCGCACAGAATGCTCCGCTTCGCCCCGCGGCTCAGAAGTCGAACGCTCCGGCGTTACCACCGGGTTATGCTCCCCCGAGTGCAGCACCGCCTGTATTTACTTTCCAGAAGCCTCTGCTGACGGAAGACGAGCAAAAAGCTCTGAAGAAAAGTTCGATTGGCATTGCCAATGTCTTGCGTGGTCAAAGCAACGGGCTAAGTACCGACGACAAACGCAAGATCGCCGACTGGGCCAAATTGCGTGTCTATGAAATGACGATGCCCGAGCATTTCACTCCCCCCGTTGTGAAGTACACGACGGAACGTCCGAAACCGGGCGAAATGAATGTGGGAGGCGCTGAAGGTGGTTTCCTGCCCGAGGGTGGCGAGTCCTACGGTGGGTTTGCAGCCCCGCCACCTAAGAAGGAAGAGAAAAAGATCCCCCGTTTCGAGTCGGTCGCCGATGTGCGTGAAAAACTTGAACGGGAGTTGCGTTCGACTGGTAGCCTGGCGGCACGCGTCGATCAGGTCAAAATCATTCGTAGCACAGTTTGCAAGGAAGTCGCTGCCCGAGCCGAGGAAGTCTTGGAAGGCAACTACTGGGTTCGACTCAACGCAGTCATCCTTTTGGGCAACCTCAACATGCTCGAAGATGACGGACGACGCGGTACCACGCGACAAGCCTATGCACCAGCTTACAAACCATTGATCAAAGTTCTCCAAACACCGACTGGTGGTGAACTCGACCAACAGCATGAATCGATCAAAATCCGAGCGGCCTTAGGATTGCGGAACATCGCATTGACCGCTTCACTGGCAGACCTGCAAGTGCTGGACAAGGACGAGATCGCCCAGGCACTCATCAGTGAACTCAAGCAGCCTAACAATCATTGGTGGTATGAGCAAAGCCTGCTCGAAGCGCTTTCTGCGGTCGATCTCGTACAAGGTAAAGATGCGAAACCGATTATCCTCGAAGCCCTGGGCGATGTATTGACGGATCAGAATCAAGAACTCGTCGTGCGTGCCTATGCGGCGAAAGCCTTGGGTCGGATTCCGCTACCGGCAACCGTAGAATGGCCGACATTGGCGCACCGAATTGTGCAACTTGCCAAAGAAGTCGCTGAAACCTACCAGAAGTCTCCTGGCCGGGCAGATCTCCGGGAAGCGTTATGGTGCATTTACCTGGCTTTTAAACCAGAGACGCACCTGGAAGTCCAACGGTACTCCGGCAACGGACGGAAACAGAAGGCGGGATTCTTGTCCAATGCGGTTCCCGCCGTGATGACGGATGCTTATCAGCAAATCGTGCCGCTGGCGTCTCATGCGATCAATCAGCCCGTGCAAGGGCAAGCCGCTCAGATTCCTGCGGAGCAAATCGCTTCGCTCACGAAATGGTTGCAGAACAAAACACCGGCGAACAACAAACTCGCGCCAAACATCTCCGACTTAAACCCGATCGGCCCGTTGAAAACCGCCGCCGAACCAGGTTCGTCCGGCGGCGAGTGATGGGCCAACAGTAACTTCATCGATTTTGAAGCAGTCGAAGGAGTGAATCCGCTTCGTCTTGGAGATCCTTCCGACCGACCACATTGACGTCTTCGCCGGGGTCGTTTTTGTGGTCGTAAAGCATTCGCGACTGTAGCTCCTGTTTACGCGTTGTGTATGCAGTGAAGCGGTACTGATCGGTGCGAATCGTGTCCCCATTGCCAAACCGCCCGATCGCTGCGGACTTCCATTTCTTGGAGGGGTCTTTCAACAAGGGCACAAAGCTTTGACCTTCAAGATGTTCCGGTTTCGCGAGCCCAGCGAGGTCACACAGCGATGGGTAGATATCGATAAACTCGGTTAGTCCCTGCGTTTTCTGTCCGCCATTTAAGCCAGGTGCTTTGACAATCAGTGGCGCACGCATCGACGTCTCAAAACAGCAGTGCTTGCACCACAGGGTGTGTTCTCCCAGGTTCCATCCGTGATCGCCCCAGAGCACGACGATAGTATTTTCAGCGAGTTGCAAACGGTCGAGCTCATGAAGCACCTTGCCAATCTGGGCATCGGTGTAGCTGACGCAGGCGTAGTATCCGTGAATCAACTTGCGAGCCGTTTCGTCCGGTAACTTGCCGGTCGCAGGGATCGCAGCGTACTGCCGAAGTTCGCCGAAACTATGGATCGCTTCATCCGGAGCATTCTTCGGTCGATGGTACGTCGCTGGCAATTGGATCGATTTCGGCTCGTAAAGGTCCCAATACTTTTGCGGGGCGACAAACGGCAAATGCGGTTTCATAAAGCCAACCGCAAGGAAAAAGGGCTGGTCCTGCTTTGCCAAGCGTTGCAAATCCTTGGTCGCTTTCTCGGCGATGTGACCATCTGCATAAGCTTGGTCGGAAACGTCGGCGGATTCATAGGCCGGTCCGCGTCCTTTCGGATTTTCCCGCATCGCACGACGACTATCGGACAACTGATATTGCTGGACGTTTTTCGGTCGCCAAGCCGGTTCCGTCCAACCTTTGGCGTTGTCTTTCGGATGGTGAAACACCTTCCCGTTCGACAGTGTTAGGTAACCATTTTCATGGAAATGAGTGTTGAGGGTCGTGATGCCGGGTGCGTCTTTCTCTGCCCAGGTCTGATAACTCTTGAAGCGATTGCGGGTCGGCCGAATGCCAGTCAGCAGGCTCGCTCGCGAGGCTCCACACGTCGGCACCATACAGTATGCCCGCTCGAAAACAGTGCCCTCTGCCGCTAGGCGATCGATGTTGGGCGAATGAATTTTTGTCACGCCGTAGCAACCAAGTTCCGGTCGTAAATCGTCGACCGCGATGAACAGCACGTTGGGTTTCGCGGCGTTGGCTGGGCCGGTTCCGATCACCGCGAGTAAACAAACACTCCACAAAATTCGATGCATAGCGCTGCATTCCTTATGTTAAGAAAAGGGAAGGCATTCAAGGTACGCGTTCGCCGATTCCTGCGGAAGGGTCAGTGCTAGACCATCCTTGTTTTTGGTGTCGCAGTCGACGCCGTGTGTTCGCTACGAACAGCCTGCCTGCAAACGCGACGAGAAACTTCAAGCGTTTCAGAATTCGCCGGCGGAACGTTCGAAGGCATCAAAGACACGCAGGGCTGCAGCGGTGAACTCTTCGAGGTCGCTCGTCAAACTATAGTACTGAGCCCGTACGAGCAACGCCTCACCATGCAATCGGATCACTAGCCTTTTCTGCTCGGGGACATCCAAGATCTGCCGCTGGACTTCCCAATCGAGCAATCGTCGAATTTCCTCGGGATCATCGGCATGGATGAGATACGCGTCGTCGAAACGCTTTCGCCCGATTTGTACGTCTTGCGAACCGATAATTTTTCGCAACGAGTCAAAGACTCCCTGCGGTCGAATGGTGAATGGACGAGGAGAATTTTGCCACTCAACGGTGACTTGAAGCAAACCCGGACGGTTCCTGCCTCCGGAATACTTTTGCAACGATACCGCATGCCCGCGATGGGAAAACCGATAGAACGGCCGGAAGTTGAAAAAACTTCGTTGTGATCGCCCACCATACGTTTTCTGTAGTTTCCGCAGACTACGGTTTTCGACGTGACTGCCGAAAATCAGCAACATTGCCATCCAAGCAATTAACAACACACCCACCCCGTAGCCGAACGTTTTGAGCATCAGCGATGGGCCACCCCAAAAGCCGACGCCACACAAAACAAGAGCTGCAACAGCCAATGGAACTGTGACGTCGGATTCCATCAAGCGTTCGTATGCGGTGGGTTTATCGGACACTTTGGGAGCCACCTACTGTGTCGGAGATGTTTCACGAGGACCGGCTAAACGGCATCCAGTAGCATCGACGAGTGCGAAGGCCTGGTCGCTGGTTCGATAAGATTTGGCGTGTTTCCGTGCACATGAACTCCAACTAAAGAATTGGGAATGTCATGGGGAATCGTCATTTATTTGATCCACGATAGCCGATTGTGTTCACGCCTTACTGTAGGAATTCTCTTCCAGTCACCGCGTCGAAAACTTAGGTTTCTCCCGGGCTTGCTGGGAAAACCGAAGATGCACGCAATCCATGCGAATTTCCGTCGATCGAAACTAGTGTCATCCAAAGTTGTTCGACCGAATAATTTTCAGGCATCATACCTAGACTTCCGACTCGCCATTTCCGGGCTCTCGTGGGGACTTTGCATCTGGTAATGTGTGCCAGTATGCCCAGAAAATGAGGACCCCCTGCAGTGGTAGTCGCACGATGTGGAGCCACTTCGGTAACGAAAACAGATGTTGATTGTAGTAGACGTGAATGTTTGCCGGGAATACGACGAGGTAGAACGCAATCAGGGCCCAGGCGGCTCGTTGGGTCCAACTGGGGATCAGTAGCAAGAGCCCTAAACCGATCTCGACAACGCCACTGACCGAGACAATCGTTTCGGGCCAAGGCAGATATGTGGGCACGACTTTCAGGAAAAAGTCATCGGCAACGAAATGCATGACGCCTGCAGTGATCATGAAGGCGGCGAGCGTCCACTTCGAAATCGCTTTAAGAACTCTCATCGACGGATCCGTCTTAAAAGATTCCAGGGGACAAACGTAATTTGGTGTCTAACATTTGCGTAGACCATACCATAGCCCGCGGAAACGACGAAGGACGTCCCGATGAAACATCTTCTCTTAGTAACCTGTTTAACTCTGACCGCCGGACATGTGAACGCAGACGACAACAAGCCTGCGAAAGTCGACGCCCCCTTGCCCGAAGGGTGGCCAAGCCCGACAGAACCCGGGGTGATCGAGATCAAACAAATCCCCGCCTATCGCAGTGCAATTGCTCAAACTGCGGATAGTTCCGATAAGGTCGACAATCAGCTCTTCTGGCAACTCTTTGCGCATATTCAAGTCAAAAAGATCGCGATGACGGCTCCTGTCATCAGCACGTATCCAACGGAGGAATCCTCCGAACGACCCGCTACGATGGAGTTTTTGTATCGTCGTCCGTCGCAGGGCGAATCCGGGGCTGGTGTCGGACAGGTGCAGGTTGAAGATCATCCAGCACAAACGGTTGTGGCACTCGGAATCCAAGGCAATGCCGAACAGAAGGTCTATGCATCGGGCATCGAGCAACTCCGCGATTGGCTGGAAAATCATCCGCAATGGGAAGCGGATGGGACACCGCGTCGACTTGGTTATCACGGCCCCATGACGCCGCCGGCGAAACGTCTTTGGGAAGTACAGATTCCGATCCAAAAGAAATCCGAAAAGTAACACGCGGGAAACGGGATCGGTTGATCGTGTGCATGAGACCCTGCAAGTCTTGAATCGAGACTGGCCGACGGAAACAATGGAAGCGGAGATGTCTTCGCCGTTTTGACTTTTTGGCGTTCTGTTGTGTCTCGTCGTGTCACTTTCGATCCACATTCCCGATCCGTTCGTCTGCTGCAATTGGCCGCGTGTTTGTTGCTTGTCAAAGTGACGATCAGTGTTCTAAGCAACTACCCGCAGTACTTTCCGGCAGACTTCTCCGCCGAATTTTTGGAAGGTCGGCAAAGCTACTTTTACGCGGACTACCAATGGGCGTTTTATCCCCATCTCATCACGGGGCCGATTTCGCTCATTCTCGTGCCCGTACTTTTGAGCACGCGGTATCTCAAAACGTATCCGCGTTGGCATCGTCGACTTGGCCAAATGCAAGTTTTTGTGATTCTATTCGGCGTTGTGCCAAGTGGATTTTGGATGGCATTTGTATTCGGCAGGCGGACCGGTTGCGAAGGCGGGTTTCGTCGGTCTGGCGATCGGTACTGCAGCGTGTAGTGTGATGGGTTAGCGAACGGCCGTTCAACGCCGGTTTCGCGAGCATCGTCGCTGGATGGAACGAACCGCAGTCTTATTGTGCTCTGCGATTGTCATTCGGATCCTCGGCGGCTTTTTCACGATTACGAGTTTCGGAGGGAACGAAACCTACCCGATCTCTGCATGGGTCAGTTGGTTGTTGCCACTGTTGACCTTAGAACTGCTTCGTCCGCACTTCCGCTCCGACGACAGCCGGAAAAAACACCGCACACCAGTCGCGTAGCTATTGCGAGTGTTCCTCTGCACTGGCGATCGTCGATCAGGTTTCGCGTCTTCGATAGTTGATCATTTGTCATTTCGACGGTGACGTACATTTCGTTCTCGGGTTCTTCAGCAACGGATTTGTTTACGGTGGTTGCCAATGGCGTTTGGGTGAATAAGATGTGGGAGCGGTTTTTGCCTTCCTTCCGAATTTGATCAGGAAATCCCGCCGATGCCATTGCCACCTGCGTCCCGATCCAACCTTTCACAAATCGTTCTGGGGGACGCTGACCAACAGCGAACCGCCTTTCGGCGGACCCGGGGAATTTCCGAACATCTGGCGGAACCGCTTTCGCCCGAAGATTGCGTTGTGCAGTCCATGCCAGACGCTAGCCCCGTCAAATGGCATTTGGCTCATACGACGTGGTTCTTCGAAACCTTTATTCTGCAAGCCGACCCCGGTTATCAGCCGTACCATCCGCAGTTTTCGTACCTGTTCAATTCGTATTACAACGGCGTGGGGGATCGGCACGACCGACCCAAGCGGGGAATGTTGACTCGTCCCAGTTTGGGCGACGTCTATGCGTATCGAGAAGTCGTCGACGATGCCGTCTGCCAACGAATCGAGGCCGGTCTGACAGACGAGCAAACCGAGATTCTCGAAATTGGATTGAATCACGAACAGCAACACCAAGAATTGTTACTCACCGATGTGAAGCATTTGCTCTCATGCAATCCTCTGTTGCCCGCGTATATGGATGGCGCAGCCGCTCCGAAGGAAACGCCGGCTCCCTCGCTGGAATGGCAAACGTTCACTGAGGGCATTCAAGAAATTGGTTTGCCTGCGGAGACAAACCAATTTTGTTTCGACAATGAAACTCCCCAACACCGGGTATTCCTAGAGGCGTTTGAACTCGCGAACCGTTTGGTGACCAATGGCGAGTTTCGCCAGTTTATTGAGGCCGGTGGGTATTCGCAGCCGGAATATTGGTTGTCTGTCGGTTGGGATGTGGTGCAGTCGGAAGGTTGGCAAGCACCGATGTATTGGCACCGTGATGGCTCTGACTGGAAGACGCTGACGCTAGGCGGAGTTCGTACGGTGGAAGACAACGAGCCGGTCTGCCACCTCAGCTACTTCGAGGCCGACGCCTATGCCCGTTGGGCCGGTGCTCGAATGCCGACGGAAGCAGAATGGGAAGTGGCCGCCCAGCAATTTGCATCGTCGGAGACGCCAACTGGAGGGTTCGTCGAGAGCGGACGATTGCACCCCGCACCGGCGACATCTCGGTCCATGCAGCAACTGCTCGGCGAAGTTTGGGAGTGGACCGCAAGTCCGTACACTGCGTATCCCGGGTACCAACCGCTCTCGGGAGTTCTCGGGGAGTATAACGGCAAGTTTATGTGTGATCAGTGGGTCCTCCGTGGCGGTTCGTGTTTGACCTCTCAAGACCACATCCGCCTCACCTATCGCAATTTCTTCCCCGCCAATGCCCGTTGGCAAATGAGCGGCTTTCGGTTGGCACGCGATATCTGATCGCACGACCTTGCCCCATTGGATTGTTTTCTCCTGCGAAACCTCCGGGCGCGAAGGATTTTGTAAAAAACTCCAAAATCGTGTCGGGCTGGGTGCGTAAAAAGTCATTCTCAGGGTGAGAGGTTGGTTCAAGACGGCCCAACTTGGCCTTGTGCCCCTTCTCCAATGAGAACGACTTTGCACAACACTGGAAGGAGAATCCAATGAAACGGACATTGCTACTGGGAGCTGGGGCTGCGTTGCTCTTGGGGTGTGTCGAATTGATGGCCCCGCAACAAGCGTCGGCGAATATCGGGTTTCGGTTTAGTATCGGTGGCGGCTCTTACGGACGCGGTGGATACTACGGACGCAACTACGGGTATCGGAACTATGGCTACCGATCCTACGGCTACCCGAGCTATCAATTTCAACAACACGGTTATCGAGGCGGCTATCATCACGGACACCATGGTCACTACGACTATTATCCGCCAACTTACCAACGCCATGGGAATCACTACGATTACATCCCAGGCCATTACCATTACCACAACGGCCATCACTAAGCCTTGTGAAGACTCCCCCAAAATGGGCTGAGCGGAGAAATCTGCATCAGCCCGTTTTTTGATTCACCGTTCCAGACCGGGAAAATACTCCGCAACCGCCTTCTCGTTGACGCCATCTTCGCCGGTCCACCAGCACAGTGGATACCGTGTATCGCGTTTGGTGGAACTGCTTGGTAACGGACACTCACTCGGACGAAGATAGCGTTCCGCAACCAACGGTTGACTGTGCGGATGCAAAATGTCCGCCAACCCGAGAATTTCGAGTACGTGTTTCCGCTGAAGCTTGTTACTTGGGAACGTCCCAGTCAGACACTTATTGAGTTCGGTGAGTTGAGCAGACGCCGGCAAATTGCGGATCGCATCGAGCACCGCCCGCATCGTGTCACGGTCGTCTTGTGTTGCTTCGACCGAAGGCAAGCGATTGAATTGTTCGAAGTCTAACGACGCATAGACGATATTTTCATGGCAACTCATGTATGGACCGTGAAACCGCCGAAACTGCAAACCCGCCAAGATCTTGGTCTCCGCGACTTCAATATCTCCGAGGAAACCGGGCTCGTTCCTCCAGTGATCGAAATTCGACTCGTTTACTGCACGAAAGTTCGCGTAACTTCCTAGCAACGATCGCAACGGCATCGCCCCCTGTCGCAATCCAACCATGAACGCATCGCCGATTTGCTCCCGTGATGGCAGTCGACGTTTCTCCTCGAGAAACCATTCCGTCAATGACTCGGCGGAAAGTTCTCGCGGGGGAATCCACACGCCTTCGCGAACTGCATGGTCAAACTGGTCCGCCGGGATCTCGTCTTTGAGCAGTGCCTTACCGTCGATCCAACTTCGAGTTGGGATAAATTGTTTCGTGTCGAGATCGTAAAACACGCTGTAGAGCGTGTGCAACGCATCCGCATCGACCCGACTGACGTTCGCCAGTTTGATGATGGCACGACGGGAGTTCGGTTTTTGGTTTCGCTCGGAAAACGGCGGTACGGCCACTTTGAAGACCTCACAGATAGTGACTGATGCAAAATTTTTATGTCTTTAAAAGCCGCGTCAGAGAATGTTTGTTGTGAACAGCGTCGAATAATATACCCTTAGTGAACACAGTGCTGAGTGAATCTGCATGTCGCGAACAACCTCTATTCGCTGCCTGCCCGACCCCGTATAATATAGGTACTCACCCAGAACATAATTCGGGCCATTCCTAAGTGGCGAAGGAGATATAATGAACGACGATTATGGTGCTCTGATGGTGTACGATACCGGTCCATCGACACTCATCGGCTTCAAATCGTTGGAAATTGTCGACGACAACCAACTGGACAAATTCCGCGAACCACTTCAGCAACTTATTGATGAACATAAAACCAAATCGCTGGTGGTCGACTTATCCGGAGTGAAAAGCGTGTCCAGTGGTGTGTTGGGGTATCTCTTCCACTTACATCGCCAAGGGGTGAAAGTCAGCTTGTATAATCCGTCGGATCATATCCGCGAGGTTCTACAGATCACACAATTGGGAAATCTCTTTCCCGAAGTGGACATGCCCCAATCCTAAAGCGTTTTCAGGCATTGTTCACCGTAGCCGTGCTCTGTAGCGATGACTTACGAAAGCCTCTATGAAGGTTGAAGAAACTTGTAACACGGTTTCTTCGAAATATACGAGTCGAAGACAAAAAACAGCCGCCGAAACGGAAACGTTTCGGCGGCTGTTTGTATTCAGCGAATCTCGTTCAAAGGATGTTCGTCCTGCGGTTGAACATCAACGACTCCATTGAAAAAGCCCCAGGGTCAATTCCCTGGGGCTTCAAAAGTTGAATAAAAGGAGACGGCCGGAAGTGTAGGCGCTCGCCCGGAAGAAGCACACACGCGGCTCAATCCGGCTACACTTCCGACCGATCTCCTGAGGAAGGTTGAGTTGTCATCACCCACACATGATGACAACCCTGGAGAGGAGAGTCGGTCCAGCTTAACGCTTCCGAAATAGGTATATGGCAAAGTGCGTGCCACTTCGCAGAGCAACTTCGACAATTAACCTTAAGTCATTACTAGATAAGGAAATAAATTCCCCAAGACGTTTCAAGGGCAATCATTTGGCGCGCGATGCCTGCACCCGCCTTAGGCAAAACGTGCTTAGAAAGCGGGCCTTCTGGCTACGCTCTCTGCACACTTTCAAATCACTCCCAAAGAACAGGCAGAAATTCGGGGACCGGTCGACAAACGTAGGCGAGCGGTCTTGCCCGATTTCGTTCGGATTCTTATCGTTGCAGGAACAAGATCGATGGAAACTGATCTGCTGGCGATCGGTCCGTCACGGATTTTCTGCTTGGAATGCCTTTTGTCATATGAATCACACCGGGCAAAACCGCGAAATCATTATTCTGGGCTGTGGCACAAGTGTCGGCGTCCCGGTGATTGGCTGCGAATGTAAAACATGCATTTCGGACCATCCCCGAAACAAACGCATGCGTTGCAGCATTGCGATCCCCGCTGGCGAACGTTGGATCATCGTCGACACGCCTCCAGAAATTCGCTTGGAGTTGGTGCGAGAGAAAATTCCGCTCGTGCATGCCACGCTGTTCACGCACGCCCACGCGGATCATATTTTCGGATTGGACGATCTGCGGATTTGCGGCCACCGTCTGGATGCTCCGGTGCCGTTGTACTGCGAGGAACCCGTCGAAAAGGCACTGCGGAAGTCGTACTACTACGCCTTTGGCAATGAAGCTCCCATCAACCCTCACAAGTTCGCGTTGCCGAAATTGCGATTCGAACGTATCGGTTTGGAACCGTTCGAATTGTTCGGATTGGAAATTCGCCCGTTGCGGTTGATGCACGGCAAACTGCCCGTGTTAGGTTTTCGCGTGGGAAATGTCGCGTACTGCACCGACGTCAGCGAGATTCCTGATGAAACGTGGCCCCACTTGGAAGGCTTGGACACGCTGATCCTCGACGCCCTTCGCCACGAACCACACACCACGCACTTCAACGTGGAGCAGGCCCTCGAAGTCGTCGAACGTGTGAAACCGAAGCAAACCTACTTCACGCACCTTGCGTGCATGCTCGAATACGAAGAAACCAACGCCGCACTGCCGGACGGTGTAGAACTCGCGTACGATGGTTTGCGCGTACGATTCTAGAACTGTAGGTCAGGCTGTGCCTGACGAGTTTTGGACTGATGAAAGACCGTCAGGCACAGCCTGACCTACGGGTGCCTGAGCGATCTCCAAAATACTCGACTCAATTCCGAGTCACTAGCAAAAAGATGATCATTGCCAAGATCGTCAGAGCGAAAAGAACAGCTCCTGCACGGGCTAACGTGTAAGTCGCCGAATGGAAATCAGGACGCCCGCTCTCATCGCTTTCTTTCTCGAAGACTTCTTTGAGTGGCGAAAAGTATAAGATGAGATTCATTAGGATAAATCCCGCTGTGAAACCAAAGAAGATCGCTGGGAACATGACGATAAGCAACCAGTGATCGTCAGACTTCAAAAGCTGTCGCAAAGTTTCTCCGCGGATACCGGCTAGCACTGTAAAAACGAGGAACATAATTCCTATCGCAATGAAAAACACGAACGGCAACATGGCCGCACGTGTTCTTTCTGCGTTAGACAATTTTGATCGTCTTCGGCTCAACTGCTTAGCGTTCGCGTTGGAGTTTTGGACTGATGAAAGACCGTCAGGCACAGCCTGACCTACGGGCGCTGGAATACTAGTTTGCCACGTTCAATCCATACAATATTGTGATAGAACAGAAAGCGACCGGCACAAAGAACAACCACCAACGAGGGCCAAGCCAAAGCAGACCGGCAAACGGTGCCCCTAGCAATACAAAGATGGCTGCTGGCGCGAGTGTTAGTCCCAACCATGTCATATGACCGGGATAAAACCCAGCCAACTTTAGAAAAACAATTAGAGCATACGATAAAAACAGGCCAAGACCTAACAACCGCAGCCCAGAGCGAATTGATCGAGTTAACTCTTCTGGCAGTTGGTCGCGAGATTCTGCCATCCTGTCGGACCTACCGTTCGCGTTGAAAGTCCGTGTCGTTCAAGACCGTACCATTACCGGATCGTACGATGACTTTCGCGTCTTCTTCTTGGACGACATTGAGAAACCGCCTGGGCAAGCGACATTGCATGATCATGCGGTTGTCTTCGTAGGTGGTGTCTTGGACGTCGGCGTGTTCGGCGAGGAAGGAGATCAGGCGACCGTTGCCCACGTTGGCTTCGATTTGCGTATCGAGATAGCCGCCACTCACGCGTTCCGCGACCGCATTGCGAAGACGTTCGAGCCCTTCCCCAGTGCGTGCACTGACGCCGATGACATCTTCATATTGTCGGCGGAGCACGTCAACAAACGAACGATCATCGACGGCGTCCAGCTTGTTGAGCACGAGTAGCACGTTTTCGTGTTCGATGCCGATTTCGTCGAGCACCTTGTAAACCGTACTGATTTGCTCCTCGGCTTCCGGGTGGCTCGCATCGACAACGTGCAACAGCAGTTGTGCTTGCCGAGCTTCTTCCAGAGTCGAACGAAACGATGCGACCAAATGGTGTGGCAAGTTCCGCACGAAACCGACGGTGTCGCTGAGCAACACTTCGCCGAGATTCGGGATGTCCCACTTCCGTGTGCGGGTGTCGAGCGTGGCGAACAGTTTGTTCGCGACATACACGTCGGCTCCGGTGAGCGCGTTCATCAGGGTGCTTTTGCCGGCGTTGGTGTAGCCGACGAGCGAAACCGTCATTTGGTCATGCCGATTCGCCACCAAGCGTTCACGACGAGCGTCGATCTCGCTGAGTTTGCGTTTCAACTCCGACACGCGACGGTCGAGCAACCGGCGGTCGGTTTCCAACTGCTTTTCCCCCGGTCCACGACCGGCTCCGATACCACCGCCAATGCGTTCCAAGTGGGTCCACAGGCGTTTGAGTCGCGGGCGGAAGTAGAGCAGTTGTGCCAGCTCGACCTGCAACTTCGCTTCGTGAGTGCGGGCCGAGTTGGCGAAGATATCCAGGATGACTTCGCTGCGGTCGACAATGACCGTATTCAACGCCTCTTCCAGGTTCCGACCTTGTGCGGGCGTGAGGTTGTTGTCGAAGACGACTAGCTGAGCATCGGTCGCTTTGACCAACGCCGCTAACTCCTCAACTTTCCCGGGTCCCAACGCAGTCGCCGGGTGCTTCGTTTCACGGGTTTGAGCGATTTCGCCGACGACTTTCACGCCAGCGGTTTCGACCAGTCCGCGGATTTCTTCGAGGGCCCGTTCCTTTGGAACCGGATCGGTGGGGTCAATGACAGCGGCCAAAACGGCGGTCTGATTCTCGACCCGAAGTTCTTCTCGTCTAGGATTCGCCAAGTGATTCTCTGTTTGAATAGAGGATTAATCAGCCGGCGGTTTACGCTCGACTTATTAGAATAGTGGCGGTTGGCCGACTTCACGTCGACAAGCCGACCACTGGGCCAAATGGAACGCGAGATGCGTTGTCAGAAGGTGAGCAATGACATGCTCGTTGGTTTTCAGGTTGGAATTCTTCAGTACGTCGACTTCATGGGGCGCACTTAGATGCTGAGCGGAAGCTGATTGACATCGTTTTTGGAGTTCTTGATACGCCGGAGCAAGGGCATTCAGGCAATCGCTTGGATCGATATTGACGTACTTTTCGGGAACGTCTTCCGATCTGGGTCCGAACAAGGGGAGCCATCTTGGGTGGCGAATTTCGCCGCCTAGCATACTGCACCCCATTTCGCCGACGATTGCCAAGTGCCCGGCAATCCAAATCGGCGAATGCCCGTGCCCGGAAAAACTCCGTAGCATTTGGTCGGCAGGAAAATCGTTGGACAAACGCTCGAACATTCCGAGCATGAAATTATTCAAAACGATTTCGTTGTCGAGCATGAGATCCTGCACAACCAAGAAGTAAGTGTTGCTCAGTTAGTGTAGCGCTCACTGTCTCAGGCATCAATAGGTTTCTTGAAAGAGTCGACGCAACGTGAAAGGTTCGGAACAATTCGTCATTGAATTGAAGAACGATGGGTATTGACGCGAAAACCGTCAATCGGAAGAAACTTGCCAGTGGGAAATGAAAGGAGCCGAGACGATGCGGGAATCGTCTCGGCTCTGGGGGATTGGAGGCTGAAGAGCCTGTTGTGAGGTGTGCAGCCTGTCTCCACAGGCCGGTGGGTCTGAGTCTCTCTCTTTCTCTCACTCGTGGTTCAAACGAAAAGAAGTGCGAGCTAATTTTCGTGAACTTCTGAGTCTCTCTCTGCCACGAACATACTGCACTCGCCGTGCCAAAACAAAAATTCTTGAATGAGAAAAGAAGACACCTACCCCGAGAAAACGAACATAACCAATTGATCTTTATCGACTTGCAAAAAATCTAAATCCTCGAAAAATGGCTTTCGCAACGGGTAATAACTTGTTGAATTGTATTTTTTTCAACCAGATTGGTTGCAAATCTTGCAACAATTACAGTCGAATCCGTGCTGAAAGGTCCCAATATGACAACGAAAACCGAAAAGTCCGACGACAACAAACGCAGCAGAAATCTGCTATGGGATCATCTGCCCTTCGAGAACGAGATCACGCTTTATATCTTCGTCAGCGCCCTCGACGTCTTTATGACGTATATCCTGATGCGGTCAGGCACTTTCCAGGAAGGAAATCCGGTCGCGAGGTACTTTTTCGACCGGTGGGGCATGAAGGGAATGATCTACTTCAAGTTCGGCATGGTCGCTTTTGTGATCGTGCTGGCTCAGATTATTGCCACTAAGCGTCCACGTGCCGCCGAGTATTTGTTCAAATTCGCAACACTCGTTGTCGGCGGAGTAGTCATGTACAGCCTATTTCTCTTTCTCAGACATATTCTGCAGGTCGTCTGAGCGAAAAGCATGGCCGGCTGGCGGTTTACGTCTTTTCTTTCCGACGAAAACAAACCAAGCACATATCGTCCGCCTGCGGACGGCCTTCGCAGAATCGTTCGACATCGCTAATGATCCCCTGCACCAACTCTTCCGCCGTGGTGGGCCCGGTCGAAATAAATCGGCTGAGCAATCGGGTGTCATAGAGATTCTGCGCGGGGTCCATCGCTTCGGTAATGCCGTCGGTAAACAGCGAAACGGTTTCGTTCGGTTTGATAGGGACAGTCGTTTCGCGGAAAACTTGATCCGGCTCGATCCCCAACGGCATCCCGGAAAATCCTTTCCCTAGTCCTTCCACCGTTTTATCTGCTCGACGAATCAAGGGCAGCATATGCCCGGCATTGGCAATAGTCAGCGTGTTCGCCACCGGATCGAGCACGATGAGCACACACGTGATAAAGCGAAAGCCCAGTCCACTCGACGTAATTTCCACGTTCAGCCCAGTCATTGCCTCTGCGGGTGAGGTGTGCATCAGGAGGTGGAAGCGAGCGGCGGAATACAATCTCGCCATCAATAAAGCAGCGGAAACCCCTTTGCCGGCCACATCTGCAATTGCGACCGCAACGCGATTGTCCGGCAGCGGAATGTAATCGAAGTAATCGCCTCCCACACTTTGCGCGGGTTCGTAATAATCGGCGAACTCGTAGCCGTCGAGAGTGGGACGACTGTTCGGCAGAAAACCAAATTGAATCCGTGTGGCGACTTCCAAATCGCGTTGGACTTCGCGTTGCTGCATCACCTGCTCATGCAATCGCGAGTTTTCCACAGCCAAGGCCGCTTGCGACGCCATACTTGTCAGCAAGTCCAAATCGTCTTGGATGAATTGCTCTTGCGTGATTTGCGTGACAATCTGAATCGCCCCGAGAGGTTCCCCCTCCTGTGACATTAGGGGCACACACATCATCGAGTGGATCCGCATACTACGGACACTTTCACTGTGACTAAATACCTCGTCACTGACAGCGTCCGCACTCAGGATGGCTTCACCGGTCTCGATGGCCCGTTCGACCATGGTCCGGCTGTAGATTTCGTCAGACTCCTTGTGCGGCAACGACGAGCGTGTGGCACGGACTTGAAGTTCGCCACTGGAAGGGTCTTTGATCAGCACAATGCCATAACTGGCACGAGGAAACACTTTGAACAGACCATCGAGCATTTCCTTCAACACGTCGTCGAGACGGACCGCTCGCGACAATGCTCGGCTGATTTCCAAAACCGCCCGCAATTTGGCTTCCGGTTTGACACTGAGTCTTAAATCCTGACTGCTGCGAACGTCGAGTGTGCTGATGATCGACGAACTCTTACCGGATTCCAGTTGTTCGTCGGTCTCTTCGGCCGGGTATTCTACGGTCCCACGTCCGGCGTTGGTGCGAACTTCGGAATCACGAGAGACCACACGATGAGCCTGTGTGGTGTCGTCTTTACGCGGCTTGTCATCCAGAGGAAGTTCCGTATGAAACCGGAACAGAATCCCGCACACCTTGACTTCGTCGCTGTCGTGAAGTTCCGTACGGCCCTCGATCCGGTTGCCGTTCAAGTAGGTGTAGTTCCGACTTCTCAGGTCTTCCAAATAGAAGTGCCCGTGCGTCTCTAAGACCTGAGCGTGATGGCGGCTCACTGAGGCATCGTCCAAGATGACCTGGCAGTTGGGATGCCGACCAAGAACAGTTCGTTCGCCGTGAAGCTCCAGGATTTGCCCGGGAACGGCTCCTTTGACGACTTTGAGAAAAGCCACTGTGATTCCCGTCGCCTGAGTGGATCGTCAAGGAATCGCCAAGCTGCGAACGGAATCCGAAACGCGGCGTAGCGGATCATTACACGATTTGATCTTAACGGTCACACCTTCATCCGGCAATCAAGACTTGTAATCTTGCGGGTTGTTTTCCAGGCAATCATGGTTGTTTTCGGCCGAGAAGAAGTGTCTGAGACATCGCCGCAAAAAACGTCTTGACCGGATTGGATCATCGGCATATAGTCCCGCCCCTTTCAGACTATCGAGAGGGCAGGCTCAGCCAGCGGGACGCTGAATGCGGTCGTCAGGATGACAACGCAATCGGCAGGATGAGCTACGCCAAACAAACTCACTTATTGTTACTTCAGCGGATTCCAAGGAATGCCTAAGGCGGCCCTTTGGTCTCAATTGCGCGGTCTGTCGATCGCCACCATCTTCGCTGCGCTCGCCCTCGCAGTTGCGGGAGGCGTATGGCATAGCGGATTGCGTGGACAGACCGAGATCGATCCCGAGTCGTCGGGTTCGACCGCACCGCCATTTCCGGATCTCGGGTCTTCGTCATCGACGTCAACTCCCCTGAACGCGAATCGGTCTGTAGCCGATGTCGATTGGGACTGGACTCCGATGGCCGAAAAATCTGAGCACTCCGCGGAACGGCCGGTCCAGGGTGGTTTCGAGTTGATCGAAACTTCCGACGAGATCGAGCTGACCGCAGCGAATCCGGGACTCGTTCCTCCACCGGCCCCGGATGCGGAAACCGGTCCCCCAGCGGAAGCCAGCGTTAAACCGGTTCCCAATGCGTCTCCAAGTCGATCATCATCGCCACTGCGATTGTTCGATCGTTTTCTTAACCGCGATGGCGACACTTCGGACTCTGAGGTCGGTCTGACTTCCGAATATGAAGAAGCACCGGCTCCGGCGGATATTCTCCGCGAAGCCACCGAACGCGATCCGATTTCCATCGACGCCGACTGGGCCCAGAAGTGGTCTGCGGGCGACGTAACGATTTCGCTTCTGCGTGGACGCTGTCGAATCGTACAAGGGACGTCGGTGATCTTTGCTCAGAAAATGGTCGTATGGCGAACGCAGTCTCAACGAGGGGGCGAAACACACGACGATCTGAGGATCTATCTCGAAGATGACGTGCTCGTACAGCGACCGGGCAGTTCGGTGTCAGATTCGCCGTTGATGATTGAAGTCTCCACACGCGCCGGTGTGGTCGAAAACTACAAACCGCTCTTTGAACCGGCATTGCAAGACCCAGTCTTCTTGCGAGCCGAGGAGACATTGAAGAAAACGGACGGTCGACGAGAACTCGACCCGACACAACTCCGAATTCCTCAAGGAACCGCACCGCCGCCGAGTTTGTTGATTCAACAATCGCGACCGGCAAGTCTGCGTCGCATTCGGTTCTTCCCTCGGTATGGGCCGCCGTTCAACTTAGACACTCGCGAAACCACCGATACCACGCCTCCGGAGTTGATCTGGCGGTTGACTGGTGGGATCAATGTGGTCATCGATGGCGTCGAAGAGTTCGGCACGATCGACTTGAAAGCCGACCGCGTTGTGGTTTGGACACAACCCGGCGGCGGGGCCGATTTCCAAGCCGAAAGTTATCAAACACGCGACACGCCCTTCACGATCTATCTCGAAGGCAATGTCGTCATTCGTCAGGGTGAAAACGTCGTTCGAGCTGCTCAAGGTGTGTATGACGCACGCGAAGACCGAGCGTTGTTGGTCAACGCAGAGTTGCGTACGTTCTTGCCATCGTTGATGGGAGATATCCGTGTGCGGGCCGATCGACTTCGGCAACTCTCACGCGATTCCTTCCATGCCCAGAACGCGTATGTTACGCCGAGTCAGTTCGCCAAACCCGGATACCGGATGCAGGCAACCGACATTTACCTCGAAAATCGAATCATGCGGCCGTGGTGGGGACAAGGTGCGTTAGCGCGTGATCCCGTCACTGGTCAACCTGTGGTCCGCGAAGTTCCCTTCGTGACCGCACTCAATTCCAAGTTCTTCGTGGACGAAGTCCCGTTACTGTACTTACCCAAGATCGCAGGGCCGGCGGAAGATCCGAATATTCCGATCCGTCGATTCAGCACCGGTTATGACCGCATCTTCGGGTTCCAACTTGGCGTGGGCTGGGACTTGTTCCAACTCACCGGACTCGACCAACCGGACGGCACGGAGTGGGAACTCCACACCGATGTCTATACCGACCGCGGTATTGGTCTCGGCACGAGCGGGACTTATGGCGGCGAGGGCTTGTTCGGTGTGCCGGGTTCGTTCTTCGGAGAAGGACTGGTCTATTTCATCAATGATGGCGGCGAAGACAATCTCGGTCGCGAACGGCGAGCCATCCCCTTGGAAGACGACAATCGCTTCCGAGTCAAGCTGCGTCATCGACAGTTCCTACCTGGCAATATCGATATGATTGCCGAGATCGGTTACCTCTCCGATCCGAACTTCCTTGAGCAATACTGGGAACTCGAATACGACCGCGACAAAGACCAGGAAACCCTCCTGTACTTCAAGCAACAATACGATGGCAACGAAGCCTGGACCGCTACGTTACAGCCACGTTTGAACGACTTCGAGAACGAAACCAACTGGGTACGAGGTGACTCCTACATCCTCGGCCAACCGATTCTCGATGGTTGGGTGAATTGGAGTCAGCACACCTCAGCCGGGTACGCCGCGTTGAGACGTGGAGATCCGCCCACATATTCACAACAACTTCTCAACATCTACACACCGATTCCTTACATTCAGGATCAGGAAGGCGCGGTGTTGATGACGCGGCACGAACTCAATGCGCCGCTGCAAGCCGGTCCGTTCAACATCGTTCCGTTTGTAATGGGTGAAGCCGACTTCTGGGGTGAAGATTTCAACGGCGACTCGCTGACCCGACTTGTCGGGAGTGGCGGGATTCGCGGGAGCTTGTTCGCCATGCGGACATTCCCCTATGTGCAAAGTCGAATCTTCAACCTCAACGGGTTGGCTCACAAGATGGTGTTTGAAGCCGAGTATTCTTACACCGCATCGGACACGTCCATCGACATGATTCCGCAATACAACGAAATCGACGACAACGCGCAAGAACGATACCGGCAACGGTTTCCAAATCTGATTTTCAATGGTAGCGTTCCGGCACAATTGGACCCGCGTTCCTATGCGATTCGCTACGGAGCCGGGCGGAATGTGTCCGATCCGTATCATGAGTTGGTCGACGACTTGAACGTGCTGCGACTCGCCTGGCGACATCGTCTGCAGACCAAAGTCGGTCCGCCCGAACGCATGCGAATCAAGGATTGGATGGTCTTCGACGCCGCCGTCTCGTACTTCCCAGATGACGAACGCGATAACTTCGGCGAGCCGCTCGGTTTACTCGACGGGCATTACGAATGGAACTTCGGCGACCGTACGCAATTCGTCGCAAACGCGATGTACGACTTCTTTGATGGTGGCCAGGAAATCTGGAATGCCGGCTTCAACACGCAACGTAGCGAACGCGGTAGTTTGTACGTCGGTGTGCAACAAGTGAAAGGTGGAGCGCTCGACAGTTTGATCGCCACAGGAAGTTACAGTTACCGCATGAGTCCCAAGTGGATCAGTACGTTTGCCACCGCATATGACATCCGCGAAGAACGGAACGCCGGACAATCACTGACGGTCACACGCGTCGGTGCAGACTTCCTGTTCCACCTTGGCGCGAACTACGATGCGGGGAAAGACAACGCAGGAATTATGTTTGCTCTCGAACCCCGTTTCGGCCCACTCTCGCCATACTCGATGACACAACTCGGCTCCTTGCTACCGACCTTCCGCTGATAGACATGATGATGTGATGAGGTCTAGGGTGATGATCTGATATGACGAATCTCATCCCCTAATCCCTAAATCCCAAATCCTAATTGCTTACCATGTCGCAACCGCAACTTCGCCTGCAGACATTCTCCGATTCGCCGAGTGAAACCAAACCGGCCGAAACACCGAAACCGACGAATTCGGATCCCGAGATCTCGATGTGTCGGGCCGAGCGTCGTCGTCCGTTATGGCGTCGTCGATTGGTGGATGCCGAACGCGGACTCACCGAAGGCTTCCGCGGCGACAGCACGTTCTTCGTGTACTTCTTCGGCGGTACCGTAATGCTGGCAGCCGGTTGGGTCCTGCGGATCTCGCTGGTTCAGTGGTGCTTTATGGTGTTGTCGTTATCGACCGTCATCGGAGCGGAACTATTCCACCGCGCATTGATGCAAACGTTGGAATCCTTACCTGATTCTTCACGCCCGCCCGCACCGACCGTCCGCAAACTTCGTCGCATTAGCGCTGCCGGTGTCACGATGATTACCCTTGGTACACTCCTGGCGATCGGTCTGATTATCGGTCACCGTCTTTGGGAAACCTTCACCGGCTAAAACCCGTCTCACACGGTCGTGATGCCAGTCCGAAATCGACATTCCCCGTTGATCAAATCAGCGTTGTAAACTTTGCAATAGCTTGTTGACAGCGGTCAGGGTTTCCTGCAGCAACTCTGGTTTCGGCAGCGGAATCTTGAGGTATTCCTGGCCGGAGGATTCATCGCGTGTGGTCTCGATGGACTTCAAATTCCCGGCGGCGAGTTGCTGTAGAACCGTCATTCCGTTTTGAATCAAATCATTCCACGCATCCGTAGACACATTTGCAACGGGTTCCGGTACGTCTTCGGTTTCTTCCACGGGTGATGGTGGCGTTTCGTACGGCGCGAATGGAATCGGTCCTGGTGTTCGCGTGACGACAGATTCGATTTCCGTCGCCGGTTCAGGCGGTGTTTTCGAGATGGAATCGGTGACTGATTCCACCGTTTCCATGAACTGCTGAAACCGACCTTCTCCCAGGAACACTTCACTTTGGCCTCCGTCGAGCACGCCTTCCATCAAACTTTTCTTGAATGCCAGCGTGTGTAACATGCCCTCTTCGATCGTGCCTTCAGCGATCATGTTTACGACTTGCACTGGCTCGGTTTGCCCAATGCGATGGACCCGGCCGATGCGTTGATCGAGAATCGCCGGGTTCCAGGGCAAATCGAGATTGATCACCACGCTGGCGACTTGCAGATTCAAACCGACTCCACCCGCATCGGTGGAGAGAAACAATCGACAATCCGCGTCATCGTGGAAATGCCGCACGAATTCCTTGCGGCGTTTACTGGAGATTCCGCCATGGAAGAACACATGACGAATTCCCGCCGCATCCAACCGCCGCACGATCAGTTCCAGCGTTCGCGTCCATTGGCTGAACACTACGACCTTCACTTTAGGCGTTTCGAATAAATCCGTAAGCAACGCGACGAGCTCGTCCGGCTTGACGCTGTGATCGGTTTCCTGGTCGAGCAGATACGTGCTGTTGCAAGCCATCCGCATATTTTGCAGAGCAATCATTAAGCGACGTTGCTCAGGTTCGCGGAGTGAGCCGACTCGTTTCCAACGCTGAACGATGCGGGCAACGGTTTCGCGATTCTCTTGGTGCGCGTCCCATTGTTGCGATGTCATGCGGACGAAGAAATTCTTTTCGATCCGCTCCGGCAATTCGTCGAGAACTTCCGATTTGGTCCGACGCAGAAAGATCGGTTCGAGTGTTTTCGCGACGTCGTCGAGATTTTGATATCCCACGACACGACCCGTCTCGTCGCGTTGCTGATGTTCGTCTAAGAACCGGTACGTTGGGCCAAGTCGATGTCGATCGACGAATTGCACGATCGAAACCAACTCTTCCAACCGATTCTCTAACGGCGTCCCCGTGAGCACGATCGCGTATGGGGAATCGATGCGTTTGACACTCTTCGCGATCAACGTATCCCAGTTCTTGATTCGCTGAGCTTCATCGACGATGACCAAATCAGGGGCAAATCGTCCGATCAACGCCAAGTCTTGCGGGATCGTGTCGTAATTGGTGATTTTGTAAAACGAATCCTCGGCGTATAAGTCGGCTCGTTTCGCGGCTGTGCCTTCCACCACAACTTGGCTGCGATGCGTGAACTTCTCGACTTCACGCGCCCATTGGTGTTTCAAACTCGTCGGGCAGACAACGAGCACTTTCTCCACGCCGGATTCACTTGCCAGGATTTCCGCCGCTGCCAACGCCTGGACGGTTTTGCCGAGGCCCATGTCATCGCCGATCAAACATCGACCGGCTTTCGCGGCAAACAAGGCCCCCTTGCGTTGATACCCGTACAAAGGGAGTCGCAATACGTTGTTCAAATTCGCACTGCGAGCACCGACAGGGAACACCGTTTCAAGATGCTGCTTCCGATGTTGTTCGTCGCGGACTTCCGCGATGAAGGCGAGCACGTCGTCGTAGCAACGCACCTCATGGCCGATCTCACCGGCTTTGCTGAGAAAACTCGGAAATTTTCCGATCGCATCCGGAGTCAGCAAACCATCTTCGTTGAAATATTTTTGGGCCAACTGCTTCAATTCATCGGGACATTCCGAACCCGCGCGGAACACCACTTTTCGCTGTGAGCCGTACTTGAGAAAGATTTCCGTGTAAGGCGGAAAGAAACCGTCGTGCAAACGTTTGGCTTGATGTACATCGTGCTCGAGATGAGCGAGCATCCATTCGATGTGCTTGCAAGTGCCCAGATGGTTGGTTTCGAAATCCGGGCAAGAACAATAATTGTCGCCGAGCTTCGTGCCCCGAATCGCCACCCGGTATGTGTTTCCGCTGACGGCATTATGGACTTTGAACTCGGAGAAAACCGCGTCGTCCCCGATATTCGTGACGGAAAAATCCTGATTGCGTCCATACTGCCGACGCAACGCGATTTGCCAATCCTCCAGGGACATCCCATCAGGACGCCGATTTCGAGAGACTTTGGGACTGTTCGCGGGGAAGTCTGTGGTCATTTCGGTGAGCCGCCTACGTTCGTGAACCAACCGATACGTGAAATCGCGCATCGTGGATTCTGATTGTACGCAGTTTCGTCGGACGCGCCGAACCCGCCGCCTGGAACCAGCCAGGAATTCGCACCATGCCCCAAATTTTCAGGCACAGATGAATTGGACCTGCCCACGACACGGAGTGAGCAGGTCATTCGGTATGGCCCGGAGGACTACAGGAACGCGACGCGATTTTCGCCGCTGACGGGGTCCCAGAAGAACAGTTTATCCTGGTCCCCGGGCGCGAAAGCCTGGTCCGTCAATCGACTGACTTTCGAGAAACCGTTGTTGATGGCTCCGCGGGGAACGACGTCTTCGACAATCACGGGCGGCATCATGATCGGGCTGGTCACGGAAATCCGGTTTTGACCACTGGTCATGTCGTACGCGAATATGTCGTCCACGCCATCGCCGTTGAAGTCGCCGATTTCGATCTGCTCGAAGTCGTTTCCATTAAACGAAGTCGGCGGCAACATGTCGGTTTGGACGACGCCAATCATGGTGGATTGGCCTGCCATCCCGGTCAATAACGGAACAAGCCGGTTCGACCCTGACCCCAAATTGATGAACAGGAATTCCGGCAGACCCGCGGGAGTGAATTGGCCCAGGTGCAGTTGTTCGAAGTCGTTCCCGTTGATGAAGGTGGGATCGATCACCGAAGTTTGGAAGTTGCCCCCGCTCGTGGAACTCCCATTCACGACCGTCTCGAAGTGAATCAAACGGTTTTCGCCAGTAAGTGGGTTCCAGAAGTAAATATCTTCCGCTCCACCGCCGTCGAGGTCTCCGGACACGAAGGTCGTGTATTCGTTGCCGTTGATCGCAATCTCGGGGACGATGTTGGTTTCGATCGTTCCGGTAACATTCCCAGTCGGGCCATTGGCATGCATGAGCCGATTACGTCCGGTGAGTGGGTTCCAGAAGAACAGATCACTGCCGCCACCTTGGTCGAAGTTACCGAACACGACAACGGTGAAATCGTTTCCGTTAATCGCGGTGCGTGGGAATGGATCGTTTTGGATCGTACCGTCACCGAAAACAATGCGGTTTTGCCCCGTACGAGGATCCCAGAAGAACAGGTCATCCGCCGCCGGGCCGGGCGTATCGAGTTGGACGGGAATATCCGAGAAGAACTGCGAACTCACAATGCCGTCGAAGTTACCGGCTCCGACTTCTTGGAAAGAGTTGCCATTGATCGCCGCCGGTGCAATCGGACGGGGTTGAATACTGGCAGCTCCTGTCGCGACATCATCGTTGAGAATCGTTCCAATTCCCTGGGCATCGGTGATGAATACAAGGTCCGAACCGGCGACCACCAAATTGGAAATGTCGATCGTGAATTGTTCGTCCGGTTCAACATTCGTGTCCGGCGTGATCGCAACGGAAAAGGTTGTTGACGTCGATCCCGCCGGGATGGTTGCGGTCCCGGAAGTGGGAGTGAAGTCGGTCGTGTCAGCGGTGCCCACGGTCGTGACATAATCGACGGAAACGTCGGAGGTCACTGCTTGTGTGAGAGAAATCGTCACATTGACGATGCCATCATCTTCGACAGCGAAAGAATCGTTAACGATTACGTTCGGGAAGTCGCTGAGGTCATCGTCGTTGAGAATCGTACTTGTCGCCGAGCCAATTCCGATTTCCGCATTCAGTGTCGGGTTGAACAACTGCACTGTGAACTGTTCATCGGCTTCCGGGAACACATCCCCTGCGACTTGCAACGTGAGCGTTTGAGTCGTCTCTAGGTTATTAAACGTGATTGTGCCGCTGGGGATAGAACCGCCAAAATCAGTGCCGTCGATGGCAGTGCCGGTGACAACGTAGTCGACAAGGGCTGTACCTTCGAGGTTACCAGTGCGACTGACGAGGAAGGAAAAGTTCGTAAAGCCTGAATCACCTTCGAAGGCACTCACAGCATTCGCGGTAATGCCAATGACAGCAGCTTGAATTTCAAAAGCACCGATGTCGACCGTTCCAAAGTCGATCCGCCTGAATGGCACTTCGAAAGTGTTCACATTGCGTTGATCGACAGTCAAGGTTGTTTCATTTGCATCACTCGTCCCCGGAATACCATCGTCCCCAGGTGTTGTCACAAGTGCATTGTTTCCCGCATTGAATGCTAAGCCTCCGAGAACCAACGCGTGTGTTTGGGTCGGTCCGCCATTGTCGGTCAGAGTTGTGTCCAGCACGTTGGTGATCGACACGAGTTCGCGTCCGCCAACGCCGTTGTCCTGCCCGACGATATTCCCGTTGGTTCCGTGAGTTAGCCCGCCGGCACTGTTTGGGTCTCCGATGAGATTACTAGCACTGTTCGTACTCACCGGCTGACCGGCAATGTCCGATGGGAACGGCGACAAGGCACCGAGTTCGTTATCGGCAACGATCGTGTTGAAGAGCGACGTGGTGGCCATCAGAGTGCTGCCAGGATCTTCTGTGAAGACCCCTGCTCCGGCGGCACCGCCGTTGTCATCCGCATCGGCATCGTTTCCGGTAATCGTCGTGTTCACCAGCACAACATTATCGAGCGAGTTATGCACGCCACCGCCGGAACCGTTGGTTAGATTTCCCGAGATCGTGGAATTGATGACGGTCGTCGTTCCGGAGAAATTCCGGACTCCACCGCCGTTGTTGGTGCCGAAATTGTTTGCGATGAGTGAACGTCGAATCGTGGTCGTTCCATCGTTCGCCGTTCCTCCACCTTCCGCGGCACCGTTATTTGTGATCGTGGAGTCTTGAATCAACAAGGTCCCACCGTCTTCCGTGTAGGTCGCTCCGCCCAAACTGGCGCTGTTATTCGTAATTGTCGAAATGTTGACGGTCGTCGATGCCCCGGTTTGCGTGGCGACCCCACCACCGAAAGGAGCATTGCTGTTCTGAATGACCACGTTTTCGAGAATTACATTATTGGCATGGTTGTAGACCGCTCCACCGAAACTCGTCGCAGTGTTCCCAAAAAAACTACCGTCGGTTTGATCGAACATTCCTTCGTTGTACAACGCTCCGCCATCGCCATTGGCCGTGTTATTCTGGAACGTGAGGTTACTCGCAAGGATGTCGCCACCGCCGGTGTTGTAAATCGCTCCCCCACTTCCCGATGCTGTATTATTGCTGAAGGTTACACCCATCAGCGTGGTCACTGTGCCATCGTTGTAAATCGCACCGCCTTCAGCAGTCGCGGTGTTGCCGTCGAGAAGTGAATTGGCAAGATTGAGCACCCCGCCTTGAGAGAAGATGGCACCTCCACGTTCCGCTTGGTTATTTGCGAAGGTGACGTCATCGAGGGACAACGCCTCTCCAAGATTCTCAATCGCCCCACCGTTCTCACTATTGCCCACAGAACCACCGGTCAAGGTGACCCCACGGATGGAAACGACGATATTCGAAGGACTGCTAACACTAAGAATTCGTGAAGCACCTTGGGCATCAATCGTGAGTAAACTTGCCCCCGGACCTTGGAGCGAAACCGAAGCGGAAATCTGCATTTCCGGGCCACCGGGCGCCTCAGAATTGAGACTCACGGTTCCGCCGGCAAACCCCTGTGGGAACGCGATGGTATCGTTCGTGCCGAACGGTTCGCTCGTATCGATGAGGGATTGTTCCGTTGCCGTGAGTGCCCGCCCGAGAGCTGCATTGGCATCCCCGCCGTTGTTCACCAAGAGAATCGCTTCCCGGAGTGTCAGCAGACCGTCGCTGGCGACCGTATCATCGGTCGTGTTCACAGTGAGGGCCGAGAGCAACGTGCGATCTTCCAGCACTTCGGCTGCCATCGGAATACAGCCAACGCGACGGCGAGACTTCTTGCGGTTCGTTTGTCCGGAACGGAACTTCACGGCGAGATCGTTCAGCCAATGCGTCAACTGCATGAAAAACTCCAACGCGTAATAAGATGGAAACCGTCGCAGAGACTCTGCCCGGTTATCGTGAGTGGAAGGAAAACTATAACGCGGCGTTGTTACCACGCACAATCGGCAGTTGCACTAATGATCAAACCCTGACCACACTCGCCGACATCGGTAAGCTCGGGTTACGGCGTTTCCAGGGCAAGTGGCCATACCGGCGGGACCCACGAAAAGTAGTACATTGCTTGCGGAACCGTTGCGGTGAGGACGCGTTGCTGATCGTGTGTCGGTTCGTGGGCCTCCATAAGACCGAGCAACTTTTGGAACAGCGACATCGGGTTGTGATACGTCACGACACGAGGATTCTCTAACCCCAACTGTTGCTGTAACGCCTCGAGTGCATCGTCTTCGAAACCGATCTCATCGACGAGTCCTTTTGCCATTGCTTCGGTGGCGGGAAAAATGCGACCGGTAGCCAAGTCTTCGCTGGTTGCATTGCGATCCGAGAACGCGACCAACTCCGTCGAATGAGGAACGACATCGTTTTTCGGTTTCTCCGCGACCGCTGCCGACTCACGACGAACGAGAGTATCACGATTTTCGTCGATGACCGTCAGAAAACGATCAAACGACTCATTCAAGATCCCGCCCCAAAGCTGACGTTCCTCAGGTGTGATTTCCCGAAACGGACTGAGCGCGTCTTTGAAACGACCGGTCTTCAACGGATCGGACCGCACATGCCAACTCTCCGCCAGACCGCTGACGTCATATCGTGGAATGATCACGCCGATCGACCCGGTCCACGTGGTCGGCTCGGCATAGATTTTTCCCGCGGAGCCGCACCCCATCGCGACGTAATACCCCCCGGAAGCGGCAATGCGTTTCATCGCCACATAAATTGGCTTTCCGGCTTCGCGAAGTTCGACGAGACGATGATAAATTTGATGGCTGTCCGCTACCAATCCGCCGGGGCTATCAATCGTCAGAAGCACGCCTTTGACCGCATCGTCCTCGGTTGCCTTTTCGATCTGTTTGAGCAAGTTCGCAGTGAATGGCGGCATGATCGTACCTTCGATGCGAATCACGGCAATCTTATCCCGGGACTCGGCATCACCTGACAGAAACCGTTCAGCGGGCGAACTCGAGGCGGCGAAGTAGTCGCTGTACTTGGAATAAATGACGAAGTTCACGCCGATCGAAATCAGCAACAGAAGGAGCACAAGCCGGAACCCCCATCGACGCGGACGCGGAGCAGATTTCGAACGACGACGTGCCCGTGGCGGCTCGTCAGACTCCGAAGATGACTTCGCGGGGACTGGTTTGGCGGGTTCTCGCCGCAAGGGGTATCCCTCGGGTGCCGGCGGATAGGGTTCGTGGGGAGTGCTCATAACATTCTTTCCTAATAAAGACTTTCTCGTACTGTAATCTTCTGTGGGACTTAGGGTAAGGCGTGTGTGGCAAGGTGGCTGTGCCTTCGCCGGAACCCATGCATGAATCCGCATGTGTTGACCGAACCAGGCAGACGCCGTTTAATGGAGTGAGAAGCCTGTCGACCAAAAGGGAAGCCCCCATGCTGAATATCACCGTGCGACACACAATCCAATGTTCGTTATTGGTCGTTCTAACCGCACCCATGACACTGGCGGAAGACGCCTCGATCGACTTCCGCCGCGACATTAAACCCCTGTTCACAAAGCATTGCGGATCGTGTCACGGAGTCGACAAACAGGAAGGCGGTTTGAGGCTCGATCATGGTGCGACGGCATTGCGAGGCGGTGACTCCGGCCCGCTTCTCGAACCGAAACAACGCGAGAAAAGTGAACTCTGGAGCCGAATCACCAGCGATGACGAATCGCTAAAAATGCCGCCACCGTATGAAGAAAATATCCACCCGCTGAGTGCCGAGGACATCGCGGCCATCGGCCGATGGATCGATGCGGGAGCCGTTTGGCCGGACGATGGCAAGAAACTCGTGGTCAAGACCGACCACTGGGCTTATCAACCTCTGCAGAAGACAGCGGTCAACGACTTGCCCACGTCGGCTTGGGTGCAAAACGACATCGATCGCTTCGTGCTGGCAAAACTGCAAGAAGCAGGCGTGGAGCCGTCACCACGGGCCGACAAGTATGTTTTGCTCAAACGGTTGTACTTCGATCTCACGGGCTTGCCTCCGACACCAAACGAAGTCGACGAGTTCCTGAACGATCAATCCGCAGATTCCTATGAACGCGTTGTTGATCGTTTGCTAGAAAGCCCGCATTTTGGCGAACGTTGGGGTCGCCACTGGTTGGACAAAGCCCGTTATGCAGACTCCGATGGCTACGAGAAAGACCGACCGCGTCCGAATGCTTGGCGGTATCGGGATTGGGTGATCGACGCCATCAATGACGATCTGCCGGTCGATGATTTTACTATCCAACAACTCGCCGGTGATCTATTGCCCAACGCGACCGCAAACGAAAAACTCGCGACAGCATTTCATCGGCAAACACTGACCAACACCGAAGGCGGCACCGACCAAGAGGAGTTTCGCGTAGCGGCGGTGTTCGATCGTGTCGACACCACCGGAACCGTATGGCTCGGGTTGACGGTCGGGTGTGCTCAATGCCATTCCCACAAATATGACCAGATCTCGCAAGCCGAGTATTACCAACTGTTCGCCTTCTTCAACAACGGTGACGAAACCAATACCGAAGTTGCCAGAAGTGCGGAGGAACTCGCTAACTATGAACGCGAAAAAGTAGCTCACGACAAACTGCTTGCTGCCCACGCTGAGAAAATTCACAACGCAAAACAAGAATTCCGCACGACACTCGATCTGTGGATCGATGAACTGCAACAAAGACTCGCGAAGGCCGACCCGAACCGCATCGAATTCCATCCGCTCGAAGTCATCGAGGTAAAATCCACCGGCGGCACGACGTTCGAAATTCAACCAGATGGTTCCTACTTGGCAACCGGGAAAAACCCCGCATCCGCGACTTACACAATCATCGCCAAAGCAGACCAGAAAGATATCACCGGTCTACGTCTCCGAACACTCGCAGATGCCAACCTTCCGAGCCGAGGACCAGGACGCGTCGCACATGGAAACTTCGTATTGAACGAAATCCAAGTGCAATCGAGTGAGAAACAGGACTTCAAAAAAGCGACCCCCCAACCAATCCAGTCCGCGACGGCCGACTATTCGCAAAATGGTTGGGCCGTGATTGGGGCGTTCGATGGTCAACCGAAAACTGGCTGGGCGGTCTCGCCGAAACGTGGGGCCGATCACCACGCCGAGTTCGTCTTCCAGTCGCCTGTGAACAGCGATGAGAAATCGAACTGGCTCAAAATAGAGTTGCATCAGAACTACGGTAGTCAACACACGATCGGTCGTTTCCAACTAGAAGCCAGAACCGGAACCAAACCCGGCGATGGTGTGCCGAACGAGATTCTGAACATCGTACAACTGCCCCCCGAAGAACGGACCGAAACACAAACGAAAGCCATTCTCGAATATGCTTTTGCGAATTCCGACGCCGGACGAGTCCTGCTCAAACAGCAAGAACAACTGAAAAAGAAAACGCCGAAATCACCGTATATGAGCGTGCGGGTGATCTCGCAACGCATGAAGAATCCTCGACAGACGCATCTACTCCGTCGTGGTGACTTCCTTCAACCGCAAGGGAAAATTGAACCAGATACGCTTGCCGTTCTGCCACCGCTGACCACACGCGATCCGAATTCACCACCCGACCGGTTGGATTTCTCCCGCTGGTTAGTTTCCGATGAAAATCCGCTGACGCCGCGGGTCCTGGTCAACCATCTTTGGCGGCCGCTGTTCGGACGGGGATTAGTCCCCACGATCAATGACTTCGGTGTTCGAGGCGAACCGCCGACGCATCCGCGGTTACTCGACGACCTGGCAACGCGATTCCGCACCGAGTTCGGGTGGAGTCGGAAACAACTTATCAAATACATTGTGATGTCGGCGACGTATCAGCAGTCGTCTCAGGTGCGACCGGAACTTGCCGAACGCGACCCTCAGAACAACTGGCTCGCTCGGCAGAACCGATTTCGTGTCGAGGCCGAACTTGTGCGGGACATCTACTTGGCCGCCAGCGGATTGCTCTCTCGAAAAGTGGGCGGACCAAGTGTTTTCCCACCGATGCCTTCGGATGTCGCTGCATTGAGCTACGCCAACAACTTCCGTTGGAAGACGAGCGAGGGCGGAGACCGTTACCGTCGAGGGATGTACACGTTCTTCAAACGAACCGCCCCACACCCGAATCTTACAACCTTCGACTGTCCCGACGGCAACACGACACTCGTCGAACGCAGAGCATCGAACACACCATTGATGGCGTTGACCACATTGAACAACCTCGTGTTCGTGGAAGCCGCACAGGCGCTCGCGAAGCGATTGCTCACTGAGTTTCCCTCCGACGATGACGAGACACGTATTCGTCAAGGCTTCGAATTGTGCACGGCTCGCCCGGCGACATCCGAATCGGTCGCAGTTTTCCAGAAACTGTTGGAGTCTGCCCGCGAATACTACGAGGCTCACCCGGAGTCGGCAGCGGAACTTACGAAACTTCACCGAGCCGACGACAAGTCGGTGGAAGAATCGGCCGCATGGGTGGTCGTAGCCCGGATGATGCTGAACCTCGATGAAGTGATCAGTCGAGAGTAGCCACTCCAAAAAAAAACGGACACGTGTTCACACGCGTCCGTTTCGATCAGAGACTCTTGCGCTCACACCGGAACGACAAAAGCCGGATAAGTCGAAAATCAATAATTCTAGTCGTCGTAGTCGACTTTCACATAACCGTTCTTCGACGTGATCTCGACTTCGTAATCGCCGTAGTCGTATTCGATCTTGCTGCCGTCCTTGCGTTTGATGTCGATTTCCGGTTTGCAATGCGGTGGAACACAGATTTCGATAAACACGAATCCTGGGCTGCCACAGAGATGACAATCGGGACGGGGATCCTTCACCCGAACGATTTCCTTGACCGCAAACGGGTGGATGTTGTGGCGGTCTTCGACTTTCACATTTTCAAAGAGCGGCAAAGGCTCGCCGACGATTCTTGAAGTCGAACGGACAACCGTCGCCCGTGGCAATACTGGCAACTCAGTTGGCAACGGCGTTCGGTATTCCGGGACCGGCATAGGCGCCAACGTCGGACCGTCGGCGGCCGACACACTCGCCGATGCCCCAACGCAGGCCACTAGTAACATCAACCGAATTTTCTTCATGAGATAATTTCTCCGTATCTTTCCACTCTGTGCATACACCCCAGTTTCACACTGATATTGCCATGATCGATAGAGAACCGGCAAATTGGAAGTGGAAAACCCGGAAATTCCGGAACCCTGGCATCGATTCTCCGAATCCGTTGCCCTAGGGAAACACTCTGAGAATCTGCTCGACATCGGAAAAGTCTTCGAACAGGTGGTCGGGGTCGTATTGAGCAAGTTCTTCCGCGTTGAACATGCCCGTACAGACGGCAATCACGTTCGCGTCGATAGCTCGTCCGCAGGTGATGTCGTGCGGAGTATCACCAATGACCCACAGCGTATCATCGTCGCTGCATTCTGGATGATATTCACGATAGGCAGCGAGGGCCTCGCGGGCAACGTCGGCACGGTCGGTATGCCGATCACCATAACCGCCGAATTGGAAATAATGATGCAACCCAAAGTGCCGGAGTTTCGCGTCGGCACCCCGAGCATAATTACCGGTGAGCAAACCGAGACGCACATCATCGCGCGCATGGAGTCCTTCCAGAACGTCTTCCACGCCGGGCAACACCGCGCCACCGCGTGACGACAGATGCTGCGGCAGATGTGACAGATAAACTCCCAGGAAGCGTTCATAAACCGCGTCGTCCGACTCGATACCGTAGTAGGTAAGAAGATCGGTCACGATCGCACGATCCGTCCGTCCCGCAGCGGAAATCCCATGAGGTTCCTCACGAGTTTGAAACTCCGCCATCAACGCCGCTTCCATAGCCGCCTGACCGGCTCCACCACTCAACAGCAACGTGCCATCGATATCGAAGAAACAGATATGCATAATAAGGGCTCGCTTTGAAAACTGAATTTCTCAGCTGAAACTGTTGAACAAACCAGCCGATACAACAAGTGTACAAATCATCTCAAAGGTTTTGTGTCTTGTACAATGCATTCCCTCGCATCCGCGTCGACGCCCGTGGCATTTGGTGCGATGACCGCCCAGATCTGTCATCAGGCATTTATTGGGACGGGATTATGGAAATAAGTGGCGTTGAACTGGCGACCACAGCGGACTGGCAGGTCGTCATCGAGCTTCAGCATTCTAGCGGTTATATCCTCGAAATCCGCGAAGACTGGCCTGGATTTAAGGATGCCGTCGACGCTCTCACTCAGAATTTGCCTGGAATCGCTGAGAACTGGCTCGACCAAATTCGCGTTCCGAAAGATCGGCAGCAATCTGCAACTGTGTGGCGAAGAGTCACCTCATGTTAACAAGCTGAGAATTCTCGATTCGGATTGGAATCTCAGGATCAAGGCCAGTATGTTGGTGGCCAAAGCGTTCTACCGTTCTTCCCAGACTTTCGATTGACCTACAAGGACCCACCCATGAACGATGCGAACCCGTCTAACGATACGGCTGGAAAGAAGAAAAGTTCGCAGAAAGATTGGATCATCCGGGGCGTCGTGTTCGGCGTGTTAGGGGTGTTGCTCGTTTTCGCGTTGTTAGACTTCTTCGAAAAGAAGAATGCCGAAGCCACCTATGATGCTTGGCAAACCGCAATGCAGGAAAGAGAAGTCGAAGGTACCGAACTCTATGCGGAAGACTTGGCCGGCTTGATGAAAGGCTCCGCCGACTTCACCGAAACCAAGTTAAACGACGGTTCAATGCGGACCTACAAATGGGGTGTCATTCGCGAGTATCCGATTGAAGTCTATCTCGATAACGGCGTCAAACCTGCAGTCGCCGAACTCGTCCCCCCAAGTGCCGTCAATGAGGAAGACCCCAAAAAACTACCTCCGATTCAACAAGACAAACCCGTAGCACTTGAAGAATCCACCGAGCCTGAAGAGCCTGCCGAGCCGAGCGAAGCCGACAAACCGGAGTCGGATTAATCGGCTCAAAGGACATGGCCTCGGAGCTCAAACGAGTGGACGATGCGAAGAAGCAACGGAAGTCGACACGTCCACCCTTCACGAAAAGCGGTTAAGGCCTCGGCAAGCAGCTCTCGTCGGGATGTTCGCCAAGTTGCCACCGTTCAGCATTAGGAATAACTGCTTTAAGATGTCTGAGGATTTCGACAGCCTCGCTTCGGTGTGTGTCACGACGTTCCTCATCGACAGCAGCCAAGTCGAGTAGGCCACGAGCAACATCATATTCGGCACCAATCTGTCGGGCACTGTCAATCGACTTCTGAAACCAATACGACGATTTGTGCCGACGACCGGTCACACACAGCAATCGTCCCTTGACGCGAAACGCATGAGGGCGGAGGTTCGGAAACAGTCGTGCAAAGAACTGTGTCTTAAGTAAGAGTCGTCTTGCCCGTCGGATTTCGTTGTTCTTGCGTGGCTCTAACCAGTCGGGGCCGATCAAGCTTTCCATCAACCGTGGATAAGCATAAAGCATATACTCTAGATAGATAAAATTAGATTCAAACTCCTGTCGAGACAGCTCAAGCAAGTCCGTGGCGCCTGCATAATCCGAGGCTTGGAGTCGCACGAATCCATAGTGGTGTAACATAATTCCGCGTGACAGCGGCCTCTCTAATCCTCCGAGCGCCTCCGTTGATAGCCGCATATGTTCTTCGGCCTCCTGCACCAAACCCAGCCTGGCTTTCGCAACTGCGAAGCCATAGTGGGCCCAACAAATTGTATCCGGCTCTGAAACGGCCTCGCCAATTTGGCGTTCGATCTCAGCCATCTGAAGTTCTTTGTCGGAACGGCCCTGCACGTGGTAAACGTGGCGTAAGGTGTGAACGAGCGACATCCGAACCCATGTCTGCCCCTGTCGCTCCACCGTTTCCTGGATTTCATGGGCAGTTTGTTCGGACTGTGTAAGTTGCCCACGTATATAACGATGGCAACATTCATAGAACTGGGCTATCGTCTTTGCCCAAGGACTATCGGTTTGGTCGGCGAGTCGTTGTGCCCGCGAAAAGAAAAGCCGGGCCGGTAATGAAAGTCCGGAAACCGAGTTATTGAAACCGAGTTTAGCGAACCCCTCGCAGATCAATCCGGTGTCTCCACTTCGTAGCGAATAGAAACACATTCGTGCCGAGACATCCGCATATCTCAGGACATCTGTCAATAGATAAATCTGGCAGAGATGGTGAGCGACTTCAGTTGCTATTCTTGCACGATGACGGTCTTCGTCATTTCGATATGGACGTACTAACCAGTGGAAGAAGCAGAGCGTCAACAGCCAACCCATCTGCAATATGATCACAGGCAAACTTTTCGGCCGATGAAAACCAAGCTCCACGAAAGCCTGATCGAAGGAATCGATTGCAGCATCGAAGTCGCCTAAGCGATGAAGGGTTTCCCCAATGCCATCGCAAACCACTGCTCTTTCGATGCAGCCGTCAGCGAATTCTAAGGATTTCTCGTAGTACTTTTTCGCCTCCGGTAATCGTTCGGTGCGGCTGCACGCATCTCCCAGCCGTTCCCAAAGTCGATATTTCACTTGCGGCTCTGCGTCTTCAGGTAAAACCTGACGTGCCTTATCGAGATGATCATACGCCTTCTCCAACGCATAAGCCTCTATTGCGGCCTCTCCCGCTTGCAATTGGTAGGCAAACGCTCGGGGATCTTCGCCTTCGAAGAAGTGATAGGCTAAATCGTAGATCCGAGGATTTGTCGAGAGATCACGACCTCCCACAGTTTCGTCGGCTAACTGGTCCTCGGTCGCCCCGTTAGCCACGCCTTTTTCGATTTCCTCGCCCAAACGAATATGCCATTCTTTTCGTTTTGCGACATCGAGCTTGCGCAGTACCGATTCTCTGACACGATCGTGATAAGTGTCGACCAACTGATCCTCTGCCTCGTCACCCAACAACCGCACGAGTCGTTGCTTCCGCATTTGCGTGAAAGCTGCGATTTCAAGCCCGACGTACCCGCAGGCACCGACCGCTTCCTCTAATGTCAGGGCTTGCCCAGCCACCGATACGACCTCAAGTAGATTCGCAGCCTCGACCGAGAGTCGCTGGAGTCTCTGAGCGACAAGCTCGTGCATTGGAAACAGTTCAAAAGAACCAGTGCTCGCATCGAAATTTTCTAACAATTGTGAAAGTAAGTACGGATTGCCACCTGTCTCATCGGCAATTCGAGCGGCCTGCTGTCGCAGGCTGTCATCGTCGAGACCAGTATGAGCCCGTACCACCTTCAAACACTCTCCCTCCGAGAGTGGTTCCACCGTAATATGTTGGACAGGTACCCCGTTGTCCGGCGTGTTCTCGAGTCGAGTCCACTCTTGCAAAAAGGGGCTGCGTTCTGCCTCGTCACTCCGATAGGTCCCTAACAACAATAGTCGTGGTTCATTGGGAGCCCGCAGCACTTCGTGCAGCAACTGCGCTCCATCGGCGTCCCCCCATTGTAAGTCGTCGATAAAAAGGACCACCGGCGTGCGATCGGTGATCCGCAAAAACAACTCTCGCAGTGCCAAACCGGCTAACTTGCGGACTTGATGATCGTCTACATCCTTCAGTTGCGGCCGAGGTGCATTGGCTATGACACGCACTCGATTGAGGACGGGAAACAACTGCGCCAGCACCGCAACATCTCTAGGCATCAACATTGCCGCCGCTTCCGCGGGAAGACCTCGAAGGTAAGCTGTGAGAGCATCAATCAAATTATCAACGGCCTTGAAAGGCACGGACTCGCGATCATAACAACGACCGGTGAGCACTGTTACACTCGGATCTGCCCTTAGAGGTTTGAGGAATTGCTCGACGAGAGAGCTTTTACCCTCACCGCTACGACCACTCACAAAGACCACACCAGCTCTCTGCTCGTTTTGAACCGAGGACCAATTCTCAGAAAGAGCTTTTATCTGCTGATCTCGACCGACAAGCAATTCGTCTGTTCTGAAAGTCGGGGGCGTAGATGACAACTCCACGCCTGACTCACAGACATTCACATTGATCGAACTCGGTCGCAGCTCCGGGTCTCGACTAAGAAGGCTCATGCAGAGATTGACGAGATCCGGAGGTAGAGCCAGATCTTCGATTGGGGGCGGATCGATAGAAGTCTTTTCGCGGAGAACTTCGAGCACAGAACCGCGGTACGGAAGACGTCCGGTCAAGGCTTCATAGAGCATGACACCAACTGCATACCAATCACTAGCCGGAGTAACCGGCTGCTGAGCTGCTTGCTCAGGCGCCATATACAAAGGCGTCCCCATGATCGCCTCCGCAGAATGCACCGATGTTTGTTCCTCTTCGAAAACGAGTCCGAAATCAAGCAGTTTCACATGACCCGTTCCGGAGACCATTACATTGGACGGTTTGAGATCACGATGAATGACATGATGCGAATGCAATGCCAGTAACGCATCGCCTAGTTGTCGAAGTGCCTGACGCAAACGTGTCTCATCAAGTATTCCCCACGGGCGAACATAACTGAGGAAGTCACTCCCATTAACTAGCTCCATCGTCAGAAACCATTGAGGACCGTCGGCCTCAAGCGTATACAAGCTAATGAGATTCGGGTGGTCGAAGTCTGCGAGAGAGCGAAATTCACGCTTGAAATGATGGAGTGCTACTGCGTCGACGCGTGGGAGTGTCTTGAGGGCCACGTGGGTATCGTCGTGACTATGGACCGCCTCGTAGACCGTGCCCATTCCACCTCGACCGAGTTCGCGGATCAGTTGATAAGAACCAAGCCGACTAGGAACACGAAAGCTCAGATGCTCTTTGGCAAGGGGTTCTGCATCGTATGTCTGTCCCGAAGACGACACTTGCATACTCCACTCCGCGGACCGAGCGCCAGTTGGCGGATAGGCGTCGGTCTCAAGTCCGGCAATTGTCCCCTGAATCGTTGAGTTGCCGTTGTGAAAGACATCCTCCACAACAGTAACGAACTGGGGGAAACGTTGACGATATTCGTCGACAGCTGGCTCCTCTCCCTGCTCCTGCCGGAACCCCAACTCCAACTGGATCAGATTTCGAATCAAAATCTCTGCTGCGTCAGCAGGACAATAAACTAGGTAATTCTCAATTCGAGGCTGCATAGCAGTACGATATTGTTCCGCAAAGTCTTCGCAGAGCGCTTGCACACGGTCGAAAGTCACTGCGCTTCCCCAACGCTCTCGGACGCGTTGCTCTTCGGCAACAAGTTCCGGCGTGACTTGATCGTTCGTGAACAGTTTGCCGAGGTGGTCGATATAGTCCTGCAGAGTCGGCCGGGCCGGTAATCCGAGCACACACTCGTTCGGGGAATGTCCCCCGAACCGCCGCCACCGGTGTTCTAGATCAATCCGCACGAACTTGCCAACCGAGGCGTTATCATCCGACGCACTAACTTGCCGAAGATAGTCTGCCAAGTCCGGAACTTCATCACTTGATTTCCAAGCCTGCTCGAATTTCTTGCACAACCGCGTCTGACGAAAGCTTACTTGGTCCACTTTCAACTCTCCTCGGGTAGCGACTAGTCCTCTTTCACTATCATCCCAATGACTGAACCTAGAAGCCGCACGATCTAACAACCTGCCCAAAAACCAGACTGATATTGAGTCCACAGGGGTCACTCGCGAGTCTGAAGGCCAGCAATAGCAAGGCAACAAGGGTTCATAAAACAACATCTAGTAACTCAATCAGTGAAACACTGTAACCCGACTGGTAGTGCTTAGTAATCGGCTTTGTGTTCTTGTCTTGGCCATGTCGCAAATGACGGGATTAATCGAACTGCTCTGGTAATCTGACTGGCAGATATCTGAGGACTAGTACGTCGGTAACTTGTCGAGAATACTTAGAGATAGTGAGAACGCAGAAACGGCCCGATCAACATATCGCAAACCGCCCTCAATACCGATCAAAAAACAAAGACTTTTCGAGTTTTCTATGATTCTTCATAGTTGAAAGCCAACATCCAGTTTGAGACTCGACGACCGAGCGGCGAAACTCGGTTTTCCTACCCCTGCTCCTACCGAACAACACTTATCACTGAAGTCCACATTGCTATAGAGAGTTGTCTCCCCCACGTCACCAGGCACTCTGATCGTCCGGAAAATCAGCAACGGAACTCAACATGCATTCCTAACACGATGCTAGGAGACGCCCCCCATGGCACGGATAACTTCGCGGCTACAAATATGAAAACGTGCGGACACCTTCTTATTCAGATCAAGCAACTTATCTGAACCTAAGAATTCAGGTTGCAGATGAAAGCGATTGGAACTTGGTCACTGCCTATGATCTGATATCTCTGCGCGACTGTGATTCGCTAAGAATTCCGCTTTTGATAGGTTTGCGCGCGATGTGTCCGGTAGCCGACGCGTTTTGAGTTCTTCGTAAAAATTACAGAGCGGTTGAACAAGTCGCTCCCTACGGGCTTCCTAGTAACTTCGGGTCCTGTTGTCTCGACGATTTCCATGGAATCCCGGGTGGGCCGGACTTCTGTGCGATGGCGATCTCGTTCGTTGGATCGTCATCTTCGTCAAGACCGACTAGCTTGAATGCCGATCTTGCGGAGTAGAAACCTTCCGCTGACTCGCGTCTTCGGTTTCCGTAGGCATTAGCCTGTCCGGAATCATCCAACTTTGGAAACGACTTGCTCCTGTCAATGTTGGCTCAACTCGTCACCTTAATTTTGCCGGTCTTCGGCATGTTACTCTGCCCTTTTGCTTGCATGGGGACGGAGTCGGTGATGGAACGGAGTGCTGTCGTAGTGGCTGTTCCTTGTTGTGGTGGTCAAGTTGCGGTGTCGGATTGTCAAAATGAACTTCCGGCCAGCGGTGAATACCCAGACCATCCGCCTCACAAAGGGTGTCATCACGAGTGTGTCAAAAACGCACGAATCAATACGACCACTCGGACACTTCTGCTCAAACTTGACGCCGTTTTTCTGGCGGATGCTGGCGTACTAGCGGTTTCCGTCTCTCAGCCATTTGCGTCGATCACCACTCGTCCGCAAGGGCGGAACGCAACGCACCCGGAATTCACTTCGGGTCAGGCGATGTGTGTGACATTCGGATCGCTCTTGCTCTAATCGATTGTTACGTAGCCGATCGAGTCTGTTCCCGCAGATGTGCTTGCGGTGGAACGGACGATTCCAGACCGGCGTATCTCAGCATTGACGATGCCCCATCTCACCTGACTGGCATAAGTTTCGCTAGTCTGCGATGTCGGCCTGTTACGTAGGCCAGATCAATGCATGTTACGCAGCCAGAGTACCGATGTTTCTTGCAAGTACTCATAAAACTGTCATTGGCTCTCGTTGCCAATTTGGCATCTATCCGCCGAGAGTTTGCACGAATTACTCGACTTTGAAAGGATTATCCCCCATGGCAAGGATTGTCTCGCCCCACACTTGGACTCTTGCAGTGTTAAGTATCGCGTTCAGTGTTGGCTCAAGTGCTTACGCCGCCGGTCCCGGTCAGCACGCCGTTGCGGAGGCAGCTCAAAACAACCAGTTTGCGTTCATCATGTTCTATCGTGGCAACGATGCTGCCACAAAGAGCATGCATAGCACGTTGAAATCGACTTTAGAGAGTCGGGAAGACGCGGTGATCGTGCCTGTCAATATCGCCGATGCGGCTGAACAAACTCTGATCAAACGGTTTGATGCCACTCGCTTGCCGATGCCCTCGGTTGCGGTTCTTGCACCGAACGACGCCGTTTGCAGTGTGCTTCCTCAGCGTGTTAGTGCCGAACACCTTAACGCAATGTTTGTTACTCCGGCTCAGGCGACGTGTCTAAAGTCGTTGCAGGACAAGAAAATTACGATTCTGTGTGCCCAGCCGACGACATCGGCGGAAATTCCGGCGGGAGTCCGTGCGTTTCAGCAGGACCAACAATTCAAAGACCGAACGCAAGTTGTGACAGTTCAAGCCAACGACCCGAACGAAGCGAAGTTTTTGCGTCAACTTCGCGTTCCGACGGATCAGCCTTCGCCTGTTGTCGCATTCATGGCTCCTCCGGGAGTGATGATCGGCATCTTCGGCGAGAGCGTCACGCATCGTAAACTTGCGGAAAAGTTGGCCGCCGCGGGCCAATGTTGTGACGATAAAAACTGCAAGTACCACAAAAATACTGGCGCGAAGTAAAACCCGTCGTCATCGCTAGCGGTTGTTTAAAAGTCAAGATTAGGAGTCGATCCGAGTCGGCTCCCGACCTTGAATGGGTCAACACGTTAACTTTTACCCAAGGATGGGAAACGATGCGACTTCGCTCAATGGTTTGGAAAGAACTTTGGCAGCGTCCGACCCCGATGCTGACCAGCTTGATCGCCGTCGCCCTGGGTGTCACGGCCTTGGTGGCGATTCAGAACCTGACCGTCTTCTCCGAACGGAAAATTTCCGAGGATATGGCCTCTTTGGGGGCGAACGTGTTGGTTCTTCCGCCGAATGTTACGTTGGAGGACTATTACGCCGCCGACATGCATGGTCAAACGATGCCGGAAGAGTATGTCACCCGCTTGGCACTCGCTCGTATGCCGGGCGTTGAGAATCTGGCTCCGAAACTGTGCCTCGAGACGGATGTGGAAGACACGGCGGTGACGCTGACTGGTATCCTGCCCCGTAGCGAGTTTCAAGCGAAAGCCGCTTGGCAGGGCATTGGAATCATGCCCATGTCCGACGCGATCGGCACCGAACGGGGTTGTTGCCCGACGACCGTTGACACCGAAGTCGATGCGGCCCCGGAATCCTTGGCGACAATGCGAACCATTTCGCAACTCGACAAACGCGATGTCATTCTTGGCAGCGATGTGGCTACGAAACTCGGGAAGAAGGTCGGCGACAAAGTGACGATATCGGGGGACGATTTCCAAGTGCTTTCCGTGTTGCCGACGACCGGCACGATTGACGATTCCCGTCTGTTCGCTCATTTACACAGCGTTCAAGAATTGGCCGATAGCGGCCCGGTGGTGAATGTCATCGAGATTATGGCATGTTGTGAAGACGCCGCCGGGGATTTGATCGGCAACCTGTCGGCAGAACTGCCGGAGACACGGATTGTCACGATCGCCCAAGTTGTCGAAACACAAGTTGCCGTGAATCGTTTGATGTCGCGGCTTTCCTGGGTCTTCTTCTCGATTTTGTTGCTCGTTGGAGCTGCGAGCATTGCCAGCGTCATGTACGCCAACGTTACCGAACGTCGCAAAGAGATTGGCACGCTAATGGCGCTGGGTGCCAGCCGAGGGTTCGTCGTTCGCATGTTTCTCGGAAAGGCCATGCTCCTTGGACTGGTCGGTGGCCTGATGGGTTTCCTAGGCGGCACGATCCTAGCGGCCGTGTTGGGACCGCGACTATTGGGCATCACCGTTCAACCGTTGCCGGAGCTGCTCGCCATTGGAATGGCAGCCGCCACGCTCGTTGCACTTGCCGCGAGTTTTCTGCCGGCCCGACGAGCCGCTGGACTCGATCCCTGCTTGGTGTTCAACGATGCGTGAACATGCCCGCCCAAACCATTTGGCGGTCAACCCAGACATCCTGAAGGAGACAAAATGTATCAGCTTCAATCGGTGACTCATGCCTACCAACGTCGCGGACAAACCGTGACGGCTCTCGATGATGTAACCCTCGACATCCCGCAAAACGATTTCATCGCCGTGGTTGGCCCGAGTGGTAGCGGCAAAACGACGTTGTTATCGGTGTTGGGAGGCATGCTGGCTCCGACAGCGGGTCAGGTCGTGCTCGATCGGAAGTCGATCTACGAACTCTCGATTGCAGAACGAGCCGCCTTGCGACAGCAGACGATCGGTTTTGTGTTTCAGTCCTTCAATCTCATTCCCTGGTTAAGTGCCTGCGAGAACGTACAAATCCCACTGATGCTTTGCGGTCAATCGCCCGACAAGCAACGGCAGCGTGCGTTAGAGCTTCTGGATCGCGTGGGGTTATCCGACCGGACCGACCACCGTCCAGCGGAACTCAGCCAAGGACAACAACAACGAGTGGCCCTTGCCCGCACACTTGCCAATGATCCCCAAGTGATCTTGGCCGACGAACCCACCGGAAACCTCGATTCCGACACTCGGGTTCAAGTCATGGAATACCTCACCGAGTTCCACAACGACGGACGGACAATTGTCCTAGTCACTCACGACGCCCAAACCGCCGCATTCGCGAAACGAACCATTCGGCTCGTGGCCGGTGTCGTCGAAGAAACAACCAAGGCGGAAGCCGCTTAGGGGAGTGCCAAGTTTACGACAGTCGAAGAAATACCTCTGATTTTCGTTTAGAAACTTTTCATGCCGAGCCGCATTGGTGCCAACTTGTCGTGAGTTCGGTGGTGAAAAGGATACGCTTGTGAATCGTGTCGCAGGTGACCGACGGAATTTCACCTTGACATAATGCGGCTTCATTTTAACGATAGTATGTAGAATCTTTCGTCCCAATTGTCAGCTTGCCAATTATGTTTCGGTCCTGTTACCTAACTTCAGTATCCCTTTGGCTTGTTATGGCCATGGCTTTTACGGCCGTGATGCCGTTGCCGAGCGTTCAGGGAAGCGAAGCTGGGGAAACAGAGTGTCGGACCTGCTGCTGTGCTGAGAGTGCAGTCAGTTGCTGCTCACAAATGGCACAGGCTCCCAATTGTCGCTGCAAAGTTGGGAACGAATTTCCTGCCCCTTCCGAGCCCAAAGGTCAGAAGAACCTCGAACAATACAAGTTATCGAGGACTCTGGAGCGTTCGGCTGTACACGTTCCGGTTGCTGACGGCTCGGCGATCGCGGAATTGCAGGACACCTCTTGGCTCTCGTCTTGGCCCTCACTCAGTTGGCAAGCGATTCTCTGTTGCTGGCTGGCTTGATCTCGCCCAGGGAGTCGTACGCGCTCGGTTTGTTGACCGGACGTTCGACTGCCCCACTCGTCTTCCGTTTATCAAGTCGATCGACGTCTGACGCGCGAAATGCGTTTTGACCGAGTTGGACTTGTCAGCGAGATCCCTTTCATGCCGCCATGCGGGTGAGATATGGCCAGTTCATTCGAAAATCGCAGTCCGTCTGGAACAAGCGAATCGTCAACACCGCTTTCCACGTTGGCAACTCGTCGAGAGGCCCGACGTTGGTGGATCAAGCTTTTCTTACAACCGCTGCTCGTGTTGGTTGCCGGAGCGATGTTGCTCGCCGGGCTGAGTCTGGCCCAGAAAATGGGGTGGATTGCGGCAAGTGGCGGTGGTGTTGGTCACAATCATGCGGCGTCGGCGAGTGATGACGTCAATTACATTTGCCCGATGATGTGCACGCCGCCGCAGTCCGAACCAGGACGATGCCCGGTTTGCGGCATGGAACTTGTGCCCGCAGCGGCGGGAAGTTCCTCAGGTCCGTCGACATCCATCGTGATCGATCCGGTTGCTCGTCGGGTGGCGAACATTCAAACGGTCGCGGCGCAGTCCGTTCCCATGACTCGTACCATTCGAGCGGTCGGCGAACTCAGTTACGACGAAGGTCGGCTGAAGACGATCTCCGCTTACGTCGATGGCCGACTCGATCGGTTATACGCTGATTACACGGGTGTCGTGGTCAACAAGGACGATCAACTGGCACTCGTGTATTCGCCTCGCTTGTATTCCGGCCAAGTGGAATTGCTGTTGGCGAAGAGAGCGAGACAAGAGCAGCGGGCAATTTCTTCATCCCGCTTCCAGTTGACCGACGACAGCCTCTACGAAACCGCACGACAACGATTGATCGAACTCGGAATGACTACCGAGCAAATCAATCAACTCGAAGAAAAAGGCGAAGCCAATAGTCGGATGCATCTTTATGCTCCGATTGGTGGAACGGTCATTGAGAAGTTTGCTGTCGAAGGTCAATACGTCAAAGAAGGAGAGCCAATTTATCGGCTGGCTGACTTGTCTTCTGTCTGGTTGATGTTGGAACTGTTCCCCGAAGATGCGGCGTTGGTGCGGTATGGTCAACAAGTCGATGCAGTCGTGCAATCGCTGCCGCATCGCACTTTTACCGGGCGGGTTGCGTTTGTCGACCCGAACGTCGATCCCAAAACGCGTACCGTTGGTGTCCGGGTGGTCATTGACAACGCAAATGGCCTGCTGCGTGTCGGGGACTTTGCCAAGGCGACAATCGAAGCCCCCATGGGCAGCACCGATGGCAAGCCCGCGCCAATTTACGACCCCGTGTTGGCGGACAAGTGGATCAGTCCTCGGCATCCGCATGTGGTGTCTTCGTCGGCGGGAGACTGTCCGATTTGCGGAATGAAGCTCGTTCCAGCGTCCCAATTGGGTTTCACCGATGCACCACCAAACGGCACACACGCCATCGTCGTGCCCCGAAGTGCCGTGTTGATGGCTGGCCAAAACAGTGTGGTCTATGTGGAAACCGAACCGGGGCGATTCGAGATTCGAAGAGTAAAGTTAGGGCCGACCTCCGGCGAAAAGATTGCGATCGTCAGCGGACTCCAGGAAGGCGATCAAGTTGCAACGCGGGGCAACTTCCTAATTGACTCTCAAATGCAACTGGCTGGAAATCCCTCCTTGATCGATCCCACGAAAGCCGCCAAGGCCAAACCATCTTTATTGGATGATCCCCCCTCGGAGACCGTCATCGCGGCGTTGAAGAAACTCACACCGAAGGATCGCCAATCCGCCCAAGACCAACAGATTTGTCCGATCACCGAGATGAAACTTGGGTCGATGGGAACGCCGCAAAAAGTCGATGTCGACGGCCAAACGGTTTGGATATGTTGTGCGGCTTGTCGCCAGTCGTTGCTTGACGAACCGCAAAAGCATTTGGAGAAGCTGTCAGCCCCACCAAGTCCGAAGGAGGATTCCGAAGACGATTTTCCCGCTGCCCCGCCAATCGAGGCGATCGAAATGCTCGAACCGGAGCCGATCAAAAGTCGTGCGACCGAAGGCCTCGAGGAGGTGACGCAGTGATTCATCGACTCCTCGATTTCTGCATTCGCGAGCGGTTAGTCATTGTCCTTTTAGCCGTGGGATTGGTGGTTTACGGGTGGCACTCCACCCAAACGGTGCCCGTCGACGCCATTCCGAATGTCGGTGAAAACCAAGTGATCGTGCTCACCGAATGGATGGGACGGTCACCGAAAGACATGGAAGATCAGGTGACCTATCCGCTCTCCATCGCGTTGCAAGCTGTGCCGGGGTCGAAAAGTGTGCGTGGCAAAAGCATGTTCGGCTTCAGCTTCGTGCAGGTGACGTTCGACGACGATGTCGACTTTTACTGGGCACGCTCACGGGTGGCAGAGCAGTTGACAACGGTTGCCGGTTCACTGCCGGAAGGGGTCACACCGACGCTTGCTCCCGACGCGACCGCGCTCGGTCAAATTTTCTACTACGTGCTAAAACCGCCGCCGGGCATGGACTTGGCGGAACTGCGATCGAAACAAGACTTTTTCATCAAGTACGCGCTTCAATCCGTAAACGGCGTGGCCGAAGTGGCTTCGATCGGCGGCTATATTCGGCAGTATCAAGTGGAGATCGATCCCGACCAGCTTCGGTATCACAACATTCCCCTCAGCACGGTCATTGCGGCAGTAAAGGCGTCCAATATCGACGTCGGAGCCAAGACGGTCGAAAGCGGCGGAATGGAATATATTGTCCGTGGCAAAGGCTTTATCGGAGCCGGCAAAACTGAAGCGGAGACGATCGAACAGATTCGGCAAACTGTTGTGCAAACACATGATGGTGTGCCGATCCGCGTTCAAGACGTGGCCCAAGTACAAACCGGCCCCGCGTTCCGAAGGGGAGCATTGGACCACAACGGTACCGAAGCCGTCGGCGGAGTCGTCGTGATGCGGTACGGAGAAAACCCGCGAGATGTCATCGAACGCGTCAAAGCCAAGATTGCGGCGTTAGAGTCTGAATTGGCTGGCATCGAGATCCACGGCATCTATGATCGCACGACATTAATCAATGAAACCGTCGCCACTCTTACCGATGCCCTGTTCCATGAAACACTAATCACCATCGCTGTGATGGTCCTGTTCCTACTGCATGTCCGTGCCAGTTTGGTGATTGCCATTACCCTGCCGATGGCCGTGTTGATGTCGTTTATCGCGATGAACGTGTTCGGCGTGGATGCGAACATCATGTCACTGGCCGGGATTGCGATCGCTATCGGCACGATGGTCGATATGGGCATCATCGTGCTAGAAAACGTCTATGGCAGCCTCGCCGAATGGGAAGCGGCAGGGTCCCCTGGAGGTAGCGAACGACGACTTACAATCATTCGGGAGTCGGCTGCGGAAGTCGTTCCCGCCGTGATGACAGCCGTAACGACGACGATTGTTAGTTTCCTCCCGGTGTTCTTTCTGACCGGGCGCGATCACCGTCTATTTGCCCCGTTGGCCTGGACCAAAACTTTCGCTTTGGCATCAAGTTTGATCGTGGCGGTCGTCGTCGTGCCGATGCTTTGCCGAGTATTTTTGAAGTCTACAAAACGCCGCGTCAGTTCCGGTTTGATTGGCGGTACCGGGTTTGCTGTGTTGAGTGCAGGGCTCTGTTATTTCGTTTGGGGACAACATCTGACTCAATGGATTCCACTTCGCCTGCCAGTCACGACGGCTATCGGGGGACTAGTGGGTTTCGCCGTCGGATGGTGGATGAGTCGTGAACGCATTCTGCCGATGGAAACCAACCCCGTGAGTCGTTTTGTGCTATGGCTGTATGCCGGTCGTCTGCGACTCGCGTTGCGGCGAAAAGTGTTGATGCTCTCGATTCCGGGATTCATTCTCGTTCTCGGACTCGGGGCATGGATCGGCCTGCCAACGGTTCTGCAACCGGTCGAAAAAGTCGCCAATATCTTCGGGGCTGACCTCAATAACGTTCCTGGCTACGTCGATTTCAAACACACCTTCACCGGGTTGGCATCCGACGATTGGATTGCCCTTGATGAAGGCAGCTGGTTCTACATGCCGAGTTTGTATCCGGCGGCAAGTTTCTCCGAAGCAATGCAGGTTCTGCAAACGCAAGACGCGATGATCAAAGAGATTCCCGAAGTGCAGGATGTGCTCGGTAAAATTGGCCGTGTAGAGTCGGCACTCGACCCGGCCCCGGCAGCCATGATCGAAACCTATGTGATGCTCAAACCGCGTGAAGAATGGCGAAAGGGCATGACGGCCCGAAAAATCTGGGATGAAATTAACGCAGTCGCAACGCTCCCCGGCGTGACTCCGGCCTCACCGTTACAGCCGATCGAAGGGCGTGTAGTGATGTTGCAGGCGGGTATCAAAGCCTCGATGGCCATTCGAGTCTATGGAGATGACCTGCAAGGCCTCGCGGATGCATCGCTCGCAGTCGCCGATCACCTGAAAACGTTGCCGCACGTCAATGCGGGAACCGTCAATCCGGATATCGTGATGGGAAAACCGTACTACGAGTTCGAGGTCGATCGACAAGAAGCCGCTCGCTACGGCATGACGACCATGATGGTCAATGAAATCGTCGCAGCTGGGCTGGGCGGGTTGGATGTGACCACCACAGTCGAGGGCCGCGAACGTTATCCGATTCAAATCCGTTACGAACGCAGCGTTCGGGAAAAAGTCGACGATCTGGGGAAAGTATCGGTCGTCACACATGCGGGCGAAGTCGTCCCGCTTGATCGGCTTGCAACGATGACAACCACATGGGGACCGGGAGCCATCAACAGTGAAGACGCCCGACTGGTCGCGCATGTGGCGTTTTCTCCGTCGGGTATCGCAGGGGATCTGGAAACTGTCGACGCGGTAATCAACTCCCTGCGATCCGCTCGCGAAGCCGGAAAGCTATCGTTTCCGCAAGGCAACTTCGAATTACAGGCCGTCGGATCGTTTCAAAACCAGATCGAAGCCAATCAACGACTGATGTGGATCGTGCCGACTGTAATTTTGATCAATCTTCTATTGCACTACCTTCACTTCCGCAACTTGCCGATTTCACTTGTCGTCTTCTCTGGCATTCCAGTAGCTGCGGCAGGCGGGATGATCGCCGTCGCGGTGATGGGCGTCGAAATGAATACGGCTATGTGGGTCGGCTTCATTGCCTTGTTCGGACTTGCAGCCGACGATGGCATCGTGATGGCGACCTATATGAAAGAGACACTTAGCCGCCGCACTATTCGGACAGTTGATGACATTCGCAATGCCATTTATGAGGCGGGCCTCAAACGCATTCGGCCCTGTACGATGACCACCGTAACGACATTAGTCGCTTTGCTACCGGTTTTGACATCGGTAGGTCGTGGTTCGGATGTCGCCCGAGCGATGGCGTTACCGGTTTTCGGTGGCATGCTGATCGAACCTTTCACCACCTTCATTGTTCCCACACTGTATAGTGCGTATGTGGAATTCAAAATGCGAGCCGGTTTGCAGGACGAATACTGGAGCAAAGCCAGCTCGATTGAACAGTCTCACCCAAATCAAACACTAGCGGTCCCCCAGAACTAAGTTCACAACACGAAGACACCGAGGAAAATACTCCTCGTCATTTCCTGACATTACAGCGGGTAATGTCCGATTGAGAGCCTGTCCAAGAAAAAGGAGTTGGACAATGAAGAATGCATGGATGACCTTGCTATTCACACTTCTGGCGGTCAGCAGTGCTACCGCGTTGACTCAAGGATCCGAAACGGAACAAGAGCAGGCACGTCGCGACCGACTACATGCTGCCGTGCAAAAGATTTGCCCGGTTTCCGGTCAAACGTTAGGAGCTCACGGCGACCCGATTAAAGTCAAAATCGGAAAAGAAGAGGTATTTCTGTGTTGCCGGGAATGTGCCAAGAAACAGGTCGACCGCAAACACTGGGGCACGATTCACGCGAACTTTGCAAAGGCACAAGGCATTTGCCCGATCATGAAAAAAGAGTTACCTAAGAAGCCGAAGTACACTGTCGTCGAGGGCCAAATTGTTTACGTCTGCTGTCCCCCGTGCACCAAGAAAATCGAAGCCGACTCCAGAACCTACACGAAGAAAGTTGACGATCTCTATCTGGCATCATTGAAAGATAAAACAAGTCGTCGTTAAACCCGAATACAACGAGCACTAACAGTCTACAACGTTGGTTGGAGTTCCTATCGTTCCCAAGTCAATTGAGACTATCATTAGCGATGAGCCAAACATAAAACTTGTATGGCTCATCGCTAATGACATGAAGACTTTGAGATCCCAGGCGTCCCCTTGAAACAAAACCCACTAGAGAAAGCAAAACTAGCCTGATTGCTCTTCTCCTTGAGCAAACGAATTACGATGAAATCTCCGGCGTTCCTTGAATAGGATGTTTAGCATGGTATGGAAAAACTTAGTCCTCATGATTTTAGGGTCGGCAATGGTGAGCGACGCGGTTCAGGCCGCTGAGCCAATAACATTTCAGCACACTCAAAAGCGTGATGCTGAGATGTTTCAGCAGCCCCAAGTTGCTGTAGCCGGTTCGGAGAAAACTTATGTAGCATTTGGCGGAGGGAAAAGCATCTTCTGTGCGACGTCTCGCGATGGTGGAAAAACCTTTGCCCCGCCGATTCGGGTCGCAACTCTGTCGTCGTTGATGCTTGGCAGTCGTCGCGGCCCGCGAATTGCGGCGTCAGGTAACAACGCTGTAATCGTCGCCATCGGTGACGGTGGAAACTTGCACGCTTGGCGATCAGCCGATGCTGGTCAAAATTGGCAAGGGCCGACAATCGTTAATGACATTCCGCAAGCCGCACGCGAAGGCTTGCACGCCTTGGCCGCCGGACCGGAAGGCGAATTGTATTGCGTATGGCTGGACCTGAGGAATGACAGTCCCGAGGTCTATGGTTCTCGGTCTAGCGACGGCGGCCAGACATGGAGCAACAACCAACGAATCTACCATTCGCCGGATGGGAATGTCTGCGAATGTTGTCATCCGAGCGTGACTTTCGATTCCGAAGGCACACTCTATGTCATGTGGAGGAATTGGCTGGACGGTCGCCGTGATATGTACTTAAGTGCCTCGAAAGATGGTGGGCGAACCTTCTCACCTGCCAAGCAGCTTGGCCGGGGGAATTGGAGAATCGATCATTGTCCGATGGACGGAGGAGCCGTCGCGGTTGGTCGGCCGGGTCAGATTGCAACCATTTGGCGAAGAGAAAATTCGATTCTCGCAACTTTGCCAGAGAAACCGAATGAAGTGCATTTGGGACAGGGAGAACAGCCCTGGACTGCTGCAAACACAAAAGGAATTTGGACAACCTGGATTTCCCATGATGGTGGCGAGTTGGTTCTGCAACGTCTTGATCAGCGACGTTCTGAAGTCGTTGCTCGCAACGCCAATGATCCGGTCTTGGCCGCCTCGCTCAACGGCGAAGGACCTATTGTGTTGGCTTGGGAAGAAGGACCACGCAAAGATCGCCGAATCCGTGTGCAGGTCGTGTCGAGCAACTAACCGATTGATCGGCAGACACACGGAAGAATTCGCCGCCACCTGTCATACAATGTCGGGCATTAGCCGAAGTGCTAGGAACGTACTCGATGAACTATGCTTGGCTTTGCGGTTCGACGACGTTTTCCCAATCATGGGCCATGTAATGACAGAAGGATTGAGTTAGACCGTTCCACTCAGTGCGTAACTCTCGGTACCTTTTCCAGCTGTCTTCGTAGTCTGTCGTTGTTTCAACGCCCGCTTGTTGCAAAGCTTGAATTGCGGCATCGAAATGTTGTTTCCACTCGTGATGTTCTTCATCATCGGTTGCCGTGTCGTTTCGCCATGCCGAGGGAAGAAAAGTCTGCGACAGATTTCCCAGCATATGTAGCCCGCTTTGCCAAGTCCCTTCCACCGCTGCCGAATTGACTAACGCCCTTGATTTGTCCGCATCCAAAGCCGTCCGCACTATTGTGACCGCATCGAGACTCAAAAACAGGACACGAGCCATCGCGTAGGCCGGAGATGGTAAGTAAAAGTAATGCACAATCGGATAAAGGTGATGGGATTCATAGAGATCATTTAGGTTGGCGTTGATATCTGCAAAACTTCGCTGGGTCACATCGTTAGAACCTTGCATCATTCGGGACATCAGCATGACCGTGTCACCACCACTCGCTTGATGATGCAACGTTAATGCGAATCGATTGCGACGCGCCAAAGCACTATAGACCGACATGAAGTACGTCAGTGACAATGTCAACACACTAAAGCCTAGTCCCGCCTGACCGACAATGAGTAACCGCATGGCACTCGTCTTTGGAACTAAATCTCCTGTGCCCAATGTCGTCAGACTGTAACCCGCGAAGTATAAAGCTGCACTAAAACCTTGAGGTGTTGGCTCATTGCTGCTTGATTGAATTCCTGTCCCGAGTTCCGGCCATACGATCAAAGCGAACCCCACGAGTAACAAACTGCTCCAAGCAAGCATATCTAAGACAAGCAGCAGCGGTCCGGCATGGGGAAGGACCGATCGGCGAAGAGAATTCGAACCGTTTGCAAACCACCGCAGTATACGCCAGCACCAGGAATGTAGTCCTGGGCTGATGAGACCGACGCCGCCTCTTGCGAACAGCACTGTCATGTAGATATCGAGCACTGCAGCAACGACACAGAGGATACCTAACGCACGTATCAGCCAATCGGTGGTTGTCATGTCGTCGAAGTGCTCAAAAGGCGTGAGAAGAAACTAGTGATGCCTGGAAGTAAGCCGTCGAGCTACGGACGTGCCCTTGGGCCGATAATGTTCCACGATCTGAACGACTTCCTCCAAGCTTCGTGCTCCTACAATTGTGGCATAGCGAACTCCTAGCGGGCAGGTCACGGCCAGATGTGATTGAAATTGCACGATCCGGCAGGTCGTTCCACCACATTCGGCTAACAAAGCTGGTCGATCCCCAAACCAAATCGGCTGATCTGCTTCATGTTCAAAAAGTGCTAAGCGGTGTTGATCTGCATTGATATAAATCGCTTGAAGACATTTGCAGCAAGGCATATTCAACAAGTAGGCGGTATCGAATTCGTAACCTGGTGGTGGGCCGATAGCGGCAAGTGGACGGTATGGTAAACGCCGAGTTGCTTGGGAGATTGAAACTGGTTCCCCTTGATAGTGATGAACCAGAACGTGCTGCGCTTCCTGAGGCTGTTGAGAGAACAGTGTTAGATAACTGTCGAAATTCACCGCTAGATGCGGTCCGTGATCATGGGCTTCCTCGTCTTGAGTAGACCAGACAAAGGTGATCACCAAGATCAACAGTCCAGCAGCCGCGACTAGCATCCGTCGCCAATTCTTAGCGTTTTTGAGAGGAGCCAGTCGTTTTAGAGTCGTCCGGGAGTCCTGATGGACAAGTTGATCTTCGATGGTAGACCACGCCGGTGGATTCTCGGGGTCGGACAATGACTTCGCTAATTCTGAGAGCGATTGAAATCCCCGATACTTTTCTCCACACACAGAGCATTGCTGCACATGCTGTCCGACCTGCTCAGCAGTCTCTGTCGGCAATTCGCCATCGTGATAAGCAGAGAGCAACTCCCGAGCCTTTTCACAGTTCATGTTAGGGCTCCCATCCGAGTTCGATGAGATTGGTTTTTAACTGCGTCCGTGCTCGGTTGAGGCGTGAGGCCACCGTGCCTTCCGGAATTTCGAGCGTCTCTGCTAGTTCGGCATAGCTTAGTTTTTCAACTTCCTTGAGGAGGAAGATCGTGCGCAACTCTGGCTCTAGCCGACCCAACGCTTGTTCCAATAGTTCATGCTGCTCTCGACGAGCCATCTCGTTTGCGGATGAATCCTCCGGATCATGCATAAGTCGTCCATGAACCACTCGTTTCTGACGACGAAGATGTTGCAAGCATTCGTTGATCGCCAAACGATATAACCAAGTGCGAAATTGCGAACGCCCAGCGAATTGGTCTAATTTTTGAAAGACCATTAAAAAGACTTGTTGAGTCAAGTCCCCTCCGTCCTGAGCACCGACCATCCGATTTGTCAAACGGAAGACCGGCTGCCGGTAAAGTTCGTAGAGGTATTGCCGAGCAGTCGCGTCACCTTCTTGACACGCTTTCAGTAACTCGGCCGCCGGTTCCTGCCGGTTGGTCGAGTGTGGTTTCTCTGAAGATTGGATGCCGCGAGAGGGCGAATTCTTCACGTCGTTCATGGTTCTGCGGAAAAGATTAACAGAATTTTTGGAATTTCGCGAAGGACTCGGCTCGACCGTGCATCCAATGGATAGGAGGAATGATGTTTCGTTGGTTGTTGATACTCGTTTTGCTGATCGTGAATACGCCGCAACTCTGTTGCGGTGGATGCTCGCAATCCGGATTCGCAACGGTGAGTTCACGATCCTCAGCCGCTGGCCACGTATGTCCTTTCTGCGGCGATTCTAAGAAATCCAGTGACTCGTCGATCCCACGGCCGTGTCAATGTCACCAGTGGGACAGTAGCCAACTCTTCTCCGATGCCAACGAAGGGGAAGGTTTCTCGGTCCTGGGCAGTGCGCACATGGCTGCCACCGCGAGCGACAGTGAGCGTCTGCCACCGACTGTTGCGATCGATTGGCATTCCGACAGAACGGTCGACCGGCCGCCGATCCGTTTACTGCTCCAGCGATTCTTGCTGTAACGGCGTTCTGCAGATTGCTTTGGCTCGCAGGAATTGTCGCGAGCGTTCTTTCCAATTTTGCGAATCCGTTGGGTGAGTATTTGCGCGGATTCCGTCCACTCTGGTTTTAGGAACATCCTCATGCTGCATTTGTCGATTCTGCCCGCTGCTGTCATCCTTTCCGCGTTGCTTTTTGCCGTGACTGGGTGTGGATCATCGCCTCAGAATTCTGAACCTGCAAACTCTCAATCCGCTGCCGACGATCATGATCATGATGACGATCGGTCGGAGGCGATCGCGGCGAACTTGGCCCAACTGTCACCGGAAGACCAAGAGTCGGCAAAGGCTCAGAAGATTTGTCCGGTCACAGACGAACCACTTGGTTCGATGGGCACCCCGATCAAAGTCGAAGTCAAAGACAAGACCGTCTGGGTTTGCTGCAAGGGTTGCGTGCAATCAGTCCAGGAAAACCCTGACAAGTATCTCGCCAAGGTAGAGAAGTCATAGGACTTGGACGAACAACCGCCGAACAGCCGTTGGTGTATCGGCGGTTTCTTCTGGAACCTCAAGGCTTGGACCGATTCTCGCCATGCGTGTATTGTTGCTCGACAAAAACACGAACTTCCGCCAGCAAATACTTGATCGTCTCACACACGATGGCCACCACGCTCTGGAAGCGACGACATTCGATGCAGCCTTAAAGACTGTCAAGGAGGACTGCATCGATGTGGTCGTCATTGATATTGCAGTACTTGAGATGGGTGGTGTGGAATGGCTGTCTCAAATCAAGGATAAGTCACCCGAGTCGGAAGTCCTCGTTTTCACCGAGGCCAGCCACATCGACACTGCCGTGATTGCTGTTCAACAGGGAGCGTTCGACTACCTATTAAAGCCGTGCTCTTACGAAGCGTTTGTAACCACGCTCGCGAAGGCTGCGGAACATGGCCGACTACACCGGGACAACATTCGTTTGCGAGCCGCCTTGAAGCGAAATGTTCAAGGTCCGGAAATCATCGGCCAATCACCAGGTATTCAGCAATTACGGGAATTGATTGACAAAGTCGGTCCGACGGAGAGTTCTGTTCTGGTGGTCGGTGAGAGCGGCACTGGCAAAGAACTCGTGACGCGGGCACTACACCGGCTCAGTCCTCGATCCAACAGCCCCCTCGTGACAATCAACTGTGCTGCTCTACAAGAAACGTTGCTTGAGAGCGAACTTTTCGGCCACGAATGTGGTGCGTTTACCGAAGCCACCGAAGCCAAACTGGGGTTATTGGAAGTCGCAGACGGCGGCACGTTGTTCCTTGACGAACTTGGGGAACTCCCGCTGCCCTTGCAGTCCAAGTTGCTACGGGTGCTGGAAGATGGCACGATGCGACGGGTCGGTTCGAATCGGGAAACACAAGTCAATGTTCGGATTGTCGCGGCCACGAACAAGAACCTACAGCAAGAAGTGCATGCAGGACGGTTCCGCAACGACCTTTACTATCGGATCAACGTGTTAAGCATCGTGATCCCGCCGTTACGAGAACGGCGAGCAGATATTCCGTTGTTGACCGATGAATTCCTTGCCCGTTCGGGAAGACATACGTGGCGTATAACGGAGGAAGCTCAGGAAGCACTGTCGCAATATAATTGGCCGGGCAATGTCCGTGAGTTAGCCAATCTGATCGAACAAGTCACGACACTTTGCGATGGGCCGGAAATTGCTCTCGATAGTCTTCCGGCCCCGTTCGGCCACGCGGGACATTCCCGATTTTCAAACCGACTGGAAGCGTTTTCCATGCCTGATAACCTCGCCGAACTTGAACGCCTACACGTCGCGGCAGTGTTAGCTCGTGAAGGAGGAAGCAAAGTCCGCGCAGCGAAAGCGTTGGGTATTAGCCGTCGTAGTCTTTATCGGCTGATCGAGAAATACAAACTCAACGTCACCGATTAACCAGCAGATTCCGAATTCACTCAGAGTCTTGATAGTCCGCTGGGAACAGTTCGGCATCAGTGGGAAGCGAGAAGATGAGTTCTTGCTCGCTCTTGTCATCAGACTTTTCGTCTTGAGGTTTCGTCCGCGACTTCGGCTGCTCGGATTTTTCCTCGCCTTCCAATGCCGGTGGTGGAGCGGTAGGAACAGACGTGGTTTCTGGACAAAACGTGTCGGGCAGCGTGGCCAATTGGCAACCGATCACGCGTTCCAACGAAGCGAGTGTCTGTCCAAGTTGGGCCCGCAAACGCACGAGTTGAATTTCGAACCGCAGCAACTCGTTCCAGTTGTCGACGATCTGCAGAAAGTCGACTTTCCCCACCCGATAATCGGCGACCGAAACTTGCAATGTCTGTTCGGCTCTTGGAATGATGTTTTTGGTGTACAGCTCGATTTGCTGTTGATAGGCATCAGCTTGAGCAATCAGCCGCCGAATCTGACGGAAAGTTTCGTCGCGTTCGGCATCGTATTGTCGAGCATCGGTCAACACCCGAGCCTCCGCCTCTCGCACGCCGGCTCGCAACTTGTCTCGCCAAATCGGAAGATTGAACCCGACCGTTACGAGAAAGTTGTCGTTGCCATTGGCATTGCTGGCCACCGCATCGTCGGTCGTGACCGCTTGCCAACCGAGACCCACGTTGAAATCGGGGTAATATTGAAGCCGAGCCAATTCGCGTTTTCGTTGATCGCGGATGATCGCATGCAAACGTTCTTGGAGTTCTGGTCGACACCGAACGGCAGCTTCATACAACGCATCGATTGTTGCCGGCACATCGGTGAGCACCACCTCATCCTCCGCCCGCGGTTTGACTTCGGGCGAAGTATGCAGAAGTTCCGCCATATCAGCCTGCGAGACACGCAGCATCCGACGCAACTGGATCAATTGGTCTGCGACCCGATCGAGCTCCAATTGCGCGCGAAGGATATCCTGTTGACTGCCGCCAGTGCGATAGCGAGCTTCAGCGAACTGTAGCAAGTCTTCCAAGAGTTCCCGGCTGGATTCGGTGATCTCGATCACCTGCTGATTGGCGTACAAATCGTAATAAGTCAATTTGACTTGTTCCGCTACACGAAGCTGAGTCTGGGCGACTTGCGTTAGTGCGATCTGAGTTTCCTGCTCTTCGACTTCCCCACGCACCCGCAACTTGCTGAGCCAAGGGAACTTCTGCGAAAGCGTCAGTGTACTGGGCAATCGTCCGCCTGCGGTTTGCAGCGAATGATCGTCAAGCGGATAAAACTGCTCACTGACCATGGGATCGTCGAGCGCGGTGACCTGCGGAATTCGTTCGGCTTGAGCCGTCACGCGGTGATTCGCCGCCAGCAGTTCGGGGTTCCGTTCCAGTGCGGAAATCACGTAGAACTCAATGGGATGTTCACCGGTGAATGTTTCCTCAATCGCCAGGGCGGCCGTTTCTTCGACATCAGGATCGCAGGCTGCGATTGCCGCATTCTGGGCTATCTGAGCGTACTCGGTCTGCAGGGCTGGCTGAGAAACGCACCCTGCGGTCACAGCCAACAAAAGCCCTCCTCCCCCGTAGCGTTGGATCAAATTTCGCGGCATACTACACTCCTCGATCCACGCCTTAACCCATCTCGGTCTTCCGAAAAAACGCTCTTTGTCAAATCCATCGGATAAAGCGATTGTAGGGCTTGAACGGTTCCCGGGCAGCCAATCGACTTGCGTACAAATTGATGCGCAAAGCCGTTACCCCTTGCCAGATTAGGGCTTAATCGTATGCCTCGTGTGCGGTTCTGACCCAATTTCAATAACAACCAACGGCGAGAAGACACGAGAACAAAAACTGGCAGCGTTGAAACAGCACCCGCACAAACTTCCAGATACTCAAAAATCCGTCAGAAAGTTACGCTGCTGTGCGGTTTTCAACAGTCCGCGATTGGATTCTCCTGTCCTGCCGGTTCGAAGATTTCTTCAGTGCAGTGAATCGAAGAAAAACAAGAATATCGCGAAGAAATTTGCATTCGCAATCATCGAATCTGCCGGCGGAGCCAGTGGTTCGAGCCAGACGTGACGGGTGGAACTCAAATGCAGCCCAGCAAACAGCAGGATTAAGACGTTTGAATGCAGAGGTTGGTTCTTTGTTCAGGACCCGGAACTTAGCCACACCACGAACTCGATTGTCGATCGCATCGTAGGGAAAAGTCGAGGCAGATTTGAAGATGACTTGGCAACAGCAATCGGCAATCAAGCGATGGTTCTGGAAACGCCGTACTTTGGCCGATCGTGTCCGCATCGCCTATTGGCGAGTTCGCCAGGATGGAATCGGGGCATTTCGATCCGGATTACTTGGTCCGCCGTTTGGTCGGCGAAATCTACCTGCACCGCGGCTTCTCGATGATCCACGGTTGGAGTTTCTCAAGAACACGCCCCCCATCCTGCAAACGTCACGATTACAACTGACTCCCTTGGAAGTCTCTGATCTTGACCAACTCATTGACCTATTTCCTCCCGATTCCCCTACCAATACCGCGAAGCCTCGCTACTGGACAACCGAGTCCATTCTAACTCGTGAACTGTTGACCGCTTTTCAAACCTGGACCGTTCGCCTTGGAACAAGCAGTGAGTGCATCGGTCATTGTGGCTTGACAGAACTCACGATCGATGGCGTCGACGAACTTGAAATCGGCTATCGGATCGGTGAACAGTATCAGGGTCGTGGGTATGCAACTGAAGCTGCAAGTGCTGTTCGCAAACTATTGTTTGATCACGGAGTAGACCATGTAATTTCAGCCATCGCTTCCGACAACACAGCCTCGCAACGTGTTGCTCAGAAAAATGGTATGCGATGGGAAAAGCAATCTCTCTGCCTTGGAAAGCCAGTTGAAATCTACGGTATCACACGTAGCGATTTCGAAGCCCCCCAACCAAATGTGCCTGACAATCACGCTTCAGAAAAGGCTGAACGAAACGACGAAATACAACCTGAAGCCTAAAATACCGAAGCATCCAATGGGACTAGAACAACGCTTTGATTCAAGCGACACGACACTTCAACCGATCGGTCGCGAGGAACGCCGAAGTTAGTCGACGTTGCAGTAACGCTGTGCAGGTTCGATGAGTGTGTGAAATCAAGCGTACTAATATAGTTCTAGTCGGACTAGCTTACTCAACGATGCATCAAAGATAATCTGATTGCGAGGGAAGTCTCAATGAAACAGCTCTTTGCTAACTAACCTGTCGATCGTTGTTTTGCGGGTTTAAAAATTGATGAGTCTTGCTTCATCTCATAAAGACTCGATTCAAAACTCAAGAACCCGGAATCCTAGCTTCGAAGATAATGCTTCAGAGACCGAACTGTGCCTCCAATGCGGGATTGGATGAGACGACGGCTCGCTCGCCATTGGGCTTGGTAAACCTTTTGCTGCCATGCATTGGCCGTGACTCGCCCGCGACCACAGGGGATGCCTCCAGTCGCGAAACGTTGTTTGAATCCTTCCTCGCCGACTCCAAAATCGAACTCCGCGAAACCTTCATCTCGAGCATGCTCAATCAGGTGCAACAGCATCAAAAGGCCTGGTGAGTACTTACTTAGTTCAAAATTGTAAGAAGGAAACCACCAGTGCCAGACTGTTGTCGATCGCAACCCTAAATGCGCCGCCACGAGTTGGTCACCGGCGTAAAGAGCTGACAGGCGACCGGCGAATTGTGAAGTTTCGACCTGTTGCAAGTCGGCGAGAAAATCTCTTGACCATGGGTCTTTCAGAAGATCGGCGAAGCCTGTTCGTTGACAATGAAACCGCTTCCACTCAATGAGTTGGTGGAGAACCGCCGGATCGTCCACATGCGACTCAAATCGTACCGGACCTACTTCACGTGATAGCTTCCGTAGCTTTCGGTCTTCTTTCTTGAGTGCCCCGACGGTTCTTAGATCAATGGCCGGTGAGTCGCTCTGCTCAACGCATGAGGACTGAAATGTGAATTGTTCTGTCGGTACATATCGGAACTCAAAGGATTTCAATCCCCACGCACGGATGAGCTTCGGAAGATCGACTTGCAGGTCGGCCATAGAGATCATTCCATGGTAGTCCGAAAGGTCGATGGCCGTTGCCCGCGATGCCCCGACTTTCTTAAACGGGAGAATTGCAATTGGCGACTTCTCCTCGTTGAAGAGGATGCCTACGTAGATGTCGCTTCGCACTCGTGCGGCGGCCTGGGTGAACTCAGGACAAAAGAAGGGATTGCGAAGCGTCGAATTCTCTGTTCGGAACTGATGCCAACTAGCCAACATTGCAGGTGTTAGCTCGGCCGCTGAAATTACTAACGTGTCCATCGAATCCCCCGTTGTATGGCTTGCATGTGTCGATTGCGGATTGGTCAGGATTGTTCGCAAGGCACCGACTTCGACTCGTGGCGCTTCTGCCCGAACAATAGAAGAATCTGGAAAGCTTGACAGGACGAAGCTGATCGATTCCAAACTCACCGCAGAATTCGAATCGACTGGCTCTGCCGTAACGAAGCCATACCTGTTCAATGAACTTTACAATTCTCAATTTGCATTGCGAGGAGAATCGGCAACAGAAGTTCGGAAATGGCTCGCTCGGTTCTTGAAAGGTCTGAATGATATGTTGTGTTGCAGATGTCCCTCATCGGTCGCGGTTCTGAACCTGTAAGTGGGACGTTTGAGGTCAATTTCGATAAGGAAATAGGGGCGGATTTGACACATACTGTGTCCGCAAAAAAAACACCTCTCCGCCAAAGAAACTTGACGAAGAGGTGTCCGGACGGTGAGCGGAGTGAATTCGCTTTACGGTTTCTTTTTCATTCCGGGCATCGACATATGAGGATTGCCGGGAACGCTGGTCCCCCACGGGACTTCCTCATTCGTTTCCATGACGCGATGGTACAGATCATCGGGCAGAACGCGAACCACGGTCATGAGGCCTTTAACGCCTTCATGCCAATTCTTCCGCATGCCTTTGACTTCCCGGCGGTTGAAGATCTTTTCCAACTCTTCCGGCGAGAAACCTTTCGATTGCATCATCTGCGGCCAACCCGGAACCGCCGCATACTTGTTGGTTTTGGGGTAATGGACATCTGGCCGACTTGTGAGACTTTCCTTATACCGAGAGACTTCGATTTCGTCGCGAATTCGCGGACCGCTTTGCCGAACCATATGATTCATCATGTGATGGACCATGTGACAGTGGAAAATCCAATCACCGGGATTAAAGGCGATGAACTCGAAATCACTCGCTTGGGCCACGCCGACAAGAGTGTTGTTGCGCGGGATCCAAGCTTCCGGAGGGATGCGAGCACCTTCATGGCCGGTAATCCAGAAGGTGTGCCCGTGTAAGTGGATCGGGTGATGCTGGACCGGCGCAAAATTCAGCAGCCGAATTCGCACCCGTTCGCCGTGCTTGCAAACCAAAGGCGTCGTGTACGGACCGCTTCGTCCGTTAATCGTATGCCAATTCCAATCCATGCCCCAGGAGTCGGCAATGGTATTGGCAGCATCGATTCGAAAGTTCTGAAAGATGAGGGCGAAGTCGCGGTCCACTGGCGGGTCGTAGGCTTTCGCCGGATGAATAATGAACCAGCCGACCATGCCATTCGCCTCTTGCATTGGCATATGCGAATGGTAGAAGAACGTGCCGGCTTGGTGCATTTGGAATTCATAGACGAACTTCTTACCGGGCATGATGGGGTCTTGAGTCAGTCCCGGTACGCCGTCCATCGCAACCGGACATTCAAAACCGTGCCAGTGCACGCTAGTCATCTCTGGCAAGTTGTTGTGTACCACCACGCGAACTTTGTCACCCTGAGTGACTTCGATCGTCGGCCCCGGCATACTGCCATTGTACCCGTAGACGTTCATGAACTTGCCCGGTAGGAACTCTCGCACCACCGGTTCTGCAACGAGGTGGAACTCCTTCCAGCCATTCACCATTTTGAACGGCAACTTGGGCAGATCCGGAGCTTCCACCGGCACGGAATCAAGCCCGCTTTCTCGTAGCCCGGGGACGAGTTTCCCCAGATAGGTGTCGCTACCGGGAGGGCCGCCGTAACTTGGCTTGTAACGAGAGAACTCTTGAAATTCCTTTGGAGTGTCCGAAAGAAATTTGCCGTCGGTGTCGCTTTTCGCAGCAGTGGCAGGCGGGGTGGACTCTTGGTTTTCCGGCAACGCCGGTCCGTTCTGCGCTTGTCCCGCGGATGCACCAGCGATGAGTCCTGCCGCGGCCGCCGTACCACTTTTGATGAACTCTCGCCGGGTGTTCGACGATGATTGAGGGTCGGTCATTCGTATTCCTTTCCGAAGTCCCCCAGAGCACGCTCCGGTGGTTCCTGATGTATTCCGTTGAATCCTGCGAATTCTAGCGCGGCTTCGCAACAGCATCGAGATGCCCGGGCGGTGTGACTTCCATCGGTGTCGACAAGCCGCCGTGCAACAAGTAACCGGCAATGAGAACTTCCGATTCTCGCCAAGCAATGAGATTCTGCACGTAAGTCAAGCGTGATAGGAAGTAGGTCCGTTCGGCGGCGAGAACGTCTAACCATCGCACCCGGTCGGCCTCGTACATATCGAGCAGCGTTTCGTAAGCCTTCCGGTTTTCCGGAATCACAACCTCTTGATAATTGCGAACATGCTGCAATGCAGTCAGATAGTTGCGATAGACCGAGTACAGTTCTTGCCGTAGTCGCAGTTCGGTTCGCTGGACTTCGGCCCGTTGTCGTACCAAGTCTGCTTCGGCTTGTTTGACCGTGCCTTGGTTCCAGTCCCAGAGGGGAACTTCTAATTGAATTTGGGCATTGGCGGTTGTTTCGACGGCCTCGAAGTTGTAGCCGGTCCCAGCGGAAGCCACGATGTTGGGAATCGGTTGAACTTCTTCCCGACGAAGCGTCACAAGATCGGCCCGCAACTTCGATTGAGCCGCTTTGATCTCCGGACTTTCCGTCAACAACCGTTCTAACGCAACGTCGAACTCAATCGGCTCCAGTTGTCCCACCAAATCTCCTTCCAGGAGTGTCGGCGGTTGGTCGACTCCGGTGAGCACCGTCAACGTGCCAAAGGTTTCGCGATAGTCGTTCTCTGCCATCAAGAACATCAGGCGTTGTTCTTGAAGCAGAGCATTCACCCGATGCACTTCCGAGCGGGGATGGTAACCGAGGTTGTAGCCTTCCCGCACCGTGACGAGTTGATCCTCGGCATTCTTGAGTAATTCCTGCTGGATTTTGACAATTTCCTGCCGCCCCAACGTACGGAAGAAGTGCAACCGCACATCGTTGAGGACTCGATATTCCTGAGCCATCGCCAGCCATTCGGCAACGTGCACACGTTCGAGGTACTTCGTGCGACTCAAGTCGAGTTTGTCGGCTGTCACGAATTCCTGCTGAATAACCGCCCCCTGAAATTCGCCGGGCGAATCCGTGTCGGTCATCGTGTCGATGCCGATTTGTTCGCCAACGTAGAACACCTGCGGATTGGGCCACAATCCGGCCTGGATCGCCTTACCAAAAGTGGCATCGACCTGGGCTTTGGCTTGGATCAACGTCGGATTGTTGGCACAGGCCAAACTTTCGAGGGCTTCCAAAGTCAATGAAGTACCAGTGGGACCCGTTTGTCCGGTTTCGATTGCCAATTCCGCGTCTGGGGTCGGTGGAATCGGTGGCGGTTCGACGAATCGCTCCCCTACCGCGGGTTGCAACTTCGGTGACGGAACAGGAGATGGGACCGGCACACCGGCTCCCTTCCGCTGGATAACTGGATTATCTCCCGGTCCCGGTTGTAACGGAGTGTTCTGAGCAACTTCCGCCGAGGCCAGGTCGACGTTCGCTGTCCGAGAGGGCTTTTGACCATCACGCGACACGGACGAGTTGGCAGACGGTGGGGTAGCAGGAGGCAAGGCACAGCCACTTCCCAGAACGGCAAGCAATCCTGCCGAAACGAATCGTATCTTCCAACGTGGCATTCCTCGTCCCCCGCTATCCGTAATTCCTCATGGTATCGCTCGGCCTGTCTGCGAGCCGGGCTCCGTTCGCCACACCGCATTACCGCCACAACCGGTGCTACTCGGGCGAAGGTCGCCATCCTTTTTATCGTCACGACCGCTGAGGCTGTGTATGTTGAGAACAGGCGAATTGACGGATTGACAGGATCGCACATGCAAGAGCTATTCAGCACGCATGGCCTGGCCAAGCTAGGCAAGATTTAACGGTTTTAAGGGTTCTGCAGTCACCTTAAAACTGCTCCGATCGGTGGAACACACCCGCCCCGCGCGATCGCTCCGACGAACACTGGAATGAGATTTCCGTAAGCGATTGGTCGACGTTCTTACTAACGCAGGAGTCACGAATTCAACTTGGCTGGAGACTGGAATGCAATTCGAGCGGATTCTTAGTGGACTGATTGTAATGGTACTCGCAGGGGCACCGTCTGCCTTTGGTGGCGATTGGCTCGGCTGGCATGCGAAAAATCATTACGGCACCTGCGATCCCTGCCCGGAGGACGTTTGGGAGGACATGACAGAAGACGTCTACGGCGACGATACGATGGAAAAGCTCTATCACGACCCTCACAACTTGTTTCATTTGGGGCAAGGCAGTTGGAATTGTCGTGGCTGTCGTTATGCCCCACTGCACTATCACCAGCTTCGTTCTTCCATACCAACGTCGCCCGCATCGTATGCAGGTTCGTCTTGGTACCGCGGCGTACCAGTCGGCCAACGTGACAAAACCCCGCTAGCAGGTGGAGCAGGTGAATACGACAAATCGGAAGTGGTCCCGTAATAGCACCCCTCACGAAATCTATCACCAACGAAGTGCGTTCCGACTAAACGAGTCGGCAAGCTATTGATGTCGGCAAACTTTCGTGCACCAAGTTGACAAGAACCCCATCGTGAAAGCCCGAACCTCAACGCGGCTGATCAACACATGCGTGTGACACGATCATTCGCTCTACCGAACTCGTTCAACTTGGCACGTGTGGGATCGAGCTATCCGGTTTTCTCGGTATGGTCGTGATCAACTACAGGCCAAGTTTCTTCTTTGTGTGATCGCTAGTCAGGTGCTTGACGACATCGAACGGGTCACACGTTTCGCTATGTGTGATCGGGCCGATCGCTTTGGCCACTTTCAATGCCTCTTGATTGAGCTTCTTCGTCCGATTGCCGATGCCCATGAGGGCGGTCGCCATTGCCATCAGCAATGGGATGGATGCACCCTCACGACTCTCGTCGATCTTCCGGACATGCGTCATAAAATAAGCTTCGTCCGGGGCGGTCTTTTTCTTGCTCTTGGAGATCTCGTATAGCAGCCCATACCCACATTGGCGACGAACGGTGTCAGAACTATCGATCCAAGAATCCGCAAGTTCGACGACAAACGGAGTCTTCGCCAACGGTGCGCCACAGGTTGAGAAGACATGCGTCAGATACCCGCCTTCGAGCTGATCAACCTGGGTTTCCACTTGTTCGACGGTCATCGTTTTCGGGTCATCGATCAAAATGGAAAGGATCTTCATTTCATAATAGTTAGAAGCCCATAGAGACTTTGCAAGTTTAGTATCACGTCCAATCGTTTTGGCGTAGGCTCGAAGTTTGGTAAGGCCGATCCCATAACTTTTCAGCGGCCCATCGTAGACTTTCTTCCAGTTCTCGATGCCCCGCGGATCCTGGTTTTCTTTGAGATATGCATGCACTGTTGACTTATTCATAGTCGGACCAACCAAGCTATCAAACCGGGACAATTGATCGAAAAGAACACTTCACAACCGGATCAGAATGCTAGTCTGACAGAAATGAACGACGTCCAATCACAGACAATCTGCTCATGCAAGTCCGGCGCGGTTGTGCAATGACGTATACAATTCTCATCGTATCAGTCCCTTCTATGAATGCCAACATTAACTCCGATCACAGGAACCAATGCCCACCTGTTCAATTCCACGAGTCAACAGCAAGGGAACATCGGTTCGACGTTTTTCCGATTTAGGGTGGTCAACGGACCTTCCGGCAGGTTAGGTTGAAACCTCCGTGTTTGAGTACTCTATCCTGTGTGCAAAGATCCTATGTACCGGTATACCTGCCGCAACACTGCTCGACGACTCCACTCCCTGACCCGTTATACTCCCCCTGCTGCACCGCCTTGGCTACTCGCTGCCATTGCGGTTTTGGGTCTAATCGCTAACGGTGCATCGGCGCGAGAGATTCAGTTAGCCAGCGAGCCTGCCGTCTCGCCAGATGGATCCGAACTAGCGTTTAGCTATGCCGGCGACATTTGGACTGTTCCAAGTGATGGCGGTATCGCAAAACGACTCACAATTCACCCCGCCCGAGAGCATTCGCCGATTTATTCACCCGATGGAAGCCGAATTGCTTTCGTTAGTAATCGCACGGGAGCCGACCAAGTCTTCATTGTAGAGCAAGACGAACGCGTACCTCGGCAGATCACGTTCCATTCCGAAGGATTCCGCTTGCAGGATTGGGAACCGGACGGTCAATCGATTCTGACCCTCACGCGACGTGATCACCATTGGAAACGCGCAGACCGCTTTTTCGAAATCAACACCGAGAAACGACAAGCGGAACGCATCGTGTTTGATGCTTATGGTCAAGACGGTCGCTGGTCTCCCGATGGCAAAAAGCTGTTGTTCACACGTGAGGGTGAACGCTGGTGGCGGAAAGGCTATGTTGGCTCACGTGCTTCACAGGTTTGGCTCTATGACACGGAAGATCAGTCGTTCACGCAACTACTTGCTGGTCCCTATGAGAATCGCTCTCCCTTGTGGAAACCGAATGGCTCGGGTTTCTATTTTGTAACCAACGAGTCCGGTTCCTTCAATTTGTGGGAATACAATCTCGAATCTCAAGAAACGAAGCAACTCACTCAATTCGATGACGACTCGGTTGTCATGCCAGCGTTGTCTCGCGATGGCAAGACGCTTGTGTTTCGACACTTGTTTGATCTCTATACAATCGATCCCCGCAAGAACAAGCCGCCACGCAAATTAAAACTAGTAACTTCTGGCGACGATCCAATCGAGACCTCACTCCGCCGTACACTTAGTTCTGCTAGCGACGTCACCTTCACTCCCGATGGTCTTGAGATGGTCTTTTCGGCGGGGGGAGACTTGTGGGCGATGGATACAGTGCTCAAAGAACCCGTGTCGATCACACAATCTGAGGTCGAGGAAAGAGCACCGGTATTCGTCGAAGATGGTCAAGCGTTCCTATACCTTAAGGAAGAAAATGGGCAGGTGGATGTCTATCGAACTGAACCAGCTCACCCTTCGATGTATTGGTGGCAGAATCATGAGTTCAAAACAACACGACTCACAAACGACGCTGCGACAGAAGTGAATTTGCGTCTCAGTCCAGACGGTCAGCACTTTGCGGTCACTAAGGAACCTGGTGACTTATGGCTAATGAAACTCGACGGCAGTCCGGTTCACAAACTTGTCTCCGGCTTTGATATCCCGAGTTTCGATTTCTCGCCCGACGGCAAGTGGATTGTTTACTCTCAAGCGGATAATGATTTCAACGACGAAATCTGGATCGTCCCGACGGATTTGTCCCGAGAACCGTACAACGTTTCCCGTCATCCCGATGATGATGTGACACCCGTTTGGTCACCGGATGGTAAAACGATCGCCTTCGTGGGACGGCGAACAGGGGAAGAGTGGGATATTTACTACCTCTTCTTGAACGCAAAAGATGATGAGACATCGGCTCGCGATAAGAAACTAAAAGAAGCAATCGAAAAACTCAAGAAAGCTCGGCAAAAACCTACGAACACGGACCCTAAACCGAAAACGGAACAGCAGACAGATTCACAGAAGCAAACCAAAGATACAGAAAAGAAACACGACACATCAGAACCGGAGAATGCAAACGACGCTGATAAGTCTAAACCCGAACCGCCTAAAGTCACAATCGATTTCGAAGATATTGAGAATCGGCTGCATCGCGTTTCGATTCCGAACGTCAACGAACGGGGTTTGTTCTGGCTAGGTGATGGCAAGACACTGGCATTCACGGCGACGATCGATGGCCAACGTGGGACCTATACCATCGAAATCAACGAGCGACTGTCGCCGAAGAAACTGACCTCTTCAACGGGTTCGCACATTCAACGGTTGAAGTCTAAAGATACGGTTGGCTGGTTGTCTTCTGGCAAACCTGGCACGCTTTCGGCCAAAGGTGCGACCACGTCCTTCACATTTTCCGCGAAGCAAGAGCAAGACATCAGTCAACGATTTCAAGCTGGTTTCGATGTCGCATGGCGTCTGATGCGAGACAACTGGTACGACGACCGATTCGGGAATCGCAACTGGTCTGAGATTCGTCGAAAGTATCAACCCGCCGCCGGCCATGCCCCTGACGATGCTACATTCGCCGACGTTGTTTCCTTAATGCTAGGCGAACTAAATGGCTCCCACTTAGGCTACTACTCACGGTCAAGTTCTTCCTACTCACGCGATGGTTGGAAACAGTCGACGGCTCATCTGGGAGTTCGATTCGATCGTCAGTATCTTGGTCCTGGCCTCAAGGTGAAAGATGTCGTTTCGCGAGGCCCGGCCGATCGTCAAGGTTCGCGAATCCACGCAGGGGAGATCATCGTTTCAGTCGATGGAACAACTGTTGATCCCGCGATGGATCTGACACTGTTACTCAATGGCCAGTTGGATCGAGACATAGTGCTGCGAGTGCGAAATCCCGCGGAAGAAGAGCGTGACGTCACCATTCGCCCCGTCAGTTACTCTCAGATCCGTTCGTTGTTGTATCCTCAATTTGAGGAAGAGACACGGCAAAAAGTGACGGAACTCTCTCAAGGCAAGCTCGGTTATATTCATATCCAAGGCATGAACACGGCGAGTTTCCGAGAGTTTGAACGACAACTCTACAATGCAGGATATGGAAAAGATGGACTAGTCATCGATGTTCGTGAGAACGGCGGTGGTTCGACAACCGACCATCTACTTACAGTTCTGACCCAACCAAGACACGCAATTACCGTCCCGCGTGATGGCGGACGAGGCTATCCTCATGACCGAAAGATCTATGCAACTTGGAACAAGCCCATCATCGTCTTGTGCAATCAGAATAGTTTCAGCAACGCCGAGATATTCTCGCACGCCATCAAAACGCTAGGACGCGGAAAGGTTGTTGGAGTGACAACCGCCGGCGGTGTGATTAGCACCGGGGCTGCCTCTGTGATGGATATGGGAACCCTTCGGCAACCGTTCCGCGGCTGGTTTCTGCTTAACGGCGAAGATATGGAACTCAATGGAGCAAGACCAGATCTCGAAATTTGGCCACTTCCCGGAGAGCTCCCCCAGGGCAAAGATCGTCAACTCGAAGCCGCCGTAGCTATATTATTAGACGACCTGAAGAAGACAGATAGTAAAACTGAGGTTCCTCTTCGAAGAGCGACAGAACGAGATGTTCAGCCGGCAGTTCTAAAAGCACGTAACTGAAACCAAGACTAGGTCGATTGAAAGTGTTGTTCGGATGCGGCTGGGCTTTACTCAAGTTACCGTAGAAGCGCATCTAGACTATAGTTCGCGAACTGTGCGAGGATCTTAAGCCGATGCTGCAGTTCGAATCTGAAGTAAACGCATAACATCTTAGTCGTACCTCAATCCATTTTTAGCCGAAATCCGATCAAAGCTCTCTCGGAGATGATAGAAATGCGAACCGTAGCGCTCCTGGCTGGAATCTTGACGACTTCGGTCGCCAATGCAGCGGACCGGCCCAACATTCTGTTCATCATTGTCGATGACCAGTCGCCGTTTGATCTGCAGGTGTATGCACCCGAGTCAAAACTGCAGACGCCCCACATCGACCGCTTAGCTGCGAACGGAATGGTTTTTGATTCCGCGCATCATATGGGAGCTTGGGCGGGCGGGGTCTGTACGCCATCGCGGCACATGATTATGAGTGGGCGAACCGTATGGCACATTCCAGATAAACGTCGCGGCCAATCGCGGAATCCCAACGAATCGAATCCGAAGCTCGTTCCACCGGATCTTGCAACGAACACGATGGCTGCGATCTTCAATCGAGCCGGATATGATACGATGCGGACCTGCAAAGCCGGCAACAGTTACGAAGCCGCGAATAAATTGTTTACTGTGCGTCGGGATGCGACGAAACGGGGCGATACGGATCAAACCGGAAGTGCTTGGCATGCAAAACAGGTCCTCGATTATCTGACCGAACGCGAAGCCGAGAATGATAGCGATCCCTTCTTGATCTATTTTGGCTTTTCACATCCTCATGATGTGCGGGATGGCAAACCTGAACTTCTTGCGAAGTACGGAGCCGTCAACCATCGAGACAAACGAAGTCTGCCCCCGGCAAATCCTAAGCAACCGCCTTTGCCGACGAATTATCTTCCGGCGCATCCCTTCCATCATGGGCATCCGAATCTTCGTGATGAGGTAGCCGTCAGCGGAGTTTGGGAGCGACGTGATGAGCGAACCATTCGCAATGAACTCGGCCGCGAGTTTGCATGCAGCGAAAACATTGACACGCAGATCGGTCGTGTCCTGGAAAAGCTGAAGGCGATGGGCGAGTTAGACAACACGTATATTTTCTATACCGCCGATCATGGTATGGCCATCGGACGACATGGTTTGCAGGGTAAACAAAATCTTTATGAACATACCTGGCGTGTGCCGTTTGTTGTTAGTGGTCCAGGCATCAAGGCCGGTACCCGAGTCCTGGGAAACATCTATCTATTAGATGTGCTGCCAACGCTATGTGACCTCGCCAACATTGCTAGCCCTGCGACGGTCGAAGGCATAAGCTTCCGACCTGTTCTTGAAGGGAAACAGAAAACCGTGCGGGGCGTACTGTATGGTGTTTATAGTGGCGGAACAAAACCCGGCATGCGTTGTGTCAAGAAGGGCGATTGGAAACTTATCAAGTATGATGTCATGGATGGAACAGTCCGCCAAACTCAGCTGTTTGATCTCGCCAAGAATCCCAATGAGTTCTTAAAAGAACACGAACGAGAAAACCCCTGGGAAACCAATTTGGCGGATGACCCAAGATACACGAAGAAACGGCAAGAACTCGAAGCACTTCTGCTCTCGGAGATGCAACGATTCGACGATCCTTATCGTCTCTGGGATCAGCCTCAACGGTGAGCAACGAAGTCCGTCAACAGTGACGTCAATGCGGTCAAAGCATCCGACTCATTCAAAATCACCTCCTGCTCCACTATCGTGTGAGAGACTAATGCGGCAATCCTATTTTATGACCGTGGTGTTCGGGACCTTTCTTCTAAGTGTCTTTGAACCGTTATTGGTGTCAGCCGAGGATCCGCTGGCTGCTCATCCGAAAGTTGCTCCTGCAATCCAGCAGATTAATGCTGTGATCAACATGGGACCATTCGAACCGACGTGGGAGTCATTGAAGAAGTACAAGATTCCGCAATGGTACAAAGATGCCAAGTTTGGAATCTTTATTCATTGGGGCGTCTATAGTGTGCCCGCTTTTGGTAGCGAGTGGTATCCGCGTCAGATGTATATCGACATAGAGCGGCGGGGTGACAACTTCTTTCAGCATCATCTTGAGACCTATGGTCCTCAATCAGAGTTTGGCTACAAAGATTTCATTCCGAAGTTCACAGCAGAGCAATTCAATCCGGAAGACTGGGCCGAACTCTTTGAGCAGGCCGGTGCAAAATACGTAGTGCCGGTTGCGGAACATCATGATGGTTTTCCTATGTACGATTGTAGCTTCACAGAGTGGGACGCTACGGAAATGGGGCCGAAGCGAGACATCATCGCGGAATTGAGCGCCGCCGTTCGAAAGCGTGACATGAAACTAGGGTTGAGCAGTCACCGCGCTTTTAACTGGAAATACTATGTTCGTAGGCCGGAATTCGACAACGCGAACCCTAAATATGCCCGATTGTATGGCCGACCAATGCCGTTCCTTTTCAAGGATGATGCAGCCGATTACAGGTCACGGTTCGAACCACAAGACACGCAGTTCAAAGAAGACTGGCTCGCTCGTACTTGTGAGCTAGTCGACAAGTACAACCCTGATTTGGTGTGGTTCGATTTTGGTATCACTGCTAGTCAAGACACTCATTACACCGACAACCACTACTCGCCGTATTTGCAGCGGTTTGCAGCCTATTACTACAACGTCGCATCCAAACGTGAAGGTCCATTGGGGATCATCAACTATAAATGGCAAGCCTTTCCAGAAGGCGCGGCTGTTCTCGACTTGGAGCGATCCAAAATGGACGCGATTCGTGTGCCCTTTTGGCAGACGGACACGGCAATTAGTAGCAGTTCCTGGGGTTACACGAAAAATCAGAAGTACAAGTCCGCCGGACGCCTCGTCGATGACCTCGTCGACATCGTTTCGAAGAACGGTTGTCTGCTACTCAATGTCGGCCCACGTGCTGATGGGACAATTCCTCAGAAGGATCGCGAAATTCTTCTCAGCATTGGCAAGTGGCTAAAAATCAACGGTGAAGCTATTTACGGGACGACTTATTGGAAGACCTTTGGCGAAGGGCCGACCAAAACGACTACCGGCCACCTAGCCGAGCATAAAGACCAACCGTTTACATCTCAGGACATTCGTTTCACAACCAAAGGCAATGCGTTATACGCGATATTACTGGCTTGGCCGGAATCTCAGCAGGTGACAATTAAGACTTTGTCGAGTACCAACGAGAACGTGCCGAACATCAAGTCGTTGAAACTGTTAGGAACTGATGCGGAAGTTAAGTGGAAACGTGATACCGAGGGGTTGCACGTCACGCTTCCCGTCAAGGCTCCTTGCGAGTATGCCTACCTCCTCAAAATCCAGCAGTGAGAAGAGATTTTCGCATTCGTAGAATCGATCACTAGTTCAGAACTGGCCAAGTTAACTACTTTGATGCATCGGCCTGTTTAACGAGATGGATTGCTCGGACGTCGAACAAGGCGTTATGGGCGATCCGTTTGGCGTTGATTCGCAACTCAAATGATCCGTCTTGATCGATGTCGATCAATCCTAAATGATTCCAGCGAAAGTTTTGGAAATGACCTGTGTCGACGGTTTGAAAATCGAGTTCGGTGTGGACTTTGTTCTCTCGCCATAGGGAGATGACGGCATCGCTGCCCCCCTGCCCTTTTCCGCACCCCTGCAGCACGGCGACTGAATACGTTCCCGGTTCGTTTACGTGCAATTTCCAGGTTGCGTAGTCGGTTGCGACCGTCCAATACCCGACGGTGTTCTTGTACCATTGTGGCTCGAATCGCAGCTTTTCGCCGTAGGTTGTTGCCTGGTATGCATGCAACATGATCGAACCATCGCCGGCGGGTTCGGCTTTGGGGCAGTCGGCTGGAAGGACCGGGTTGCGATCGAACACCACTTCAACGGTTGCGTCTCCCTTCGGCTGTTCTTTCCATGAGAACAACCATTCTTCTTGCTCCGGCCAGAATTTGATGGCCGTCTCGGGGTCATTGACCCATCGAATCGAACGAATTGGTGCCGACAAGCGAGGAATGGCGGCTTTCTTTGCTTGAAGAGCCTTGGGTTTCAGCGTCAAAAAGATCGCCTTGCCCTGGACGAGCACCTTTGAAGAATCACTTGAAAGCTCAGGCCATGGTTTAGCATTACCGGAGACCGCAGGTTCGTTCGAGAACAGTGGCCTAATATTGACAACTAGCAATAACGCGAACACACAAGTCGCTAGACTTTTGCAATGGAGCATTTCAATTCTCTCTTTCCCGAAACACGCGAATAGCGGGAATCGTGATATAGCTACGCAAGAATGTTATCGATGATCTTCGCAGGCTCAACACCTGTCAGTTTGGCATCGAGTCCTTGGAACTTGGCGGTCAAGCGTTCGTGATCGATTCCCATTAGATGCATCAATGTGGCATGAAAATCGCGAACGTGAACCGGATCGGACGCCACGTTGTAGCCGAATTCGCAAGTTTCGCCATGTACGACACCCTTGCGAATACCGCCACCCGCCATCCACATACTGAAACATCGTGGATGATGATCGCGGCCGTAGTTAGTCGCCGTAAGCGTCCCTTGGGAATAGTTGGTCCTGCCGAATTCTCCGCCCCAAATTACTAGGGTGTCATCAAGCATTCCTCGTTGATCAAGGTCTTGCAGCAAGGCAGCGGCAGGCTGATCGGTTTCTTGGCATTGCCGCTTGATCGCGTTTGGCAAATTACCATGTTGATCCCAACCTTGATGATAGAGCTGAATGAAGCGAACGCCGCGTTCCGCTAGCCGTCGAGCGAGAACGCAGTTCGCGGCGAACGTGCCGGGTTTGGTCGCATCGGGGCCGTAGGAATCAAGGATGTGCTTTGGTTCGTCGGCAAGGTTGGCCACATCGGGGACACTCGCTTGCATCCGATAGGCCATTTCATATTGCTCGATCCGATTGGCAAGTTCCGGATCACCCAGGCGGTCCTCTTCTAACTCGTGGAGTTGATTCAGTCGGTCGAGCATCTTGCGACGGCTATCGCGGGATATGCCGGGCGGGTTTGATAGATAAAGTACAGGCTCTTTGCCCGATCGAAACTGCACGCCCTGATAGCGGGCCGGTAGAAATCCCGATCCCCACAAACGCGAATAAAGCGGCTGTCCGCCTTTCCCTTTGGTAATCAACACCACAAATGCTGGTAGGTTCTCACTATCACTCCCCAAACCGTAATGAAGCCAAGAGCCGATACTCGGTCGGCCCGATAGCTGGTTGCCGGTTTGCAAAAACGTGATTGCTGGGTCGTGATTGATCGCTTCGGTGTGCATCGATCGGATCAGTGCGATGCGATCCACCTGCGTTGCCATGTGAGGCATCAACTCACTGACCCATGTTCCGTTTTGACCATGTTGGCCAAATTTGTAGATCGAACCGGCCACCGGCAAAACCGCTTGGTTGCCAGACATTCCCGTCAGCCGTTGCCCTTGTCTAACAGAATCCGGCAATGGTTCGCCTTGTCGCTCACGCAGGAGTGGTTTGTAGTCCCACGTTTCCAACTGCGATGGTCCGCCGGCCTGGAATAGGTAAATGATACGTTTGGCTTTCGGGGCATGATGCGTAGGGTTGATCATACCACCGGTCTGCGTGCCTTCTGCAGCCGAATCTTTCTGCAGCATGTGCATCAGCGCCAGTGAACCAAGCCCGAGACCCGATCGCTGAAGCCATTGTCTGCGGTGAAGATGGTAGTTCATACAGTGTTACCTCAACATGATGGTTTCGTCGTAGGCGAGAATGGTCTGGACAACCACAGTTGTCGCAGCGACATCGACCGGATCAAGCGTTGGTTGCGATGGTCGCTCGCCGACCTGAAGTAGTTCTGTTGCTCGGGTAGGATCATTCTGAAAATACGTAAGTTGCTCGCCGTACATCAGATCGACGAGTTCGCGTTCTTTGTCTGTGGGTTTCCGGCTAATCAAGCGTCGGAACAACTCATCCCACCGAGCATCCAGCGACTTGCCATGCGTTTGCACGAGTTGTTCCGCCAATACTCGTGACGCTTCGACATACTGCGGATCATTGAGGAAGACGAGTGCCTGCAGCGGAGTTGTTGTCAACTCGCGACGAGGCGTGCAACTCTCGCGGTTGGTGGCATCGAACGTCAACATCGATGGCGGTGGTGCCGTGCGTTTCCAGAATGTATACAAGCTGCGACGGTACAAACCCTCGCCCGTGGATTGCTTGTAGGATTTCCCCGTGCCGGCCTCCTGCCAAAGTCCGGCCGGCTGGTAGGGCATTACACTTGGCCCGCCGACTTTGCGAACGAGAAGTCCCGTCGCAGCTAGAGCGGCGTCGCGAAGTTGCTCAGCGGACAGCCGATGCTTCGGTCCCCGAGCCAACCAAACATTATGAGGATCTTGCTGCAACAAACCGGGTTCTTCGACTGTCGATGACTGTCGGTATGTTGCCGAGAGTACAATTCGACGACAGAGAGCCTTCAAGTCCCAGTCATCATCCATCAACGATTGGGCCAGGTGATCGAGCAAGTCCGGATGGGATGGAGGAGTCCCCTGCGAACCGAAATCCTCAAGTGTGACTACCAACCCTCGGCCAAAGAACAGATGCCACATCCGGTTGGCAATCACACGCGATGCCAGAGGATTGCTGGGATGTGTCATCCAACGCGCTAATGCTATTCGCCCTTGACCATCCGCGGGAATTTCGGCGAGGAAACCCGGTATCTCCGCGGTCACCCGTTCACCCGGTTGGGTATATTCCCCCCGCTCAAGAATATGAACCGGACGAGCATTTTCTGAATGCTGCATCACCATGATTTGACGGATGCCGGTCACCAGTTCGTTTTCATGGACGCGAGCCTTGTGGAGTTTCTCGCGTGCCGCCGCGACGGACTCGTCCGCAGTCAACAGTTGATGTTCCAAGGCCATCTGGTTGTCGATCATTGCAGGAGAGCTGTCTGCTTCAACAACACTGTATAAAGTAGCTACTTCTGCTTGTGACAATTGCAGGTCGAAGACATTGAACTCATCGATCAATCCATTCCGAAAACCGACATCACGAAATCGGGCACCGAGGGCAAGTTTCACATTGCCGACATTCATGTCACCCCATTCCCGGCGGTGACGAATATCACGCGTCAGCCCATCACGTTTGACGTCGACTTCCACCGCACGACCGTCAACGAAAAGTTTGAGCCCAGCCGCCGTGCCACTGCCATCGTGAGTGACCGCTAAGTGGGTCCATTCGCCAGTGGGAACACCCATGCGGCTCTGAACTCGAACCGCATTTCCCGGCCAGAAATGAATCATCGAGAATTCTGGAAAGCCATCGTCAATTGTCAGTTGCAGACCTCGGAAACCCGAATCTTCGGCGGCGACCGATTGATGTAACACCACCATCCGAGGCTGCGTGACAGCTGGCTTTACCCACAGACTGAACGAGAACGGAGATGTCCGCCCAAACTCCGGTGCGGTTTCGCAAGTGACAGAATTGTCACCGTCAAAAAGTGTCGCCGCGTCGACCACACCGTCTTCCGTGCCATCGAGTGGCATTTGAAGAACCGGTTCGCGAACTTTCGGCAGTTTGGTAATCAACTCTTTGGAATGCTGCTTCCAATGCGATCTGGCAGTCTCAACGACTTGCTCATACTGCCGCTTGGCCTCTTCGACGGCCGTCTGCGTCTCTGCATGTTGTTTCCGCTGCGTTTCCGAGTAAAGCAGCATCGCGGGGGTTGGCTGAGCGAACGTGAAGTGGGAATAGAGGCCAAGTTCGTCGATATCCGAAAAATATGCCGAGAGCTGATAAAAGTCCCGCTGGGTCATCGGATCAAACTTGTGATCATGACAACGACAGCATTCGAAAGTCAGTCCGAGAAACGCGGTGGCAGCGGTCGTCGTTCGGTCCGCCACACCGGTGAGCCGAAACTCTTCGGGCACGCTCCCACCTTCATTCGTTTGGCGGTGTAGTCGGTTAAAGGTGGTCGCAAGTCGCTGATCCTGAGTCGCGTTGGGCAGAAGATCACCGGCAATCTGTTCGGTCAAAAACTGGTCAAAAGGCATGTTCTGATTGAAAGCATTGATCACCCAATCACGCCAGGGCCAGACCTCCATGGCAACATCGTTTTGATATCCAAACGTGTCTGCATATCGCGCGACGTCCAACCACATGTTCGCCATGCGTTCTCCGTAGGCATCCGAAGCGAGCAGACGATCGACAACATTCTCATAGGCATCGTCGGACCGATCAGCGAGAAACGCATCAAGTTCTTCCAGCGATGGCGGCAGACCTGTCAGATCGAATGTCACGCGTCGAAGCCACGTGGCTCGGTCAACTTCAGGGCTGGGTGTGAGTTTTTTCTGTTCCAATTTCTTGGCAACGAAACGATCGATTTCGTTTCGGGCCCAATTCTTCCCGGCATCGGGCACGGGAATCGCTTGCGGAACCGACTCAAACGCCCAGTGCTTCTGATACGCTGCCCCCTGTTCGATCCATTCGACGAGTTTCTTTTTCTGGTCGGCGGACAGCTTCTTTCCACCCCGTGGTGGCGGCATGATGAAATCAGGATCTTCAGCGAGGATTCGCTCGACCAGATAACTCGACTTCGGATCCTTGGGCACAATCGCGCCATATTCGACGGCGGCGTCTCGATCATCCAAACGCAGATCGGCCTCCCGATGATTCGCATCAGGCCCGTGACAGGCGTAGCAGTATTCCGACAGAATCGGTTGAATGTCCTGATTGAATGACAGAGTCTCATCGGCGAGCACCGACGTAACCAGACTCGTCAACAAGACAACCGGTAGGCTGACAAAGATCTTCATAGCGCATGATCCGAATTTGATATCATCTGAGAGAGCTTAATATATCGTAGACACCTTATGCATAGCAGGTTGCTCTCCGGCAGAAATTTGGGGATCTGTTGTCATTCTACGCCGTTGCCCAATCAACGTCTTGTATGGAGGCCGCTCAATTTTGGTATGATTTGACGATGACTCATTCAAACCCTGTCGAAATGGGCGAAGCGTTTCGTGACGCATTTTTTCAGCGTCAACCGGACGCACGCGATCTCGTCCGACTCTTTGAATACTTGCCGTCCACGCTGTTCTACGCCAAAGATGTCGAACATCGTTACGTGGCCACGAACCGTCTTACGCTCGTCGAAGTCTTCGGACTCGAAAAGATGGGCGACCTGCTCGGACGGACCGATCGTGACTTTCAGCCGCCTGCGTTAGCCGAGGCTTATCACGCTGAGGATCGTCGTGTCATGGAGTCGCGGGAAGCAATCCCGAACCAGGTTTGGTTGGTCCCCCATGTCCAAGGAAGACCCCGCTGGTACGTTTCCTCGAAGACCCCTTGGTTTGCTCCGGACGGTGAGGTCATTGGCATCGCGGGAGTCATGTACCCGATCGAGACCCCTGAAGAGCAGGAATCATTTTTTCAGGAACTACTGCCAGCGGTCCGTCACATCGATGCCAACTTCGCCACCACGATTTCTATGAAGGAGATGGCCCGCCTAACCAATCTGTCACCTACTCATTTCAACGCACGATTTCGCGCCGTCCTCCGGATGTCACCAACCGAATACGTTTTGTCACGACGAGTCCAAGAGGCACAGAATCTACTTTTGAAAACCGACCGGACCATCGCAGACATCGGTACGGAAGTCGGCTTCTTCGATCAAAGCCACTTCACCAAACGATTTCGCAAATTCACCGGCATGACCCCACTCGCCTATCGCAAGCGATTCGTCCATTAGAATAGCCGGCCGAAGATCTTAACAACTCGATTTCGCCGAAAGGATGACAAAAGGTCTTCCCCGAAACTAAGTCTCACCCTTTCTCAATGTTTCAAAGTACGCATCCCAACTTTGATGCTCTCGTCCCGCTGCTTCTGCATAGTGACTTTCATTGTCACACGCTCCGTTGCGGATGCCTTCGTAAATTCCCGCAATAACAGTCCCAAGAAAGTCGCCCAGTTCCGCGATCCTCTCTTCGCGATACTCCGCCACAGACATTTCCCGATATGCCAAGTTCGTCCCGAATGTATCGTTAAGATAGTTCGCGAGTTCTTGTTGCGTGATCGCCTGACCGTGCAGGTTGTAAGTTTTCCCATCGTGCGAGGATTCGGTCAGCATACACGCATACGCATAGGCCAACTCACCTCGTGTTGTATAGCCGCACTTCCTATTACCAGCGCAGTTAGCGATCTCACCACGCTTCTGATAGGTATCGAGGTATTCGACGTCGGGTTCAATATAGATCCCGTTGCGACCAATTGACCACTGAAGACCGCTTCCCCGTACGTCCTCCTCGGTTTGCCGATTACTTTGGACAATGGGTGAAAAAGCAGTGCCGTTTTCCGCCCCCTGAATGCTCGTGTAGACAATCTTTCGGACCCCCGCTTCCCGAGCTGTCTCAATCACATTGCGGTGTTGGCCAATCCGCTTGTCTGGTCGATCCATGCCAGAGACCAGTAATAAACTCGTTACTCCACGCAACGACTTTGCTAGCTCACCGCGCTTCGTGTAGTCACCAGGACGGACCTCAACCCCCAACCCCGCGGCTTTGCTCGGCGTACGAGCAAGAGCGACAACATTTCCATCACCAACAATTTTCTTGGCAGCCTGAACGATCGCCGAACCAAGCTGACCACTAGCTGCAGTGACTCCGATAATATTCTGTTGAGGCATCATTTCCTCCTCATGTTACAGCTTGGAAAGGACACCGACCTAGAACCAAACTTCACTGAGCTGTCCGGATTCGAGTTCGTTGGCATAGCTTAAATAGTAATTGCGGTTCGGGGCATTATACTCTCTAGCAGCTAGGCCTCGCAAAGCTTTGATCTTGACGTCCCGAGCTAGCTTTCTGTCGGCGTCTCTCAACCATTTCACATGGTCCGAGAGTTCGAGGGCCCATTGATACTCTTCGTTCGCTAGGGCCTTTTCCATCTGCTGCGTAAGTTGTTGTGTGCCACCGGCCAGCTCAGCCATTTTTTGAGCTTTGAGTTTCGGCGCCAATGGATTCAAAGTTGTTGGGTTTCCGTCATACCAACCGAGAAGCCCGGTATAGATCGCTCGGACTGCATGCGGTACATAACCATAAAACTCAATCAGATAAGGCTTATTTTTCAGATGGTCGGGAAGTTCGACTTCGTGAGCGAGTTGATCAGGACCTTTGCCAGCATTAATACCTTCAACAGTTTGGTCGTACACACTTCGAATTGCTTCGCTGTAGTCCTTCAAGGCCATCGTCGCGGCTTCTTCACCTTGGATCGGCATCGTGTGGCCGGGAACTAATGCTTGGGGTTGGTAATCAGCCATCTTCCCCACACTTTCAGACCACTTCAAAACGTTTCGATAGGCCGTACCTCGAATTGCATAGAGATTGGGAAACGAACGATAAAAGTTATCACCAGCGAACAGCACCTTTTCTTCAGGCAGCCAGATAAACATCGCGTCGTCGGTCTCTCCTGGACCGATGTGAAACTCGAGTTTGACACCAGCGATTGTCGTTTTGAGTCCACTATTCGGAACTGTAATATTCGGAGGAATAAAACCTTCGCCACGGTCAGTGTCGATCGTGTTCGCAGGAGCAACGCCACGGTTGGTACTCTCAGCCTCCGAGAGTCTTCGACCGAACTGACGAACATTCCGTTTGGCTTTAATCGGAGCCACCGCTTGATTGACACCTTCCGCCGATCCAAAACCCTCAGCGGCGTAGATATCAGGTCGTTGCTTGCCAACGAAAACACTCGCACCACCAGTATGATCCCCGTGACTATGAGTATAAATAATCGCTTTGACTGGCTTGTCGCTGTGCTTCCGAAATGCCTGATATGCATTCGCTGCGCTGCTAGGCCCGAATAGTGTATCGACGATAATGACACCATCGTCACCTACGATCATTGATGTATTCGCTCCGTGAAAACCGACAGCAGTAAACACATTATCAGAGACCTGAACAACTTCTTGCTCGAACTGCTGTTGCTGCGCATTTAGCATTTCGAGGGCTTTGTCTGGTTCGACCTGCGTCTGCGCGACGACAGGATGAGCCGTCAACACGAACGCACCGACCAACACAAGACTAAATAATCGATTTGCGGATTTCATAACGCTACCTCTTTGATTGATGTGTTAACAAGTTTTCCTGCATCACTTGCAGAACACTTTGAGCTGTATCAATGTCTGACTTGGAAACACCCTCAAGTGTGGTTTTTCGCAGTTCGTCCAAAAGGGGAAGAACCTTCTGGAGTTTTCGCTCGCCTTGCGGCGTCAAACTAATCATCACTACACGGGCATCCTCACTTGAAACCGTTCGCCGCACGAACTTTTGTGTAACGAGTCGATCCAACTGTCGTTTAACTGTGGTCGGATCACGAATCATGAGTGATGCCAACTCATTCATGCTCAGCGGTTGGCCAGCATCCGACAAAGTGATAAGCGTTTGCGTTTCTTCAGGCGAGAATGGCCAACCGGCACTTTTCAACACCGAAGCCATGGCTGTACGAATTAGGTATGCAACCCGACCGATTGCAAATCCTGGGGAAGATTCGGAATCGAAATGCAAGTACACCTCCCTACGATGTATGAATCGAAGCCGCTGTGGAGTTTACGACGATCGGACGGTACCAGTCCCAATAACCGTAAACTAGCAACCCACACGCAACGAAATCGAGAAGACCAATCATGAAGTATCTGTGCGCGAAGAAAGTTACGTACAGCAGAATATTCACCGAATAAGGCAAGACCATCAAGATGGCTAGCGGTGTTGTTCGAGGAACAAACATCAGTCCGCCCGTCACAGCCTTGAATAGACCGACCCAATAGATCAGATAGCCAGTCTCGTGCAGAGCGATCATAAATTGCCCGACCCGATCCGACGAACTAGTCTCCGGTAGGCCATTGATCGCTAAGCCAATAGTCATGATTCCAGTGCCAAACAAAAACATCGCAAAGAGGAGTCGCACGACAAACTCAAGCCGGGGCAACCGAACGTCGAACCTTTTGAGTGTAGTCATTCTCGATTCACTAGAATCAACAACTTGACGAGGCGGGCTAACGACCGCCCACACATACCTGTATCATACAGGTATTCAGTTTCTCGTCAACCTCTGATGCGGTTTTTTCCATTTTCAAGGTCGATGAACGGATATGTCCGCACCGCAAACGGTGTAGCGACCACGGTTACAAAGGCCGATTGTCTTCAGTGTTGCGTCACCAGTACCTGCCAGAACGATGGTCAACGATTGCGAAACAGCCTACCCGAACTTTTGGCGTCCCCATGCAGTTGATTGAGACACCCTGGCTGATAGGCAGTGTCGGTTATCTGATCGGATCCCGTGCTTCCGGTGCGAACTTTCACCCATAGCAATGAAGGCTTTGGAATAGCCGTTACAAGAAACCTGCAGCTTCGCCAGAGTTCGTACCACATTAGCCGACCTGGTCCCATTGGTTAAACTGACACCAGGCGCACTGAACACAAGAGGCTCGCCCCTGGGTTACGAACGATCAACCTCATCTCGAAGAGCTTGATAAGAAGTTCCGATTGATCAGAGATGACACGCGGAGCGTTGCCAGGAGCCGAAGCCCAGGTCTTTACGTTCACAGGGCCGGTGGTTGTCCAAATTGTTGGCCCGAGCGGTCCGCTTCGAGTGGCTTCTCACCGAGGGCGTGATTCAGAACCAGACGGAACTCGCCAGCTGGGACCCGTTTCACGGGCACGGTTCACGCAAATCATGAGTCTTTTGAACCCGGCACCTGACATTCAAGAGGCGATCCTGTTTTTGCCGTTAGTAAAACGGGGGAAGGATACAGTGACTGAGTGCCAATTGCGGCCGATCGCGCAGGAGGTGGATTGGGAAAGGCAACGGGAGTTATGGGATGCTGTCGGTGCCAACTTCCACACGTGATGCCGAGACCGGACCTACCGATCTTTTGCTCTCTTACCGCACACTCTGTAGGAGCTGGCAGGTCGAACAAGCTGTTGCTACCATCAAGACTTATATCGACACCCTCGTGCTATGTAGTGCATGATGGTGAACCTTGATACAATGCGTTTTTAGTCGCTCCCTCTCCCCGAGGCGGTCTCAATCCGAACCGCGGATTCGTTGAGCTAGGTGCCTTTCGTACCAAGAGGTTACGACGATTGCCGTACATCGAGATGTTTAGGTGGAACTCGATTTCTGACCAGATTCGGGCCGAAACAGAGCCCGAGCGGACGAAGCGAGATCCAATGCGACTGGCGCACCAATACCAGGATTTGCTGGACTCGAAAGTAGTTACAACGAGGGCCGAGCTTGCGCGTCATCTTGGGGTAAGCCGTGCCCGAGTTACCCAAGTGCTAAGCCGTTTGAATGAGACCGATGATGAATCCGCCAAGCGTCGATTTGGTGACACCGGATGATTGCCAATACGCCTGCACAAAGCTCAATATGCTGTAAGCCGAAGGGATTCGAGGCTTTCCAACCGCCGAGTCAGCCACGCAGATGAGAAGCTGGTCGTCGCTTCGAGTGAATTCAAATAGGATCAGATATTTTGTCGGATTCCTGTTAACGATTTCCGTCGGCGCTCGGCATACGGTCATCGAACCGTTGTTTAGCGTTGTCGGTGCTTATGGACGAAAAACAGAAACGAGAAGAATTCACCCATCACTGGCTGGAGGTCGAGCCTTACGTCTTCGCGTCAGTCTCCGGATTTCACGATGCTGAAGACGTCGTTCAACGGATCGCCCAGGAGCTGGCGCGCCGATTCGACGAGTATGACTCGAGTCGCCCGTTCGTAGGGTGGGCACTGTGGATCGCCAAATCCCGAGTGATTGATTTCTATCGGACTCAGGATCGCACGCGGGTTGTTTTCTCCGACGAACTGCTCGGCCAACTCGCTGACACCATTGCCAATCAGGCTGACGGTCGGAGCAACCGTCGCGAAGCACTGGAAGCCTGTCTGGAGGAACTGCCGCCAAAGTCGCGCCGGCTGCTCGACTTGCGGTACGTGGAAGAACTGTCTGCCGCCGAGATGGCGCAGGAAACCGGTACTACCAGCGGCTCGGTGCGAGTTTTGCTGTCGCGCGTTCGGACGGTTCTCGCCAGTTGCATTGAGCGACGCCTCGCGATGGAGAATGTGTAATGTCCGTCAACGACGATTTCATCGATCGCATTCTTGAAGGAGAGGCGTCTGACGAGGAGGTTGCGGAGTTTCAGAATTGGCTGCAAATTCGCGGCAATGTCGAACGGTTTGCACTTCGTGCCGAACTGCATTCGGACCTGCGGCGTTCTCTGCGGCGCAGAAACATCCAGAAAAGTGCGTTGGAAGCGAGCACGACTGATGCTATTGCTAACTGCGCATCGTCGCGGGACACACATTCATCGCCAGCTCTCCGCTCGCGACAGATGTTAGTGCTAGCCGTATTGGGGCTTGTGACGGCGGCCTGTATCGTCATCGCATTCGTACTGCCTGAGGGCAACAGCGATCCAGTCCCTGCTGACGCTTACGCGGCTTCCGTCATCAGCAATGTGAATGGGTTGCTCACGAAAGGCGGTTCGCAATGGAACGACCCCCAAATCCCGGTGGGCGATTACGATTTGCAGAAAGGCCTGCTTCATCTGCAATTCGGCAGTGGAGTCATGGTTTACGTGGAAGCGCCTGCCCGCTTCGACGCAGTCAGCGACAAACGTGTCGTGCTGCATAGCGGGCGACTGTCGGCCAGAGTGCCTCCTGAAGGGATTGGGTTTGCGGTGGAAACTCCCGAAGCGGAAGTCGTTGACTTTGGCACTGAGTTTTCCGTCGATGTGGAAGGCGGCGCGAGCGAGGTGCATGTGTTTGATGGGCTCGTGCGCGTCCATCCCGGGGCATCCAACAAACGCGATGCCTCTCGGTCAGTTGAGCTTCAGGCGTCCCAAGCCCTGCGGATTACTGATGGGGCGACTGAGCCCGAAGACATCTCGATCGCGACCGACAGGTTCATTCGCAACTTTGACGAGCCGAAGTGGAACTACGCTCGCTTGGTCAAGCAATTATCGCCCTTGGCCTCCTACCGAATGCCAATTCGTGACCGAGGGCTGGTTTCTGAACCGCCCGAATATTCGGGTGTGGTTTTAACCGGTGAAGGCAAACGTCCACCACATGCCAAGGGTGTATTCGCCGGCGGTTCGTTGAGAGTCGGAGTCGACTCAAGCGGTCGGGGTGGACGCGTCGATTCGCCACCGCGATTGAGCACCGGACGCTTCTCGCTGACCGCGTTCGTGTATCTCGAAGCACCCTCGCACAACGCGATGGTTGCCACAAACCTGAATCATGGTCAGGGCAACTTTGGTCTGTCTCTCGATGAAAACGGAATGCTGCAGGCCATCATCAGGAACAGCGATGGAGATGAACCGTCCATCGCGAGCGACTCGGTCCTGCGGCTGAAGACCTGGCGGCATGTCGTCGTGACCGCTGATGGTGAGCAATTGCATTTCTACGAAGACGGGAAGCTTGTTGCGTCCACACCTTGTGCGGCAATGGCAGTCAGCAACTCTGATACGGTCTGGTTCGGAACGGACGCCGAAGCGATGCGAGTATGGGACGGCCGAATCGACGAGGTGGCATTGTTCGACCGGGCACTCAACGAAAAAGAAATTGCGACGCTTTACCGCACCGCTCAAGAGGAGATTGCCAAATCACGATGAAGGATCAACGGAATCACTTATTGCCAGAGCTTCTGGCTCGGACTTTGTTAGCCGTGCTTTTCGTCGTGCTGATCATCGGCCCGAGGGTTGCAACGGCGGCCGACCGGCCCAACATTGTGATCATCCTTGCGGATGACCTCGGTTACGGAAGCCTGAACAGCTACGGCGCCGATGAGTCGCACATTCGAACGCCCAATATCGACCGTCTGGCAAAGCAGGGGCGGCGATTCACTGACGCGAATACTCCGTCCTCGGTGTGTTCGCCAACTCGCTACGGTTTGCTGACCGGGCGTTACGACTGGCGGACGAATCAGAAGCACGGCGTCGTCAACACCACCGACCCGCTGCACATCGACACGTCACGCTCAACCATCGCTTCGCTCCTGAAGTCGGCTGGATACCACACGGCCGCCATCGGGAAGTGGCATCTCGGGTACTGCACAACGAAGGCGGACTTCACGAAACCGCTGACACCAGGGCCACTGGACATTGGTTTCGACTATCACTTTGCTGTGCCCCAGAACCACGGAGACGCTTCGGGAATTTACGTCCGTAATCGGCAGGTCGTCGGCTTGCGCAGCGACCGCAATGTTCCGGCGGGGAAGTCGCCATACGGTCGAAACTTCATGGGGATCGATGCCCCTCAACGTGTCGATGAGAACGTGATGGATGAACTGACGACGGATGCCGTCAGTTGGCTCGAAAAGCAGAATGTCGATGGGCCATTCTTTTTGTACTTTGCCCCCGTGGCGATCCATTTTCCCTACACGCCGTCAGACAAAACAATGGGCGAAAGTGGAACCGGTCTCTATGGCGACTGGATTCACGAGTTGGACCTGTCAGTCGGTCGGATTCTGGACACGATCGATCGCATGAAGGCGACCGAAGAGACACTGGTCATCTTCACCAGCGACAACGGCGGTGTACTGATGACCGAAGGGCAACGTCCCGAGGCCGAAGCATATCGAGCGGGGCTACGCTGCAACGGCCACTTGCGCGGTCGCAAGCACAGCGTTTACGAGGGTGGTTTTCGAGTTCCGTTTCTGGTTCGCTGGCCGGGGCATGTTCAGCCGGGAACGTTCTGTGACGAAACCATCAACCTCGTCGACATCTACGCCACGCTTGCCGCGGTGATCGATCAGCCGCTTCGACCAGACGAAGACGCTGCTGAAGATAGCTTCAATATGCTGCCGGCAATGCTCGGCACGCCAAAGGAGGGACCGCTTCGTCCGTCGATGATTGTTCACAGCCCCAACGGCAACTTTGCGATCCGACGTGGACCGTGGAAGTACATCGAAGGCAAACCGAGCCTCACATTGAAACGCGTCCCGCGGCGCGACGAATTGCATGCGCAGCTTTTCAACCTGCAGGACGACCCGGGCGAGAAACACAACGTCATCAACAAACATCCCGATGTCGTGAACCGGTTGGCAAGTTTGCTTGAGCAGCAGCGCACCGACGGAAGGTCATCGACGCGAACGCCTCAACGAGAAACCATCAAATGAACAAGCAACTTCTTTCATTCATATCACAACTGTTCCTCGCATTCCTGCTGGTGCTTGCCTTCTCTGCAGAGACTCAGGCGGCGGATGATCGGCCACCGAACATCGTCTTCATGTTCGCCGACGATCTTGGGTACGGCGATCTCCGCTGCTACGGGCATCCCTACGCGAAGACACCAGTCCTTGACCAACTCGCCGAAGAAGGGACGCGGTTCACTCAGTTCTATGTGACGGGTGTGACGTGTAATCCCAGCCGCACGGGACTCATGACCGGACTGTTTCCAGCCCGTTTTCCGAAGTACGCCGCCGACTTCGGTTTCGGGGACCGCGCCACGATCACCGAACTGCTGAAGAAGCGGGGATACAGAACAGGTCACTTCGGCAAGTGGCACATTGGCCCGAACGACAGCGACGGCACTTATGGGATCGATACGGTTAAAACGATTGGCAAGAGTCGGGACAGATCAGCCGGTAGAGATACCGACCTTTATTCGGCCGCGATTGAATTCATCAGAAAAAACAAGGACGAGCCGTTCTACGTCAACATCTGGGGTCACGCGACACACTTTCCTGTGAACACATCCGCCGAGCTGGCTGGCCGGTTCAAAGACGCGACAGTCGACCGAAAAGACTTCTCGCCGACCATGCAACACAAGTTTGATGAGTGTCTGAAGATCGGTGGCGATCTCGATGAATCGATGCGGCAGTATCTCGGCGATGTCTACCAGATCGATTTGAATGTCGGGCGAGTTCTGAAGGCGCTCGACGAGTTGGGGCTGCGTGACGATACCATCGTGGTTTTCTCCAGCGACCACGGACCTGCACCGGTGATCCTTGGGAAGAAAGGTGCCCGCGAATTCTCGAACAACATGCTGGGTTACGCGGGCGAGTTTCGTGGCGGCAAACACGAACAATACGAAGGCGGCACACGCGTTCCATTCATCATTCGCTGGCCGGGGCGGGTAAAGGCAGGCAGAGTCGACTCCGCCAACATTGGCTCCTTTGTCGACTGGCTGCCGACAATGTGCTCAATCACCGAGATAGACGACCTACCGGAACAACTTGACGGCGAAGACATTTCCGACATCTGGCTTGGTGCCGATCGCCAGCGCACGAAACCGCTGTTTTGGAAATCCAGTTCCACGGGCAGTACTCCCGCGATGCGCGTCGGTAAATGGAAGCTGCACCTGCCACGAAAGCAACGCGGCGAACCAGAACTCTACGACCTTTCCGTCGATCCGAGCGAAAGCAACAACATCGCAGCGGCTCATCCGGAAGTCGTCGGCCGCCTGAGGAAGTTACTTCAGGCATGGGTCGCTGAGCTGCCTGCGAACTATGCAAAGGCGAAGCAAAGATGAACCGATTCATTCACGCGTTGCTCTGCGCCACTTGCCTGTTCGTCACTCAGGCCTCTGTATTCGGTGCAGCGCCGGCAAACGATCAAATGTCAAATTCAGCGGGGAAGTCATGAACGCACTAAGAAAGAGGAATCGGCTTTTTACGCTGGCTATTGGATTGACATTGACCAGCAGTTTGCCTCTTGTTGCGCAAGAACGTCCCTACATGGATGGATTCCCTCCATTGGCCCCCAGTCCATCGGCTAAAACAAAGATCCCGCTTACGCGAAAAGAAGATGGCCTCTTGTACCGCTCCGAAGAAAGCCATCAAGAAGCCGGTGCAAGTCTGGAGAAGTACTTCAACAACACATACTTGCCGATGGTGCGGAAGCACTACCCTGATCAGGACCTCAGTCTGATCAAGCTTGCCACCAGGACGTCGACCGCTGACCTCGAAGTTCACGAAGACATCGCCTATGCACGCTGGGGCGATCGTGTCATGCAGTTGGACCTCTACTTTCCATCTGCGCTAGAGGAGCCACTTCCTGTGGTCATCTTTGTGCACGGGGGTGGCTGGGAACGTGGATCACACCGCGGTTACAGACCTGCGGCGATGGCATTTGCGAAGCGAGGTTTCGCCACCGCCACCGTGGAATACCGCCTCGCGGGGGAAGCAATGTTTCCGGCAGCCATTTACGACGTGAAAGCCGCCATCCGCTGGCTCCGGGCAAATGCGAAAACATATCATCTCGATCCGGAGCGATTTGGTATTACAGGCGGTTCCGCCGGCGGCAATATCGCCGTCCTAACCGCTGTTACGTTTGGCGATCGGCGCTTCGACGGTCCTGCCAACCATCTCGACCAATCCAGCGAGATCCAGTGCGTTGTTTCAATGTACGGACCCATGGGTTGGACGTCGTGGACATGGTCGAATGCCAAGCTCGGTTCACCGCTCAGAGAAGAAACGCTACCCGATTTTCACATTGCCAATGGCGCCCACCTTCCTCCGATCCTGTTTCTCAACGAGTGGGACCATCGCGAGTACCGCAATTGGGGGCCTGACACCATGGATCTTCTCAGGAAGCTTGGCAAAGGAGATCGTGCCGAACTCACGTTGATCAACGCTCCTCACGCGTTTATCAACTTTTCCCCTCATCAATCGATCGCCCTCGATCACCTTGAGAGATTCTTCGCCAAGCATCTGGAGAAAGGATTTGAATCAAAGTCGCCGAAAGATACTCCCGAAGCAGCGCGGGAGAAGTGAGCGACGTTGCTCGGGTTTCGTTTTCCCGTTTAGTTGAGACACATTCGGACGACTGAACCTGAAACGATGAATCAACACAGACACAATTGGTATAGAACAACAAGACAAATGAATCGATTTCATGCAGCAGTGACCATCCTTTGCCTAGCCACTTCGCTTTCGTATGCTGGGTTAAAAGATGAGAAGCCGAACGTCATCGTCATCCTCGCAGACGACCTCGGCTATGGCGATCTGTCATGCTACGGAGCCGACGACATTGCCACGCCCAACATCGATCGTATGGCGACCGAAGGAGCGAAGTTCAGCAGCTTCTATGTTTCGCCCGTCTGCTCTCCGACTCGCGCGGCGCTGATGACCGGCAGCCATTCGACTCGTGTCGGCATCGGTGGTGTTATGTTTCCTCGGAACCACCACGGGCTGAACCCTGACGAGATCACGCTGCCGGAGCTGCTGAAGGATCAAGGGTATGCGACGGCCATCATTGGCAAGTGGCATCTCGGCAACGAAGACATGTTCCAGCCGCTGAACCACGGTTTTGATTACTGGTACGGAACGCCGTCATCCAACAGCCAGTTCTATTACCCGACGATTAAGAAGTACGCGGCCGACTGTGTGTTTCGCGAAAGCTACACCCGCGACGGAATCCTGAAGCGAGAGACGGCCGCATGTCCACTGATTCGCGACAACGTCGTCATCGAAGTTCCCGCGGACCAGACACAGCTCACTCAGCGGTACACGCGCGAGACCATCCGCTTCGTCACCGAAAACAAAGGCAAACCGTTCTTTGTGTACCTGGCTCATAACATGCCGCATATTCCGCTGCATGCTTCCGAGAAGTTCGTCGGGAGCAGCAAGCGAGGCATCTATGGCGACACGATTCAGGAACTCGACTGGAGCACCGGCGAGATTCTGCGATCACTGAAAGAACTTGGGATCGATAAGAACACGCTGGTGATCTTCACATCGGACAACGGCCCGAACACTGGCAAAGGCGGCAGTGCTGGCCCGTTGAATGGCGGCAAAGGCTCGACACTCGAAGGAGGCGTGCGAGTCCCGTTCGTTGCTCGCTGGCCGGGAACAATTCCCGGGCGAAACGAGTCCGACGAAGCCATCACCGGCATGGACCTGCTGCCGACGCTGACAAAACTCGCGGGCGGCGACGTCCCCGACGACCGCGTGATTGATGGAAAGGACATCTGGCCCCTGCTCGCAGGCAAGCCAAATGCGAAGTCACCTCACGAGGCCATCTACTACCTGCGAGGCCGAAACGTTTCAGGAATCCGCGTCGGCGACTGGAAATACCTCGTGAATGACTCATCGGAAAAGGATGACCCGAAAGTAGAGATTGAGTTGACTGCGGAGGAGCGGAAGCTTCCTCGTAAAGAGCGGAAAGCACTCATCAAGAAACGCAGTAAGGCCACAAGTCGGAAACGAGAACCAGCGGAGGCGCTCTACAATTTGCGTGAGGACATCGGTGAACAAGACAATCTGTTTGTCGAGCATCCCGACATCACCAAACGCCTGAAGCGGCGACTGGCAACTTTCGAGACTGATCTCAGAAAGAACTTACGTCCAGCGGGAGTTGCGAGCGAACAATGAGCAATGAATCTTTCGAACAGCGCAGCGGCATAGCGATTACTTTCGTAGCTACGCTCGCCGGAGCGTGGTCCGCCGTCTGGCGACGGCAGCTACATCTCACACTCGTTTCTCACGCTGTTCTTTTGGCATTGACTGCAGGTCTCATCGAAGCGGCCGACAAGCCGAACATCGTTGTCTTTATGACGGACGATCAGGGCTACGGTGACCTTGGTTGCTACGGCTCCGATTCGCTTGAAACGCCGAACATCGATCGGCTGTGCCAGCAAGGTATAAAGTTCACCGACTTCTATGTGCATCAGCGGTGCTCGCCGACGCGCCTGGCGTTCATGACGGGTTCGCACGCGCATCGTGCTGGTTGCACCAAAGTCATCTACAACAAAGACCGCATCGGAATTCGCTCCGAAGAAGTCACGACCCCCGAGCTTCTGAAAACAGGCGACTACACCACGGGGATCGTCGGCAAGTGGCATCTTGGTGAATGGGATGCGTTCAATCCGGTTCGTCACGGCTTCGACTTTTTCTACGGCTTCATGATCGATCTCGATCAGGGAACGGGGATTTATCGAAACCTCGAACGGGTTGAGTCGATCAGGCGAAAGACCGACGGACAGCATTCGCCGAAACTGCTGGACGCCGCGGTTGGCTTCATCAAGCAAAACAAAGAACAACCGTTCTTTCTCTACTACGCATCGCCGCTACCGCACACGCCTTGGATTCCCAATGAGCGTTTCAAAGATACATCGCGGCGCGGCACCTACGGTGACGTGATTCGCGAAATCGACTGGCAGGTAGGTGAGCTGATGAAAGTTCTCGACGAGCAGGGCATTGCTGAGAACACCTTGTTCATCTTCGCGTCGGATAACGGCCCAGTGCTTGGGATCGACGGCGGCGATGCTGGCCCGCTTCGCGACGGCAAGTGGACCGATTTCGAGGGTGGCATTCGTGTCCCGTGCATCATGCGCTGGCCGGGCACGATCGAGCCTGGTTCGACGAACAGTCAAATCACCGGAATCATCGATCTGTTGCCGACCTTCTGCGCGATCGCAGGAGTTGACTCGCCGGACGACCGCGTGATCGACGGTCGTAACATCCTTCCTTACATGAAGGGCGAAAGACCCGAGAAACCGATGCACGAATCGTTCATCGTGCCCGGCTCGGTGATTCGCCACGGCAAGTGGAAGCTGCTCGTTCGAGAATTGAAGCCGGGCGGCAAGAGCGGGCGAGAGGGAAAGCGTCCGTCAGCTCCGGCCGGGTCGCTTTTCAACCTGCAGGCCGACCCCGGCGAGACGCGAGACGTTTCAGCCGACCATCCCGAAATCGTCGCAGTCTTGCGACGTCTTATGGAGGTGGCTGTCAAAGAACTCGAAGCTAACAGCCGACCGATCGGCAGACTGCCCGGTGCGGAAGATCCAGCGACAAAGAAGAACAGAAAGATGAGGAGCAGACGGTAGATGCGTTTCACACTCGTACAATCAGTCTTTGCCGGCGCGATCATTTCGCTATTCACACACTCGGCCTCCGAAGCGGCTGAGCCGGACAAGCCAATGAACGTGCTGTTTCTGGTCGCCGATGATTTGAACAGTTGGCTGCTTGAGGAAGCGGACCGGTACGCAGGCAAAGTCGTCGCCCCCAATCTGCGAAGTCTGGCTGCCAGTGGTGTCAACTTCACTCGGGCCTACACCGCCGCGCCGGTTTGTTCGCCTTCCCGCACCGCGTTCTTTTCAGGTGTAGCTCCGTGGAAATCGGGGATCTACAACAACGCGCAGACTATCAGCACAAGTGAGGTAATGAACCAGGAGGCCGTGCTGTCACTGGCCGGATTGTTCAAGAAGAACGGCTACGGCACCTTCGGCTACGGCAAGATCACCCACGGCTGGGACCAGAAAGAACACTGGGACGTTAAGGTTGGCCACAAACGCGATCCGGCTCCTCCAGGTGCACCGCTGGCCAAACTCAGCAGAGGCGAACAGGATTGGGGGCCGATACACCTTACCGAGGAACAAATGAATGATACTGGCGGGGCCGATAAGGCCATCGCGATCCTGGAGAAACAACACGACAAGCCGTTCTTCCTGGCCTACGGCTCCTTCAATCCCCACATGCCCTGGTATGTCCCGCAAAAGTATTTTGACATGTACCCTCTGGACCAGATTGTCCTTCCCGAACTCAAGGAGGATGACCTGGATGACCTTCCTCCGCTGGCCAAAGCGGTGAGCGATGGGATCGGGAGCTTCGCCGACAAGGTGATCGAGTCTGGAAAACTTGAAGAAGCGGTGCAGGCTTACCTCGCCACGACCACCTACGTCGATACGCAGATCGGGCGTGTCCTCGATGCCCTCGAAAACAGCCCCTACAAGGACAACACCATTGTCGTCTTCCTCACCGATCATGGGTTTCACCTGGGAGAAAAACATCACTGGCAAAAGACGACCCTTTGGGAGGAGGGAACGCACGTCTTATTGATGTTTCGCGCGCCGGGAGTCACCGAAGCCGGGGGTGTGTCTGAACGGTTCGTTTCCCTGATGGACATCTACCCCACCCTGGCTGAACTGTGCGGACTGACGCCTCCCGCCTGCGTCGACGGACGCTCGCTGGTCCCTCTGCTCAAGGACCCGAAAGCTCCGTGGGAAAGCACCGCCATCACCGGATTGTGCGATAAAACGAAAACGGACATGGCCTATATCAGCATCCGCCATGAACTCGGCCGCTACACCCGGTACGGGTCCGACCAGGAGGAATTCTACGACGCCTCCAGGGATCCCCACGAATGGACCAACCAGATCGACAACCCGAAATACGCTACCACCGTTGAAAAACTCCGAGCCCTGGTCCCTGGTTTCGAGGAGGCCGCTCACCCCCTTCCCTCCGCCCTGACCAGGAAGCGCAGGGAGTCTCGAAGAGCGAAGACGAAATAATCCAATTACTTTCACATCATGAAACAAGCTGAAACAACAGGATCAACGATGAACCCTTCCCCTGAAAACAAGACTTCACGTCGATCAGCGTTGAAATCGATCGGCGCGACGACCACGCTGGCAGCGTCCGGCCTGCTGACGTCGACGATCTATGCCGCACCGCGCACATCCGAAGATAAAAAATTGCGAGTCGGTCTGATTGGCGCGGGCAATCGGGCCAAATGGTTGACGCGTGCGCTGTCTCGCGAATCCCATCGCGCGGAACTGGTTGCCGTCAGCGACTGTTACCTGCCACAGATCGATGCCCTTGCAGCTGATAACACGAAAAATCCAAAGGCCGGTGAAGCCTGGAAACGTTATCAGAACTACGAACAGATGTTCGATTCTGAAGATCTCGACGCGGTAATGATCGCGACGCCGGATCACGTGCGCGTTCGAGCAGCGATCATCGCCTGCAGCAAAGGCCTCGATATCTACGCAGAAAAGCCACTGAGTTTCAGCATTCCCGAAGGTCGGGCTCTGGTCAAAGCAGTGCGAAAACACCGGCGCGTGCTCCAGGTCGGCACGCAACAACGCAGTACGCCGATCAATCAGTATGCGTGTGAATTCGTGCGCGATGGTGGCTTGGGGAAAGTCGCAACGATCCTAGTCAAAAAATACTCAGGCTCTCGGCCTGCTACCGGCCTCGACCCGCAACCCGTTCCCGAAGGCATGGATTGGAATCGCTTTTGTGACCAGGCACAGTTGCTCGATTATCACGAACAGCTTCATCGTCGGTGGCGGAACTTTGACACGTTCACCGGAGGACCAATCTGCGATCGTGGGTCACATGCACTGGACATGGTTCATCTGGCAATGGGCTGGGAGAACGTTGCACCGAAGCGGATCGAACCCACTACAGAAGCGGACAGTGTTAGGGATCGCGGTGTGAGGCTGTATTACCCGGACGGTACCGTCATTCGTTTGGAAAGTACCGACGGACCGGCTTTTGGCGGAATCTTTGTAGGCCAAAAGGGCAAGATGGAAATCAATCGAGGACGCTTCGCCTGCAATCCGAAGAACCTGCTTCAGCCTTTCACCGGATCACAGACCGAATCGCACGTCGCCAACTGGCTGGATTGCATTCAAACTCGCGACGAACCCAATGCACCAGTGGAAATCGGCCATCTGATTACCAGCGTCGCGCACCTTATCAATATCTGTCGGGTTACCGGCCGTACGATCAACTGGGACGCCACCAAAGAGCAAATTATCGGCGATGATGCCGCCAATGCCTTGCTGACCAAAGAGCGACGTCGCGAATTCGCGCTTCCCAATGTTTAACCGGAGCTCAAATGCTTTCCTTCATAAACTGTCATTCTGATCGCGCAAAAACGCAACGGTACTTCTCACTCATCGCGCTCATTGCGGTCTCGCTTTGGTGTGGCACTACCTTTGCCGATGATTGGGCAAGTCTGTTCGACGGCAAAAGCCTCGAAGGCTGGAAACCAACACGCGACAACACGCAGTTTTCGCTTGCCGACGGAGTGATCGTCGGGACGAGCTCCAGTCAGACTCAGTTTCTGCACACGGTAGAAAAGTACGGTGATTTTGAGCTTGAACTGGAAGTGAAACTTCACGACACGGACCTGAATTCAGGCGTTCAAATCCGGACTCAACTGACGCGCACCAACGATGCTGGAAAGGTTCGTGCGTCCGTTCACGGACCACAGGTAGATATTGGAAAATCTCCCGGACGAAGTGGCTACATCTTCAACCAGGGAAATGGCGCATGGATCACTCCGAAAGAAGATCTGATCCGCAATGAAGCGATGGTGAACGGCCAGTGGAATAAGCTTAGAGTCTTGGCCAAAGGGCCGCGAATTCAAACATGGATCAATGGCAAACAGACGGGGGATGTCACTGATCCTGAGGCCTACGCAAAGTATCCATCGGGCGTGATTGCACTGCAGGTACACGGCGTCAAGAAGTCACCGGAGAAAGCGCGGCACGTTTCGTTTCGGTCGATTCGCGTCCGTCGAATCGAGAAGAAATAATCGAGTGCGACAATCCAAACGAGGGAATATCACCAAACATGAGAATAGCCTTGCACGCAGCCCGAGTCAGGAAGCCGTGATGAGTAGTACCAAAGTCACCCCAGCAGTTTTGCTCTTAATCGTTGGATGGTTGTTGGTCGGCACATGTGCTGCCGAAGAGAAGCCAAATATCGTGCTCCTTTTTATCGACGATTGGGCGTGGAACGGCACGCCCATTCCGATGCGCGACGGTATGGAAAACTCGCGGATGCCGGTTTTGCAGATGCCGAATGTCGAGCGACTGGCCCGCGAGGGCATGAAGTTCACCAATGCGTACGCGTCACCGCAGTGTTCTCCATCGCGAGTTTGCATTCAAACTGGTCAGTCCTCACCGCGGAACGGATTCACCGTTTACATGAACGACCGCGGACAGGACTACTTCGACGAAAAGGGATATCCCAATTTCCCCGTCGTTCCCTGCATCTCGGACATGACGATCGACGAGGACACCGTGACGATCCCGGAAGCATTGAAGCCACTCGGCTACGTGAGTGCCCACATTGGAAAATGGCACATGCGAGGCGATCCGGGGGACGAAGGCTATGTCCTTCACGACGGCGATACAAACAACAATCCCGGCAATACGCTGCGAAGCTTTGTGAAAGAAGGTGAGCCAAAACCGCGACGACTTCCGCCAAAACTGACCGACCCTAAATTGATGTTCAGCGTTACTGAAAAGGCGTTGCTGTTTATGGACCAGCAAGTCCAAGCTGGCAAGCCGTTCTATCTGCAGATTTCACACTATGCGATGCACGCGGGGCAGGAATGCTTGCCCGCCACGCGGGAGAAATACGCCGATCACCCGTTGGTGCAGGCGTGGTACCAAGCAAACAACAAACACAAAGACACGGTTCGGCTTGGCGATGACCCTGCCGTTTGGTTGGGAATGGCGGATGACCTGGACGGTCGCATCGGAGCCGTGCTGGACCGAATCAAAGAGCTGGGGATCGAAGACAACACCTACGTCGTCATGGTGTCGGATAACGGATATCGACACGAACAGATCGAGCTTCAGCCCGAGCTGACTCAGCCGCACCATGGAGCCAAGTGGTGGGGCTGGCAGGGTGGCATTCGCGTGCCGATGATCGTCAAAGGTCCTGGCATTGCCCCGGGAACCACATTCACCGGCAATGTCGTCAACTACGACCTTCTGCCGACCTTCATCGACTGGGCCGGTGGCAGCTCAAGCAAACTCAAAGATCTAGATGGCATTAGCCTTGCAAAGTACATGGCGGGAGCGAAGCCCGACGAGGCGTTTTTGAATCGCAACCTCTATTTCCACTACCCGCATTACCGTTCCGGCTTGCCGCACTCGGCGATCGTTTCCGGCGATCTCAAGGTACTGCATTTCTACGATCAACCCGACATTCCGATGCTGTTTGATTTGTCCAACGACATCGGTGAGGTGACCAATATCGCTCCGCAGCATCCAGACCAGCACAAGAAGCTCCACGCTGAGATGATGAGCTACTTTGAAAAGGTCGGAGCCAGAATCCCCAAGCTGAACCCTGATGCTGACTTGAAGGTTTATGAGCAGGACAAAGACTACCGAAAGCGAAAAGACTGGGGAGCCTTCAAAGGAAGTCGGCCACTGGAAGAAGATGAACGGTAGCAACACCTGCGCAAAAATTCCCCTCCAGTTCGGGACTAGAATGGTCCATCACGGCAATAGTGCTCGTCACGAAGCCAGGAAAGCAGTGAACCATGCATAATCTCAGACTTATCGTTGCGTACTGTCTGGCTGTCGCGTTGTGCTCGGGAAATGACACACCGGCACAGGGGCTCCTACCAAACTTCGAGTTTCAGGGCATCGCGCTTCATCCGCAGGATCTTCGCTACTCACCGAATAACGATTTGATACACCCGGCGATCGTCAAGACGGAGGGGCGAATTAAGAACGCGTTGGGGAAGCACTATCTGTACTATGCGCCTCACAAGCACATCGCGACGAGTATGGCGTATTCGGACAGCCTGGATGGACCGTGGATCGAGTACAAAGCAAACCCAGTCGTGGAAGGCCCGTCGGCGCCCGAGGTTCGCTGGATTGACGAGCACGGCAAGTTCTTCCTGTGGGGGCATCGCAAGAACAGTCAAACCGAACTGTGGACCAGCGAAGATGGAATCCACTTCGAGTACGACAGCGTCAGCATCAAAGCGAGCAATATCGGCACTCGAAACGCAACCTACAACCGTGTCTACGAATACCCGCTCGAGCAGTTCGGCAGCAAGTACATCATGCTTTATTCAGGCTTCATCGAGGAACGCGGAATCCGTTGCATCTGGCTGGCTCATTCAAAGGACGCGAAGACCTGGGCACAGGTCAAGACTCCGTTGGTAGAACCCGTCGAAGGTGAGATGAATGACTGCTATGGACCGGCGCTGCTGCGCCTGAAAGGCCGTAACTTTATCACTTATCAGGACCACACATCATGGCGTGGCGGTAATCTAAAGTGTGTCGAAGTCGATCGCGAACTGAACTCCGTTGGCTCCAGCGGCGAGCGCCCCGTTCTGGTTGATCCGCCAGCGGAACCACCCCTCAACGATCGTCTTCGCGGAACAGTATTCTATCGAGAAGGCGACACCCTGTACTTGTATTCGAGCGCTTCCAAAGCTCCGCGGCTGCTGGTTTATGCCCTGGTGAAGTTGGCACAAGACGCCGCCGCAGCATCCACATCAAAGGAAGATCAATGATAAGACTCCTTGTGTCGACTTTCATGAGTCTCTGTCTCACGTATTCGGCGACGGCTGGCGAACGCCCGAACGTGCTATTCTGCTTCTCCGACGACTGGGGGCGCTACGCGAGTATCTTCCGCGACCCGGCGAAACCGGGGATGAATGATGTGATCGACACGCCGGCACTTGATGCGATTGGACGCAGCGGGGTTGTGTTCAACAATGCGTTTGTCAGCGCTCCAAGTTGCACTCCGAGCCGCGCTGCCGTGGTGACGGGGATGCCGTTCTATCGTTGCGGTAGCAATGCGTTTCTTCGTTGCCGCGAATACGGCAACGCCCCCGATCCGTTTAAGTCACTGCCCGGCTTTTCGGAGTTACTGGTGAAGCATGGATATCACGTCATGCACTGGGGAAAGACAACCAACAAGGCGGGCAAGAAACGCGACCTTAGGCACAAAGATCCGATTTGCAATTTTTCTCAGGCTGTCTCCGCAGCATCCGACAAGGAAGCTCGCAAGAAAGAGATCTTCTCGTTTGTCAGATCCAACTTCCGCAAGTTCCTCGACGACAACAAAGACGACAAACCGTTCTTTTACTGGTTCGGCCCGCATAACTCGCACCGTCAATGGACACGAGGTTCCGGCAAGGCTTTGTGGGGGCTCGAGCCAGATTCGCTGAAAGGCAAGGTGCCAAAGTTCCTGCCAGATGTACACGACGTCCGAGAAGACTTGACTGACTACCTTGGTGAGGCGTTGGCGTGGGATGGCATGGTTAACGAACTGATCGAGGAACTGAATGCACGCGGCGAACTTGAGAACACACTGGTCATTGTTTCCGGTGACCACGGGATGCCCGGCATGCCGCGGGGGAAATGCAATTTGCACGATTTTGGTTCAATGGTCTCGTTGTTGGTCAGTTGGCCGGATCGCGTGAAGCCTGGCAGAAGCGTCGACGACTTTGTCAGCCTGATGGACATCGCGCCGACCGTACTCGAAGCGACGAACGTCGAGCGACCGAATCACATGCTGGCGAAAAGCCTGATGCCACTACTTACATCGGAAAAGAATGGCGTTATCGATCGGGATCGCGATCACGTGATCATCGGTCGTGAACGTCATGTTGGCGAAGCTCGCAGGGATCGTGCTCCATACCCGTCACGTGCCATTCGCACCGCCGACTTTCTGCTGATTCGCAACTTCAAACCAGAACGCATGCCCATGGGAGACGTCTACAACAGCGAGGCGACTGCGGAGCATTTGCTGCAGGATCACTACCTTGCCTACCCGGATATGGACGCGAGTCCCACGAAGGTCTTGCTGATGACCAAGCCCGATTCCTATCGCAAGTTCTTCGACATTGCCTTCTCAGTCCGCCCCGAATTCGAGCTCTACGATTTGAAGAGCGATCCCGATCAAATCAACAACGTCGCGACGAGCCCACAATACTCGGACATTCTCCGAGAACTCACCGATCGCCTGATGACGGAACTCCGGGACACCGGCGACCCTCGTGTAATGGGGGACGGCAGCACATTCGATCGAATACCGTTCGTTGATCCCACGTTCGTTCCGCCGCCGAAAAAGAAGAAGCCTTTGAAGTTCTAACGACAATGCGAGCCGTACCACAATGAGGCAAATATCAATCGCTCTGTTCTTTCTGCTGTCTTCATTCAGTGTTACCGCACAGGCAGCCGCTGGCGATGACCTAAAACTGACCGAGACGGATGACACGATCCGCGTCATGCTGCGCGGAAAACCAGTTCTCCGGTACATCAAGAAAGCGCAGCCAGTTCCCGAAGGGACGCCGGAGTATTCTAGTCGTAGCGGCTACATTCATCCGGTCTACACGCCGACGGGTCAGGAACTCACTGGCGATTATCCGGCAGATCATGCGCATCAACACGCTCTGTTTTTCGCCTGGGTGAAGAGCAAGTTTGACGGTCAGAAGGTAGACTTTTGGAATCAGGCAAAGGATCTTGGCAGAATCGAATTTCGCAAAGTGGTGAATCTGCGTCGAGAGGAGCGAAAGGTCGCCTTTACCGTCAAGCACGCGTTCATGGTTAAGGACGGTGACAAGTGGATCGATGCACTCCACGAGACTTGGAACGTCACCGTTCACCAGACGCCGGCGGATCATTTTCTTTTCGACATCGTCAGCGTTCAGCAATGTGCCTCCGACAAACCGCTGGGCCTAGCGGAGTATCACTACGGTGGCATGGCAATTCGCGGTAACTATCAGTGGCTGAAGGAAAAGGAAGATCACAGCATCCATTCGGGCGACCTGCAGTTTCTAACGAGCGAAGGCAAAGATCGCTGGGAAGGCAATCACACCCGTCCGACCTGGATTCTCCGGCAAGATCGACGGCAAGGAGGTATCGGCTGCAGTGTTTTGCAGCCCGGAGAACTTCCGAGCGCCGCAGCCCGTCCGGATCCATCCCAACAAACCCTATTTCTGCTTTGCTCCGATGGTGGAGGGTGCATTCAAAATCGAGCCAGGAAAGGAATACGTTTCCCGCTACCGCTACCTAGTGACATCGAACGCAACCGACGCGAACATGATCCAGGAACACTGGAACGAGTACTCGAAGCCCGCGAAATAGTAAGCTCATTGAAAACAGCATCATGAAAAACCACGTCACGACCGGAATGAACAACATCGTGTGGACTCTGCGGATATCTCGATCGCTCCAAACTCCTTCGGTTCGGATCGGAGACCTGATTCAGAACAGAGTTATGACCCGAACCAGAATCCACTCTACCTTGACTCGAACGACAAAAACCCTCAGCCACAAAACAACTTGCGACTGAGGGTTAATGGTTCGGATTGTGATCCGGCTTTTCCAAGCTCCCCGACAAGGACTTGAACCTTGAACCTAGCGGTTAACAGCCGCTCGCTCTACCGATTGAGCTATCGGGGAAAAGTGGCACTGCTTGTTGCGGTGCAGAGACGTATTAAAGTGATTCTTTACATCGGATGCAAGAGTATTGGGAGGGGTTCGCGGGAAAATCCTGGGTTCTAATCGATTTTCCAGATCGAGGCGGTTTAATCGTCGTCGTTGTCGACACCGCGGTGCTTTTCGAGAACGACGCAGTTGCCGATTTCGTTGAATTCGATGACGTTCATGAACGCTTTCATGAGCATCAAACCTCGGCCGGAGGGATTCTCCAAGTTCTCCACAGCCGTCGGATCGGGCACGTCTTCGGGTTTGAATCCCGGGCCTTCATCGCAAATTCGAACCCGAACGATATCGGCATTGATCCAGCAGCCAATATGAACTTTCTTGCTGCTGTCGGATTTGTTGCCATGCTTGATGGCATTGACGAGAGCTTCTTCGAGTGCGAGGCGGACACTGAAGACATCGCGAGGCGGAAACTCCATCGATTCCAGCAAACCGATGATACGTTCTTGAATCGCGTGACCTTCATTGGTGTCACTCGGAATACTGACCTCGAATTGCTCTTGGTAGTCCATTCGTTTTTTCAACCTAGACCGGATCGTGGCTTTCTGTGTCTGTGGTGGATGCGTCAAATCTACGCTTTATCGCACTTCCACGAGACATAGCCCGCTACGGTGAATTGTGTACTGCTCTAGGTGTCGTTATCCAACCGAGGCTTTGACAGGAGGCAATAATCGTGACCGCCAAAAAAAATCGATATGGTGTTGCCATCCCTAATTTGGTCAAAACGCAAAGCCCAAACTTCGCTGTGGAATAGATGAGCGGCCGATGGTTCAATAAGGATGTCTCGAGCCCACGAATTGCTTCATCAATCGACTTGGCAATATTGGGGTCAGGACAAGATCGCCACATCACAAATACTGGTATTCACCGAGTGATACGTGTGTTCCAAACTCGAAGGAAGCGGCCTACCAAAGGAAGCGGCCTACCAACAAGACGCGTTCGTTAGAACCCCTCGAGCGCTTTGTCACGATTCTCGTAAATACTAAAGAGCTTGTTGAGCTTTGTGATGGCGAACACTTCGTAAATATCCGGACGGATACTGCAAAGTCGAAGCTGACCGCGGGCCTGCTTGACCTTCTTATCCATCGTGATCAATTTTCCCAAAGCGGCACTCGAGAGGTACTCGACATTGGAAAAATCCAGAATGATTTTTTCACGATCGTCGTCGTCGACCAAACTGAATAGTTGGTTTCCAATGATCTGAATATTGGTTTCATCAAGAATTTTTCGATCGACAAATTGGGCGACGGTTACGTCCCCCACTTCTTCAATTTCGAGACGTCGATGACCGGCAGCTGACATTGGTGTATTCCGCCTTCGTCGCGGGGTTCTAGAAGAGAGCCGTTCCAGTGTGAGGACCAGAAAGTTTGATTTTCACATGGATGGTTTTCGCTTGATCTTCACCGCTTCGGTGCAGAAAGTCAAGTAATATCAAGCGATCCCTACGGATCTTTTCCATGCGCTAGGCATTCCAAATGGCAGCGTCTTCGCCATCTAGCCGAAGCGTTAAACACTTGGCACTTCCTCCGGCTTTGATAAATTCGTCTAAGGGAGTTGGGTGCGGTTCGAACCCTTGCGTCGATAAGCTGTCACACAGACGCGGACAACCCGTGTTAAGCACGACATGTTTTCCAACAACGACGGCGTTGCAAGCGAACCGTGTGGCTTCGTCGTCGGCCACTTCGATGAGCTGAGGAATGTGCTCGCGAATCGCGCGTTGAGCGTAGGTATCGAATGCGGGCGGATACCAAAGAGCCATATCGGGGAGAAGCGGACAGAAACATGTGTCGAGATGGTAGTAACGGTCGTCGACAAGCTGGACCGGAATGACCCGGCAATCGAGTTCGTTGCCCAGCCATTGCATCGCTGACGCTTCACTGCGAATCAAGTAGCCCGCGAATAGAGATTCGCCGCAAAACAACGCGTCTCCCGCGCCTTCGAATGCCCAAGGTTCCGGCAGCGTCTTGGTGTTCATGCCGTATTCTTCAAACCATGCTGCATCAACTGCCGTTTCACCTTGTCGCGCGGGATGGCGGAATCTTGCGAGATACGCGGTCTCTTTCCAAATGAGTGCCGCATTGGCGGTGAAGACTAAATCCGGCAACCCGGGAACCGCCTCCATCAGTTCGATCTCAGCACCGACTGCAACCAGTTTCTCTCGCAAGGCATTCCATTGGGCGACAGCGACGGCATGGTCGCTTTGTCGAGAACGGCTCATCCACGGGTTGATCTCGTATTCGATTCCGAAGTAATCGGGTGGGCACATCAGGATGGTCGGTCTTGTCAAATCGCGCATGGCCATTCACCTTTGGGGGATGGTTCGTCGATAGTCAATCGAACGCTACCGCACGTTTTACTCAATCCCAAGTTTCTGACGAGATCAGTTTGTTGCCACCATCGCCGCCGAGAACAATCTCAGAAGCGGACGCAAGGGATGAAGCCAGAGATTTTCTTGATCCGTTGAATCCGAGTTTTCCCGAGCTTTCAGATCTTCCCTCGACTCCGTTGGAAGAACTATAATTGACCTTCGGTCATCAGAAGGTTCATCGAACGAAAACCTCAAATCACTGGGTACTCCGAATGACGGTTGGTATTGCTCGGCCGGACGTCTCCGAACTGACGTTCCAAATGTATGACCGATCGGTTCACCCCGAACTTTTTCAGGTATCGGCAGAGCGTCGGATCGAGCGAGAGAATTATACGGCGGAGTTCCGTCTCTGGGATGCCGGACACGTGATCATTGTCCGTCATCGTTCGGAGTGTTTGACGGAAGTGATCGCCACTCGTCAGCAGATGTTGCCTTTGCATCGGCGACGCGTCGAACGACGATTGCAGGGATGCCAGCACGAATCTCAGACGTTCGAGGCGGCTCGTTACGATGCGAGTTTCCAACTTGAACGGTTGGAGTCGAACGTTTACGAGCGATATCACGACGAACTGACGCTCGATATTCGAACCGCGGATTTAGCGTGTGCCTTTGCAGCGAACCCGCGATTTGGTTCGGTGCCGATTAGCTTGATGCGAATCGATGCAGCACAAGATAGCTTGCTGATCCACGCGTTTCACACGTTTCCCGACAGCTTGGCCGTCGTCAAAACGCAATCGCTGTATGAGTTCGAAGTGTGAGGTTGCCGGCTACTGGTCGGCTTCCTTCAACTCTTGCTGGATGCGTTTGAGTTGTGCGAGTGCATCGTCGGTGGCCGGATAGACGAGCGGTTCTTTGTTCGGCAATAGCGTGGGCGTCACCTCCCAGCCAGTGGGAGCGCTATAAGTATCTCGACTATCGCGTTGAAGCGGTACGATGTATCGTTGCCCCGGTCGCAGTCGCGTCGCGTCCAAATTGGTGATGCTAACACCTGGCTTTTTGAATCGCTCGTTGGGCTGCCATTCTTTCTCGATTTTAAGCAATTTCGTTTTTGTGTCGAGAGTACCGACCACGACCCACCGCGAACGCCGAATTTGCTCTCGGTTAAGCGTGACCGGGTTTGCGGTCTGCCATGCCAACACCGCCAAACCAGTTAGCCAGACACCGCCTAACAGCAATCCGGCGAACAATCGCAGCCGGAGTTTCGCATCGGTGACCGGGTCGACGGTGACGACATCCTGTGTGTTGGTTGTCTCGGTTTTCACCTGGTCGCCCGAACTCACCGCTTGAACGCTCGGCTGGCGTCGATTCGGTAGCCCTGATCCAACGCGGTCCCGAAGTCGAAAACATCGATAAAGTCTTCGATGCAGTCTTGTTCAGTCTTTCGCATTTCGCCGCGTTCGACCATTTCGAAGACCATCTTGCCGAAGTCTTCGGTACAAGTGACACCCCAGCGACGAAACACCGTTGTCGCTAAGCAACCGAACTCTTGCAGAGCCAACTCCCGCACACCTTCCAGCAACTCCTGGCCGGTGACGTGGGCATCGTCAGAGTCTTCGTTGTACTGAATGCCAAGGCCGTCTTGACGCTCGTCTTGAACGTGTCGAAGTGCCGAGAATAGAAACCGGTAAGCGTTGTGATGGTAACGGAACCGGGTAGTCGCCTGTCGAGACTTACTGGTGGTGGGCATGGGGCAGTTGTCTGAGTCAGGAGGATCAATGCATGATCGCAAGGCAATCATGGAGGTCGCAGAGTCCATCGCGGGCCTCTATCGGTTCAGGATAACAACTTTCCCACCTCTGGCAATCCGAGTCTTGTTGTTGTTTGAAAAGAATTCTCGGAGCCGTCCGCATCCGCAATCCGACCGCAGAAATTCCGCCGGTTCACAGTTGTTGCACGCCCCATGGCTGACGCTGAAACCGAAAGATTCTCGGTGGACGAAGAGATTGCAAAACCCGAGAAATGCTGTCTGCAACTGTCCGTCTGCGTTGTCGTGTTAGCTCATCCAGGTGCGTTCGATGAACGTGGTATCGACTTGGCCGTCGGCGAAGGCGGAGTGATTGAAGATCTTCCGCAGGAGCGGGATCGTGGTTTTGATGCCTTCGATTTCGAACTCGTCCAATGCTCGTCGCATGGACGCAATCGACTCGGCACGCGTGCCTCGATGCACGATAAGTTTGCCGATCATCGAATCGTAATACGGCGGCACGAAGTAGCCTTCGTGCACATGCGAATCGAACCGCACTCCCGGACCGCCTGGCAACCGAAGTTTCGTGATTCGACCTGGTGAACCGCGGAAATCGTTGTCAGGGTCTTCGGCGTTGATTCGAACCTCAATTGCCGAACCGTTGCATTCGATGTCCCGTTGTCGCATCGTCAACTCTTCACCGGCTGCGACACGGATCTGCTGTTTGATCAGGTCGATTCCAGTGACTTGCTCGGTCACTGGGTGTTCGACCTGAATCCGAGCGTTGACTTCGATGAAGTAATATTGGTTGTCCTGATCGACCAAGAATTCGACGGTCCCCGCGTTGTAGTAACCGGCGGTTTGAACCAAGCGGACGGCTGACTTACAAATGTCCTGTCGCACGGCCAACGGCAAGTTCGGAGCGGGTGATTCCTCGACGAGCTTTTGGTGCTTCCGCTGCAGTGAGCAATCACGTTCCCAGAGGTGAACAGCGTTGCCATGCTGATCGGCGAGAATCTGCACCTCGACGTGTCGCGGTCGTTCGATGTATTTCTCGAGATACACGCCCGCGTTCTTGAACGCTTTCTCCGCTTCTTGCGCGGCTTGCTTCACACCGGCTTTCAAGCTGATGTCGTTCCGGGCGACACGCATCCCCTTGCCGCCACCACCGGCGGTTGCTTTGATGAGCACCGGATAGCCGATGCGTTCGGCGGTTTCCAAGGCCTCTTGTTCCGTCGTCAATAGGCCATCACTACCGGGAACGGTGTGAACATTCGCCGACTCTGCAATTTCCCGCGCGGTGACTTTGTCACCGAGTTTCGCCATCGCTTCGTGAGGCGGGCCGATGAATGCAATTTTGCAGTCGCGACAGACTTCCGCGAAGTGGGCGTTCTCGGAGAGGAACCCATATCCCGGATGGATCGCCTGCACATTGCCAACTTCCGCCGCACTGATAATCTGCTTGATGTTCAGATAACTATCAGACGCAGAGGCCGGGCCGATGCAGTACGACTCATTCGCCAAACTCAGATAGTGAGCACCGCGATCGCCCTCACTGTAGACCGCAACGGTTTCAATCCCCATCTCGCGACAGGCTCGAATGATTCGCAGGGCGATTTCGCCTCTGTTGGCCACCAATATACGTTGAAACATGATTTCTCGACGACGTCGGTCGTGGCTTCGGATGTTTGCGGACGGACAAATTTAGCGGGTCATCAAACCTGAATTGTTGAAGGCAGTCGAAACGTCGTTCTGACTCCTTCGACGTTCATGTTCGAGAATTGAAGGCAAGAGATCGAGGAAAGCAAAGTTTTGCGTCCCTCTTTTCGTGTTCTTCGATCCTCGATTCCAATTGGAAGTTGATGTCGAAATTCGGAACCGGCTCTCCAATATTTCTGCAATGCTCAAACACTACGGGGTGACGCGGAACAATGGTGTACCGTATTCGACGGCTTCTCCATTCTCGACGAGCACCTCGGCAATTGTTCCGCTGAGACCAGCTGGAATTTGATTGAACACCTTCATGGCTTCGATCAGGCAAACCGTGGTGTCGGGTTCGACTTTCGAGCCCACTTGCACGAATGGCGGATCATCCGGCGAGGCCGACGTGTAGAATGTGCCGACGGCTTCCGCTTTGATGATTAAACCTGGTTTCGCAGGCTCGCTATCCCCGGTGGAAGCGCTCGCTGCCGGTGCGGGTGTCGCTGGTGCGGGAGCGGACGGTGGCGGCGTGTACGCTGCAGGCGTCGTTTGATAGACCTCCTGCGGGCCACGTCTCAAATGCCAGCGTTCCCGACCACGCCGAAGCGAAACCTCGGTCAGTTCGTGTTTTTCCATCATTTCGACAAGCTCTCGGAGTTTGTCGAGATCGAATGAACCGCTTTCCGACTCTTGTGGTGAGTCGTGGTGCTCCTGATCCATTATTCTCTGCCTTTTTGACTCTCGATGTCCGCTGCCGAGTGATCACAACGCTACGATCGCTTCGTCCCAGTCTTTGGGGACTGACGTTAACACTTCGCAGCCGTCTTTCGTGACGAGCACATCGTCTTCGATTCGCACCCCACCCCAGTGTGGAATGTAAATCCCCGGTTCGACGGTAATCACCATACCCGGTTTTAGTTCTGATTTCTCCACCGGCGACATTCGCGGCGATTCATGGATGTCCAAGCCGATGCCATGACCCAACCCATGACCAAACCGGGAACCGAAGCCGGCGTCCTCGATCACTTTCCGGGCTGCCGCGTCCACTTCCTGGCACGGGATTCCCGGGCGAATCGCTTCGATGGCCCGAAGTTGAGCCTCCAAAACGACTTGATAAATCTTCCGCAGTTTCGCCGGAACTTTACCGGTCACCAAAACTCGCGTCAAGTCACTTCGATAGCCGCTGGGGGCAGTGGCACCCCAGTCAACCAACACAAACCCTGCTGCATCAATGCGTTGTGTCCCAGGGTGAGCATGAGGCAACGCAGCCGTCGCACCGACACCCACAATCGGCGGAAACGCCAAACCCGGCGAACCCAAACGTCGAACCGTATGTTCCAGGTCATGCGCGACTTCCAATTCGGTCGCTTCCGGTCGCAAAGTGGCTTTCAATGCATCGAACCCACGTTCGGCTAACGCAACTGCGTGTCGCAGTTCTTTGATCTCCGAAGCATCCTTGATTGACCGGAGTTCTTCGACCAATCCGGACAACGGCACCAACTCCGTCGATTCTGTGGCATCGTTCAACGCCGAGTATTGCGAATACGGTGTCGCATCGCTTTCAAACCCCAAGGACGACCAACCGAGCTTGTTGACCAACTCGCCGAGTTTGTCGGTCATTTTCTCGCGATTCGTGCGGATGACCGTCTCCAAATCCGGGCACTCATCGGAGATTTGCGTCTCATAACGGGTGTCACTGACGAAAATCGTGCGGTCCGCGTCGATGAGCAATGTCGAAGAGTCGCCGGTGAACCCCGTCAGATAGGAAACGTTCGTCTCGTTCGTGACCAGCAATCGCGGAGCGTCCGCCTTCTTCAGCGCTCGCAGAAGTTTCTCACGGCGTTTTTGATACCGATCTGTTGCCATTGGTGTCTTTTTCTCCGACGCTCGGCGTGTCCGTTGATTGTGGTCGGGTGATCCTACGAAAGTTTTCCTGTGTCTCGCTACTGAGTTAGGCCAGTTTTTGTGTTTGAACTCCATGGCGACTAGTCATTCGGCGTGCCATCTTCTAATAATTGGGTGAAAGGCCGGTCGCATGTGGTCAAATGCAATCGCCGACCACTTCGATGACGAACGAGGATCCGAAAATCATGACAGACGCACAACGCAACGATTTCAACATGGTCGAACGAGCTGTCGAGTCGTTGCGGGCGGGGAAATTGGTGATAGTGGTCGATGCCGCCGAACGCGAGAACGAGGGCGACTTCATCTGCGCAGCCGAAACCATCACGCCAGAACAAGTCCACTTTATGCTCTCTGTCGGACGTGGTGTGTTTTGCACGCCGATGTCGATGGAAGTGGCCGACCGATTGGACCTGCGTCCGATGGTGCAGGAAGATCAAAACACCGCGCCGCATGGCACGCCGATGCTGATTCCCATCGATCACCGTGACGCGGGTACCGGTGTGAGTCCGGAAAGCCGCGCGTTGACGGCTCAGAAGTTGGCGGACCCGAAGTCCACCCCGGCGGAATTTTTGCGTCCTGGGCACGTGAACCCATTGTTCGCGAAAGACGGTGGTGTGTTGCGACGCGCGGGACATACGGAAGCGACCGTCGATCTCATGCGACTTTCCGGACACAAACCGGTCGGTTGCCTGATCGAAATCTGCAGTCGAACCGGCAAAGGGATGGCGAAGCTCGACGAACTCCGCGAAATCGGAGCCGAACACGACATTCCGATCATCTCGATCGAGGAACTGATTCGTTATCGTCGCGTCCGCGAACAGTTGATTCACCGGGAAGCGGAAGTCGAGATCCCGACCGGTCAGTATGGCAATCCGACGTTGATCGGTTATCGAGTCGAGCATGAATCGCAGGAACCACTTGCGATTGTGTGGGGCGATTTGAAGAACCCCGACAAACCGCCGCTCGTGCGGATGCACTCGTCATGTTTCACCGGCGACCTACTCGATTCGCTGCGGTGTGATTGTGGCGACCAACTGCATCTGGCGATGAAATCGATTTACGAGCAAGGAAGCGGAGCGATTGTGTATTTGCCGCAGGAAGGTCGGGGCATCGGCTTGATGGCAAAGTTGAAAGCATACCAACTTCAAGACCAAGGTCGCGATACGGTTGAAGCGAACGAACTACTTGGCTTCAAGGCCGACCACCGCGACTACATGGTCGGTTTGCAAATCCTCAAGGATTTAGGGCTGACAAAAATCCGTCTACTCACCAACAACCCGAAGAAAACCGACGCCTTCACCCTCGCCGGCATGGACCTCGAAGTCGTCGAACAAGTCCCCCTCATCGCCCCCCCACCCCACAACCACCGCGAACAATATCTAGCCACCAAACGAGACAAAATGGGCCACCGATTGCCCAGCGAGGACGTGACCGAACCGGAGTAGTGCAGTGGAACGATGTGCCCCCGAGGACCTTGCAAGCAGAATCATCTGATGACTTCGCAGTTTGACTGGAGTTTTAACGACGGATGGATCTTGATGTCTGTCTATTTGGCACATGGACCAGGAGGCGTTTCTTTGCCCGATCTCATCGCGACGGCCGATGCAATGAATCACGCCATCCCGACTTCGGGTGAACTATCACGGGCATTGACACGACTCGCGAGATGCCGTGTCATCAATCAAATCGACGATCGGTTTTTCATTGCGGCCGAGTTTCTGCCAGGACTAGCGGAAGCTAATAGTCGTCAAGGCGGTTTGTTTCAGTTGCCGGAGAATGGGCGAAACTGGTTGTCTTCCGTCGACTTTGAGTTGGATGAACATGCAGAAATCAAGGTTCGTCAAGAAAATGTCACAGCGGCGTTCGAACACTATCGAAACGCACTAAAACGCCCAAAGTGAAGCACGCCTAGGTTTATCTAAGAATCGCCTGGGCGCCATTGGCTTTGCCAGTGCGAGCGCATATTGCTGGCTCGTGTCTCCAAATATCACTAACAATTCATTGCGAGGGCCACGCTTGCGAGTTTCTATTGTCGTTGCCAAATCGTGGAATGGTTAGGCTCGGAGCCGAGATGAGAACTATAGTCAACGAACAAGGCTACGAGACGATTGTTCTGGAACCGGGGGACGCGTTTGGTGATGTTCCGGCCAAACACCGGGAGCTTGTTCACGCAGGGGTTCATCAAGCATTCATTGATCCCGTGTCTCACTTCCAAACGATCGCAAGTCGTACGCCTTACGACTCGCTGAGGCGTTGGCTGAATACTTTGACGACAGCCGGTCGGTGGGAACTCGAACTTAATTTAGGGTGGGGAAACTCTAGTCTGGCAGGATTTCACTGGCGATGTGAAGGCGTATCCGGGGCGTTGATTGGGCTCCCTGATTCGCCGGATCTGGATTTGTATCCGTCGACAATGCAAGACTTCTATGCCGACCTCGATGTCATACTGTGGAATTGTTTCGGTTGTGCAGGTGGCCTTGTTGGTGCCACCGATCACAAGACTTTGTCCTGTTACAACTACGAATATTTCGGGGCCGACGTCGAACTGGCGACGACACATATTTGGGGTCGTAGCGACAGCGGCGATATGCTGGTCTACACCGAAGACGATCGTGGTGGCTGGGTGAACCACGAAACCGGTCATATTCACTTACTAGGTTCAGTCGCAGACACAATCAATTGGGTGTTCGAAAGATTGCTCGCCAACGATTGGCCAGAGTATGATCGTGAGTGGGAGAGATAAGTTGAAGGAGAGGGCTTACGATTGGACGATGACTGATGAATGAAAAGATGGATTGGGATCGTTCGCTTGAGTGGGTTCTGGTCAAGACTTTCCATCACCAGTTTGATGTTGTAGTGATCCTCGACAACCCTCTTTCTGTTCAAACCCTAATGAGTCTTCGCAAACTAGTTCCGCGGATTCAGGCGATGCCGATCAGCGAGCTAAAATCGAATCTTGCTGGTCTGACAGAATACAAAGTCGGCACATTCAATGGGCAGGAGTGTCGTGATCTGGAGGCGGCAGCGGAGGAACTCGACTTGCGACTGAACATTACCAATTGCTCATATACCAGCTATCTTCCCATCGACAAAACGAACGACCTGATGTGGGTCATTGAAGACAACGACGAGGCCGCACGAATCGCTTCGGAAATGATTGCAGCTGGTGTTGAGGTTGAACTCTGTGAAGCGGATTGACGTTGAGTAAGTCGTCAGGCACAGCCTGACCTACGTTTGCTCCTGCGAGCTTCGTCTCCGAGTTCGGTCAATTGATTCATCATTATCGCTATAGGGATGCGGAGCAGTTTTGGCGTTCGTCGCTTGTCCGCTCAATATGCTGAGCTGCGATTTGTATTAGTAATGACCGTTCAATCGGTTTCGAAAGAAATTCATCACATCCCGCTTCAAGACATTTCTGGCGGTCGCTTTTCATCGAATGCGCAGTTAGGGCCACGATTGGGCGATCATAACCCTTAGATCGCAGACAAGCAGTCGCTGCATACCCATCCATGACCGGCATTTGCATATCCATGAGAATCAATTGGAATGGGGCTCCGGTTTGTAAGGCTTGGTCTGCGACTTCGACAGCAAGACTTCCATTCTCGACCACCGTTACCTCGGCCCCAGCTTTTCTCAGGATGAAGGAGATCAGACGCTGGTTGTCGAGTCCATCTTCCGCAAGCAGTATCCGACTGCCGGGTTTCAGCATGACGGGAGCAGGAGAAGGACAGTGTGTTGCCTCCGGACTAGTAGCCGCAGCGGGACTATTGAAAACGTGGAGGTTAGAAACATTCTGGAAAGACTCTAGTTCAATCCAAAACCGAAATGTTGTGCCCACGTGTGGTTCTGACCTGAGCACGATAATACCTCCGCCCAGCATCTCTGAAAGTCGTTTGCAAACCGATAACCCTAGCCCGGTCCCGCCGAACTGACGCGTCGTTGTCTCGTTCGCTTGACTAAAGGGCTGGAAGAGCAATTTCTGCTCTTCCGGAGTCATTCCAATGCCTGTGTCCCGCACATCGAATTCGATCCTTGGTGTAGGTTGCCGAACAAATCGCATCTGCACAGCGACTTGACCAGCATTTGTGAACTTGATGGAATTCCCGATGAGATTGACCAAGACCTGTCGGATTCGGGTCGGATCCGAAATGATCGATTCAGGTACTAAACCGTTTGACTCGACATGAAAAGCCAGGTTCTTAGACTGCGCACGGACACGCATCAGAGTCCCGACTTCTTCAAGGAGTTGAGTCGGGGAACATTGGACCTGTTCTACTGTCATCTTGCCGGATTCGATTTTCGACAAGTCGAGAATGTCATTGATAACGGTTGCTAGATGTTCGCCGTTTCGTTGGATGGTAGTTAGGGCTTTTAATCGTTCTTGGGGGGACTCAGCAATCTCTGGATCGTTCTGTAAGACATCGACATATCCGAGAATAGCCGTCATCGGCGTGCGGATTTCGTGGCTCATATTGGCAAGGAACGCGCTTTTGGCGACGGAAGCAGCGTCGGCAGATTGACGGGCTTGCAGAAGTTTCTGATTCGATCGCAGGAGCAGGCTCACCAGAAATCCCGCCAAGAAGGAAATCGTCCCTCCTATCAAACGCAATGTATTGGAAGAAGGGGCTTGGTTTGGCCAACCTTCCTCGGGGACGCCTAACAGATGCCAAGCTCCCTTTGGAAGCGAAATCTCTAAGTCCAGGGGAGCCAATTCTTCAATGGAAGCGGTCCCAAAAATGTATCGACTGCTATTGGTCAAGTCGTCCCGGTCTTGAATCGCGAAACGTAGACCACGGGGTTGATCCCGAATCAGCTCCGAGAAAAGATCTTCCGCATTGAATAGGATTGAAACCATTCCCCAATACTTCCCGGCCTGGGGATGATCAAGATTTTCAAGTATAAACACAGGGGCTCGATTGATAAATGCATTGCCACCCTGCACGAGTTTGACAGGCCCATCTAGCCACGGTTGCCCGGTCCGCATAGCGTGCCGGGCTGCTACGCTCTGTGTGGGATGCTTTAGCAAGTCCAACCCAATGGCACCCTCGTTGCCCTCTCGAGGGAAGACATCATTGATGATATTATTTTTGAGAAGCGAGAAGCTGCGAACTCCTTCGCATTCCTTCATCATCGCTGAAGCTAGGTTTGCAAATTCTTCGGAATCAATATCCGGATGGGTGGAAACGTGTGCCCGTAGTCCCCGCATCAAATGGACTCGCGTGTTGATTGCGATTTCTGTGCGGGCTCGCAACGTCGAGAGTTGCTCTAGCGTGCTATTTTGAACATCCTTTAGATACTGGGAGTTTTTTGAACGGTCGACGTCCAATACCGCCAGATACACTAGCAACGCGATGATCAAACCAGCCAAAGCAGGACTAATCCGACGGATTTTTCGTTGAAGTATGTGGAATGTCATCGAATATACCGTCGACGAGTCTCTCATCACTCAATGACTAATCAGTAGCAGAGTCATTCTAGTATAGAACGATTATGCGACTCAAATTGAACATTCCAGCACACTTTTGAAGTCCCGTTTCTTCTAAGAACAAACGGACTAAGAGAAATGAGGCGTAATCTGCCCAACCGATTGGGTTGGGTGCGAAGAATTCATTCGCAGAGGAGAAAATCGGAAGATCCTAACGATCATTCCGATTCTATCGACCGTCATTGTTACTCGAGTAATCGGGGTCGGACGGACCAATAACCCGGAGCGTCTTGCAGGTCACGCTGTGACTGACGATCTCTAGCAGTCAACGTCCGTCATTGCCACCAGCCGAATCGGACGGATCAACTCCTATTCGTCTGTCATCGTGCCAAAGACATACTCACCTTCGCTGCCTTGGCCGTTGGTCCAGATGATGCGGATGCCACCGGGTTTTTGTTTGATGTCGAGATTGTATTCCCGACCGTCTTCTCGCGTGCCGGTCCCGGTATAGTTTCCACCGCCGGCGTTTTGGAGGTTAAGCGTTGTGAACTTGCCTTCCTCGCGGGTGACTTGCTCGACTTGCGATTGGTTCCAAACGCCGGTGGCATCCTCAGCGTGGATGTAATCGCCGCTCTTGGGTGGTTGTCCGGTGGAGGCGGGTTGCCCGACATTCGCCGGTTGGCCCTGCCCGGATTGACCAGAATCACATCCGATATTCCAGCCAAGAATCAAACCGAAAAACAGACTTGTCATCGAGCGCATTGTTTCCATTCTCCGGTAAGTGAAGCCGTTATTCGTTCGCAATACAGTACAGATACTTCCCAGTCCGGAGGAACAATTCATTATTGCTAATGGCGGGAGTGCCGCTGGCGTCGGTGTCGTCGTTTTCGAATTTGTTCTGAGCGAGAACTTCGAATTCGGGTTTTGCGGGGATGACGAAGGTGCCGTCGTGTCGACTGGGGATATAGATTTTATCGCCGGCTCGCACGGGTGAGGCATACACCGGGCGACCGCCGCTGGCGAGTCCGGGTACTCGTTCGCGATAGGCTAATTCGCCATCAGATGCGCGTTGACAGTAGGCAATGCCGCGATCGTCGAACCAGTAGAGGTGCCCGTCGTGCAACAGAGGCGTCGCGACATAGGAACTCGTTCGGGAGTTCCAAATTTCTTTTTCGGTGATGTCACCTGTGCCACCGGTCGGAAACGCGTGACTTCCAGATGAACGAATGCCACCGAAAAGATAGACAGTATCGCCGTCAAGAATCGGACTTGGGGAGACATTGCCGCCAACGTTCGTCTCGGCGAACCAGCGGAGTTTGCCGGATTCTGGATTGAAGCCCCAAAGTTCGCCGGGGACAGCGAGAATCATGGTGTCATGCTTTTCGTCCACGATCGGCGTATTGTAGGCCATTTCCAGACCTTCGGCCGGGGTTTTCCAGATCTCTTTGCCAGTCGTTTTGTCATATGCGTAGACGGCCCGGGCTTCATCTGCAGCGCTCACGATCAGCATGTTCTCATAGAGGATCGGACTAGCGGCGGAACCCCATTCACGACTGCTAGACTCCTTACCGACTTGGGCTTCCCACTTCTGATTGCCTTCGAAATCGACCGCGTAAACGCCCATTTTGCCGAAGAATACGTAGACGAGTTTTCCATCGGTCACAGGTGTGTTGCTGGCGTAACCGTGCTCGTTGATGAACCCGCGATACGGGTCTTCCGGTCCGGAATTCGCGACTTCGAAGGTCCATTTTTCGGAGCCATCGGCACGATCGAAGCAGTGCAAGATTCGCTTGACGTCCTCACCGGTCCCTGTGTAGCTGGTTACGAAAACGGTGTCGTCCCATACAATCGGGCTCGACGAACCGGCCCCGATTTCCGCCTTCCACTTGAGGTTCTCGGATTCACTCCACGTGGTGGGAAGCTTGCTGTCTGCACTCGTTGCCCGACCATCCGCCCCCAGAAACCGCGGCCAATTCTCAGCGGAGGCCGAGTGAATTCCCAAGAACACGACGGACAACATGACGAACAGACGCATCGGCATTCCCTCTCGGTCGTTGATTCTGATTCTACGGAATCTGAAAATTTTGCGGACGAATTAATCCGTACGTATCAAACCGAGTATGCTGGATGGAGTTTCGGTGAATTCGGTCCTTAGTGCGGGATTCGACAAAATCGTATAGGCATTGGATGCTTGTCGATTGACGATTTCCCTACCTTGCTTAAGTCCACATCAATGGCATTCCACATGACTGCTAATCATCGGGAAGATTGTATCGACCGGGATGAGGAAGTGATTCTGGATTCGACGTATCGTGATGGTCACTACCCCGAGTTGAGCCGACTATGGGAGGAATTCTACGACGGTCCACGGATACCCCCGGACCGTTGTGGCCGCCTTGCAAACGAACTTGAGCATGCGAGAAGCTCGAATGCTTTGCCTCCGTCGCTGTCGGCGTCCGCAATCCGGCTGATCGAGTTCTTTCGCTTTGCGTACGAAGACCATTCTTGGGTTGAATGCAACAGTGACTAACCCGGTCACCTGTCGACACAGTCGACAAGTCCCTGCGATTTAGACAAATTCAGCGTGTCGTTCGCAGTGTCCAACCCGGTTGTGTCACGGGGGGTTCGTTGGAGGGTTTGACGAGTTCGTCGTAGAGGTCCACGCGGCGGGCGCGGATGTAGCGGCGGCCGCTGGATTGGTCGATTTTTTCGGGCGTGCAGAGGGCGACGGTCACGTCGTCACCGAGTTTGTCGCACTCTGCGATGACTTCGCCGAATGGGTCCAGCACCATCGCGTTGCCGTTGCGGACTTCGCCATCATCAAGGCCAATTGGATTCGTGAAGACCGCGTAGATGCCGTTGTCGTAGGCCCGGGCGGGCAGCCAACGCATTAGCCAACCGCGTCCCTTAGGACCTTGGAATTCTTGTCGCAATCGCACCGGATCACGATCTCGGTTGGCCCACAATTCCGGATCGACCACGCCGCGGCCGGGCATCACGGACGGCAGACAACCCGTCACGTGCGGCATAAAAACCACTTCAGCCCCCTTGAGTGTGACGCTTCGCACGTTCTCGACCAAGTTGTTGTCGTAGCAAATTAGAATGCTGCACCGACACCGCAGCAAATCGAATACGACGTATTCCGATCCCGATGAGAGATGCGGATTCACGAACGCGTGCAGTTTGCTGAACTTGGCAACGAGTCGGTTCCCATCGACGCAGACGTAGGTGTTGTAAACGTTGTCCTCGCCGTCGGCTTCGCGTCGGCGTTCGAACAAACCGGCGAGCAAGGGCACACCATGCTCACGAGAAAGTTCCATCAACGCTTGCACGCTGGGTCCGTCAGGCACGGGTTCCGCGACGTCGAGTAATTCGGCTTTCGAAAACGCCTGCACGAAGGAGTACGCGGAAAGACAGCATTCATGGAAGCTGACGACTTCCGCACCGGCCGCAACGGCTTGCTTGGTGAGTGCGTCGATGCGAGACAGATTGAACGACGGATCGGCGTTCTTGTGCTCGAATTGAGCGGCCGCAATGCGGATGTCTCGCACGGGTTCCCTCCGATTCGCGGATTGACTCGGTAACGACTACGCCCAGAATTTTTCGCCGTGCCAGTTGTTATCGGGTTGCGTTTCGATTTCGCAATCGCCGTTGACCTTTGTCTGACAGGCGAGTCGCAGTTGGTCTTCTTTCCCCAATCGAGCAAAGAACAACAGCGGCCCAGCTAGGAAACGCAGCTTCTCGCGGAGTCCCTGTTTGCTGACGTTTTCCACGCCTTTGCGAACCAGCACCCGGCATGTCCCGCACGATCCTAAGCCCTTGCAATTCAGCACACGGTTGAACGGCGGATGAATCGGAATGCCGGCCTTCAGGGCCTCTTTCCGCAAATTCGCGCCTTGGGGGACTTCGATCTTTTTCTTCTCGTTAACGAAATTGACCGTGGGCATGATAACCGTTTCCGCAAACTTCGATCGCAAAGGGACGGGGTTCGATGGGACCCGAATATATCGACGAGCGGGACGGAATTCCAGTAGAGAGCCAAACCCAATCGTAGGAGCAACTACGGAGATTCCATCGGCGGGATCACCAACTCCGGCCAAGTGCCGGATCGTGTGCCGGGACGGGGGCGGTTCATCTCCGGCCGGTAAGTGTTGACCAGAGAGTATTTGGTCTGCGTCGTGTGATTCCGCGACGCTGCATGGAACGTGCGGCAATGGAAGAACAGCACGTCACCCGGATTCAACTCCACCATGACTTTCTGCTGGATCAATTGTTGATTCTCGGGCAGATCGGTGCGAAAGAAGAGGTCGTCGTCGAAGCGTTCCCGATCGAACAACATCCGATGCGTACCAGGAATGACTTGCAGACAACCGTTCTGAGCATTCTCAGTACCAAGGGCCAACCACACGCTGACCAATTCTCGCTCGGCGAATGACCAATAACGGATGTCTTGATGCCAACCGGTGTCGCTGCTGAACTGCGGTTGTTTGGTCATCACGCAATTGTGATGAGCCAATGGCATGACCAACTCCGGCCCGAGCAATTGACGCAGGCGACCGACAACTTTCGGATGCATCGCCCATTCCGTGAACGCAATTCCTCGGCTGTGGGCTTGTTTGAGGCGTCGCGCGGTACGTCCGCCGGTGGCCGTTCGGGATTCCGGCGAACCTGGGTAATGCACGTCGGCTTCATACTCGATCGGCTGCAGTTCCCGCTCCAGTCCGTCGAGCGTCAGTTGCATCAACTCCGCCCGCAAACTTTCTTCGCACAATCCGCGGGAAATGATGAAGCCGTTTTGCTCAAAAAAGTTCGCTTCGTCGGCTGAGAACTCCATCGCAGTAGACTCGGCGGCAGTCAACGGTTCATTCATGGATTGGCAACCTCGGGAACGGAAGATCATTCGCCGGACTCCGCCGGCAAGTTGGTTTCCATTCTACGACGGTCCCTAGAGTTTGGGCAGGGTCGAATCAAGGAATTCCTGAACCTGTCGCGATCAATGACGAGCCGACAACCGGAAGAACACAGAATCGTCCGGTTCGAAGTCGCCCACGCCGGAGCGGTACTCCAAATCACGGGCGAACACATAACCGATTTCGAACAGGCTATCGATTTTCCCAGGTGTGAACGAATGAAACCCGAAGACTAGGCTGTAATCGTTGTAGGTGACCACATCGGCCAAATCCGTGTCAGAGCGTTCGATGGCCCATTCGCCACCACCAATCTGACCAGACAACGATAACCACCGTTCGCCATCGTCATCATCCTCGGCGATTCGCCAGGCAACTCGGGGCTCGGGGAACAATAGTTCCAGTCGAAGTCCGTCATCCGGTCGCAAAATCACGCCACCGACCGGCAACAGCGTGAGATTGCGACGATCGAAGTATTCCACGCCAAACACGGCCTGCACATCGTTCGACCAGTCGGTGAATACAATCGCTTCCGATGGAAACCGCCAACCGTCACGGGCGCTGTCCTCGAAGTCGGAATAAACACCGGCGGTCACGCGGAGATTGGCCCACCAGCCATCCGTGACTTCCCCATTCCAATGCAACCCCCAGTCGAAATCGAATAGCTTTCCGGGCAAATCGGTGCTCACCGGCCCGTTCAGAAAGTGAAATGCCATTCCACTGAGGAACGACAGATTATCCCACTCGCTAATTTGAGTGGCTGATTCCGAACGCAGCGTGAACATGCCGAATCGATCCCGATGTCCCGGCAACCACGTGAGTCCGCCGCCATCCGGGTACCATCGTGACGCCGAAAAGTCCGCCACTTTCGGCCAGAGATCGGAATCGTTGTCCGTCCCAACCTGGATTGACGTACAACTTTCGGTATTTGTTTTGTCATCGACTACGGTCGTGGCGAACACTTCGTCTGGCGGTGCGAGTTGAATCGTCGCCGTTCCCATCGCTTCGACAGGTACGTCTTCAGTGACAGTTGTGTCTTCGGTCGTTGGACTAGGCGGCACCAGAGGAGCCGGAGGAATCTCGTCTGTCTCAGCGGCGGAGACGGCAGCGAACCCTGCCCATCCCACGCCGAATATAAGCGCAAGGGTTCGTAACACGGAATCGGCCTCCCATGCCAACGACAAGCTGAAGATGATCAAAAGTGAGTGAAGAGAGGCGGGGGGAATAACAGATCTTCGCCAAACTCGGCAAGATCAGATTCGACTCACGGGCGGAACTCAAAGAAGTTTTCGCGGAGGATCGTGGTATCGGTGTTGCGACCACGACCGAGCGTAATCCGGTTCCAACGGTAAGCCCCTCGCACCGCGAATCCGGGGCCGTACCCGGTCATTGCTTGTCGATAAGCTGTGCGTCGTGGCGGTGGTGGCGGAAGGTGTTCGGCGACTTCCTCAGGGATCTCATGGCTGTAGTACGACCGCCGATACATCCAATCACCTGCGGCTGCGACATCTTCAATGACATGCACGACGCCCAGCACGGCGACACCAAGCAATAGCCGACTGAGTTGGATTCGTTTTGCGAATTCGAGAGTTGTCATGAGAATCACACTATACCAGTTGATAATCGTGTCGCCTTTTCGAAACCTGTGTGATGCGGTTATTCGACATCGCACCAGTTCGTGAGGCATTTGAGCAACAAACACAAACGGTTTTGCCGCCCAATGACCAACAACGCGATTTCCATGCCGACTGCCAACGAATTGGCAAGTCGACCGAACCGGAGTAGACTGAAACAAAAGACCAGCAATCGCGTCTTAGTTTCAGGAGGCTTCCTATGGGTCGAAACACGTTGCGGCAAACTATCACGGTGAGCGTTCTCGGTTGTCTCGCCTTGAAGCTGTTAGCCTCTGGCGTGCTTGCACAGGAATCGAAGTCGGCATTTCCCGTACGGTATGTTCCGAAACACGCGTTGTTCGCCATTGGAATTCGTCCCGCTCAACTCATCGCAGCGGAACCGTTGCAAGGCATGAAGCCACTCGCGGAACACGCCGGTCTGCTCCGTCCGCTTCATGGCGTCCCGATCGAGGATGTCGAACGACTCATGATGACGTTTTCGCTCATCGACCCGACGCAGGGTCGGTATCAATCCGCGATCGTCTTGCAAACGAAGGAGCCAATCGACTCGGAAAGCATCATTCAGACGGTGATGCCGCATAGTCGTCTAGTCCTGTACGGCGGTCAGAAATACCGCAAGGACACCGATGCTCAATTTCAAGCGCTCTCGGTATGGTTCCCGGATGCGAACACATACGTCATTACGCAAGGCGATGGTGGGATGGAAGCGGTCATCGATGCCGTCGACCTAAAATTCTCCCCCACTTGGCGAGCACACGTCAAACCCGATGCATCCGCATTTGCCTACGAGAACGCCGCTCGGGCCGAGGAACTCATCGAAATGGGCGTGAATATGTTGCGGTCCGTTGGGCCTGGCAGAGGCCGCCCGTTTTCCGTCTCGCTCGACCTTGGAATGATTCTACCACTTGTGGGCATGATCGCCCCGCTCTGGCAGGATTTGGACACAATCGTCTGGAATTTTACTGCCAGCGATGCCCTGGAGTTGGACGCGATCGCAAGTGTCGAAGAGAACGGTTCCGTTGAAGAAGTCGAAGAAACGCTTCATGCCATGCGTGTGCTGAAACGAAATGCATTCGGATTTATGACCGAACAAGATCAACAACTCGATAACGCCGAATCGAAAGCCTTTACGGCCATCCTGCAGATTTCGGACGAGTTGGTGAGGACGACCGAAATCACACGTGATGATCATACCATTCGAATCACCGCAAGTGTGCCAATGAAGAAGATCAATGAAACGCTCGCCGCTCTTGCGCCGAGCTTGATTGAGGCGAGGAATCGGCAACGCCGACTACAATGCAAGAGCAGTCTCAAGCAACTCGCGATTGCCATGCACAACTATCACGATACCCATAAGCAATTTCCGCCGCCGGTGATCATCGGCCCCGACGGAAAAACACCGGTCAGTTGGCGAGTGGCGATTTTGCCTTTCCTCGATGCGAACGAACTCCACAAGCAGTACCATTTCGACGAACCTTGGGACAGCGAGCACAACAAAAAACTGCTCGATCAAATGCCGCCTGTATTTCGACATCCGGAAGACGAACCGGACTCAACGAACACCAGCTATTTTGCCATCGTCGGTGAGAAAACCGCGTGGGGGCCGAAGGACGGGGACGGTGTGCGACTGCGTGACATCATCGACGGCAGCTCAAATACCATCATGCTCGTCGAAGCGAAAAAGAAAGTCCCCTGGACCAAACCGGACGACATTGCTTACGACCCAGAAGCCAAAGGACTCCCGAAATTCGGCGGTTGGTACGACGATGGTTACCACGCGTGTTTTTGTGATGGAGCGGTTCGGTTTATTTCCAATGCAGTCGCTGCGAACGAGGAGCAAATTCGTCTCCGCATTGAACGCAACGATGGACGTGCCATGCAACCACTCCCCTGACACGTGAATCTGTGATGCGGACACATCAATCGGAATGAATGACCATCAAGCCCGTGTTGCGGGGGCGGGTGATGTGAACCGCAAGTCGACCGAATTTCGTTTGTGCATGCAGTTTTTTGGTGATATCGCCAGCGGTGTTCCGATCGGTCGCCAATGCGAACACCGTCGGTCCCCACGACGTTTGCCCGACACCTCGCACACCGTTGGCTCGGAGAAATTCCACAATGGCTGACGTCGTCGGGTTCGCGAACGGTCCGCCCTGAACGGCGGCAAACGTCTGTCCGACACCGAAACCGTACTGATAAATCGCTTCACTGAATGCCGCAAAATCTCCCCGCTGCAAACTCGGGGCGATCACTTCGGTGGCCAACTGCCATAAGTGGTCGACCTGGGTTTGAGAAGAGTCCGGCATTTCCGCGAAGGCTTGGAGTTCATCGGCCCCGGAAAGACCAGTCTCGTCGAGCGGCGTCACGAGCACCACCCGCCATGCATCGGGCACGGGAATTCGCTGCACTCGGTCTGCAGTGTCTCCACGTTCGCCGTGATCGATCAGCAAGCCACCACCGAGACTCCCCGCGATGCCAATGCCCGATCGACGCCCGCGTCCGACCCAGTCCGCGAGTTCCCACGGTTCGGTTTCATTCGTTGGTTTTCCGATCCGTAGTAAGGCCGTCGCGGTGGCCAACCCGAGTTGTGTGCCCGAGCCCAACCCCGCATGCGAAGGAATCGCCGATTCCACCAAGATTTCACATTTGGGTAGGTCAAGTGGGCACGCGTCTCGGAACCGCGCAACGAACTGGCGAACTCGGTCTCGGGCCGTCGTGTTGAACTGATCCGCGACCACATGATCGTTCGGTGAGGTCTTCGCCACGAGACGCACGCCGGGTGTGTCCAGCATCATCCCCACACCTGCAAACCGTCCATGGTTCTTACCGGCCTGAGAAAGCAAACCAAAGTGAAGTCGGCAACCGGTTTCCACGCGAATCGTCGTCATGTCGATTCACCACACGCTGCCGCCAACTGTTCGGCCACGAAATTCTCGACGAGTGTGAACGCTTCTTGCTCGACAGGTCCGGCGGTTTTTTCCACTGGCGAACGCAGTGCGTCAATTTGCTGCGTGAGCTCGTCGGCGTTCAATAAGTGAATGCGAGTCGCCAAAATCGCCGCCTCAATCACTGCATGTTTCGCCCGATTGAATCCGAAGAAATCCCGAATCCGTCCGGTGTGAATCACGTCCACATCAATCTCGGTGCGGTCTTGAGAATCGTCGAGCGAACTGACGCGAAACTCATACCAACGGCATGCATCCGAGATCACTTCACCGTCAATATTCTTAGCAGAAAACGTCGGTGGCGTTTGCTCTAACAATCCCAAAGCCGCCCGCGTAATGAGCAACACATCATCCGTCACATGAAACACGCCTTGCCCGTGACGTTTAAGGTTCTGGTACGTGGTCGACGTTTGAAACGGACGCAGCCGGAGCGTATGCATTTCGGGGGTGACGATCGGTCCCATCGGGGCGACGTTCACCGTTCGATCCACGTTATAGGTCGTCACAATGCCTTCAAGAATCATGCTCGCGGATTACTTTCTCTACCGGCTGTCTTTTGCGGCTTGTCGTCCGATTATACTTCGTCTCGTGTTTGGATGAACATCGCTTTCTTTTGGCCGGGCAAGGTGAAATCAAACCCGCACGCGCGGAAAAACTCCTCGGTCGCGGTGACGGCCATCACTTCAAGCACATGCATTTCTTTGGCACGATCCACACACGCTTGGACAAGCCGTTTACCCACGCCCAGGCCACGCACATTCGGATCGACCGCCAAACTTCGCACCTCGGCCAACTTCTTCGAATACACTTCCAACGCGGCGAAGCCCACGATACGGTCGCCAATTACCGCGACAAAACCATGATGGACTAAGCCATCCAATTCATCTGGAGTTCGCGGCAACAGTTGGCCCAACTCGACGAAAGGTTCAATGAAGCTCGCCAATTCCGCCACGTCTTGAGTGTGAGCGGGGCGAACAACGCAAATTGCAGATTCGGAGTTGGTCATCGCACCGTTGGGGTGAAGTCTGAATTACACGCTTTCAAACCACCGAGTGTAACGATTCGCGTCCGCCTCGACTATCTTCGAAAACGATCTCCCGTCGGACTCTGTCCAGTGAATTGTGTTTGCCGATGGATTGGACAACAATGGCTGCCAGTTTCCTTCCCTTGGATTACGACACGATCAACAATCAATGACTTCGATTCTCTATTGTGGCGACACAAGTCTGGATACGGCCGCCTCGTATTTGGTGGGCATGATGTCGTCGTGGGGCTGGGAATTCGACTATATTCCCAGCACGGAATGCGTCAAACCAGACCAGTTGACTGGCCGCGATCTGGTCATTCTTTCCGATTACCCTGCCGACCAGATGAGTGACGACGCCCAAGCGACGTTACTGAGTTCAGTTCGCGCAGACACCGGATTGCTGATGATCGGCGGTTGGGAATCGTTTCACGGGCTTGGTGGGAATTGGGACCGAACACGAATCGCAGAGGCGTTGCCGGTGGTTATGCGGTCTGACGACGACCGGATCAATTGCGATCAGTCTGCCGTCGTGCGGTCTGTACACCATCATCCCGCCATCGACGGACTTCCCTGGCGAGACCGACCTCCATGTATCGGCGGTCTGAATCGGTTCGAAACAAAACCCGACGCAACGGAACTCCTGTCAGCGGATCGACTCAAGTTGACGATCGACCAGGCGGGAGCGATTCATCTCGACGTGGCTGAAACCCTTCCACTGTTAGTGGTCGGGACTTACGACAAAGGGCACACGGCCGCTCTGGCGACGGATGTTGCACCACATTGGGTCGGCGGCTGGGTCGATTGGGGCGAGGGTCGCGTCGAAGGCAAAGCCCCCGGTGCAGAACCCATCGAAGTCGGTGATCTGTACGCCCAATTTTGGAAGCAGTTGCTGTCATATCTGCGGAGAAAGAGAGCCGAGTGACGGGGCTACGCCCCCAAACGGTTTTGAGCAATGTTCACGTTGAAATCAATCATCCAAATTGCCGACAAATCGCGGCCCGGTTACGCAGAAAGCATTGGATTCACAGAAGTTGGCGGCTACCAGCCTGTCGGTCTACCGACCAATTTGATGGCGATTTATCAGTATGCAGTGGGCACACCACACGATATCACCGAGCAATCCTTCATGGATTTTTTGCCTGGAGATCGACTCATGCTGGCAACAGAGATCCCCTCGGTCCGTGAATCGTTGCAGAGCTTCTATGGAGTTGACGAACTTTTCAATGTACTGGGGCGAACGCCGTTTCTAACGAATTATTCGAGTGATTATTTCCTAACCGCAGATGATAACTCCGGAATTTATTGGCTCGATCATTCGCAAGGCACTTCACTCGTCTCACCGAATCTGGAGTCGTTTCTCGAAACTGTTAAAGAATGTTATGTTCAAGGGGCTTACTACCTCGCCGATGATGGGTTTCTAGACGTCAACGACGACTTAGAGTTTCAAATTGGCGTATCCCTCAACCCTGACTGCGAGTTTTGGCTGGCGTAACTCGCGCAAAAAGCCAGCTGACAATTGAATCACGATTTTAGACGACAAGAATGAGCAAACTGATGACAAGTGGAAATGCGATTGTGGGACAATCTGGCGGACCGACGGCAGTGATCAATTCGTCATTGATCGGGGTGGTCGATGCCTGTATCGAAGCCGACGCAATCGAAACGATTTACGGAATGCGATTCGGCATTGAAGGCGTGTTGAACGACCATCTCATCGCGCTTTCCGAACAACCCCGCGAGTTGCTTGATGCAATCCGACAAGCACCCAGTAGCGCGTTGGGTTCGACTCGTCTGAAGCTTCAAGAAGACCATTTCGAGCCGATTCTTGCGGCTTTGAAAAAACGTAACATTCGGTATTTCTTTATGATCGGCGGGAACGACACGATGGACACCATCCACCGTGTGACCGAGTACGCCGCTACCCAGGGTTACGAATTGCGTGGCGTGGGTGTGCCGAAAACTGTCGATAACGACCTGTTCGGCACCGATCACACGCCTGGGTTTGCAAGTGCCGCCCGTTATGTCGCATTAAGCGTGCTCCAAGCCGGGGTTCTGGCTCGGGATATGCAGAAAGTCGATCAGTTCAACATCTTCCAAACCGTTGGGCGTTCCGCAGGTTGGTTACCAGCGGCGGCCGCAATGGCTCGCCATCAATCTGGCGATGCGCCACATGTTATTCTGCTGCCGGAACGTCCCTTCGATCGCGAAGCATTTCTCGCGAAAGTGAAGCAAGCCCAGAGTGAGTACGGGTTTGTGTCGATTGTGTGCGGCGAGGGCATTACCGATGCCGATGGCAACCCGGTAAGTGCATCAACGACACGCGACAAATTCGATAACGTCGAGTTCGGAGCGATGGGCGGCACAAGTGCAGCCATGATGCTTCATCGTATTTTGTCCGACGAATTCGGTTGGCGTGGTGAGTTCCAAGTGACCGAATCGCTGCAAATGTGTGCCGCGGATCGTGGAGTAAGTCTTGATTACGAAGAGGCTTACGGATGCGGTCAGGAGGCGGTTCGCCGAGCCGTTGCCGGTCAAAGCGGGGAGATGGTCACCATCGACCGTCGTTCAAACGATCCGTACGAAACCGCGTTCGGTTCCGCACCGTTGTCAGAGGTAGCCAATCATGAACGCCCCATGCCGGAGGAGTTCATCGCCGAGGATGGCATGGACGTTACCGCCGCGTTCATGGACTATATTCGCCCGCTAGTCGGCGACATCCCTGCTTACGCTCGATTCAGTTAAAGCAATCTGCATTGGCTCACAGCGGATTCGGTCTGGCGGAAATCGCAAAACCAAAGCGTTTTCGCGTTTAAGGCGAACACGGAAGGCTGGAATACAGTCAGACCGAATGCCGCTCTATGGGAAGTGCGCTAACCTCAGCGTTTGCAGGCACTTCCATATCATGCTCCGCTTGAAAGATGCCATTCTTCAGGCTCGGATGCCGGGTATCTGCCCCTGTCTTCGCAGGGAATACTCTCTATGCGCGATGCGATGAAATTCCAGCCATTTCTTGGAATCGCCAAGAAAAGTCCGGCTAATCGGCCGTTGCGAAGGGTATTTAAATAGGGACAAACTAATCGCCGAAAAAATGGATTTCTTTGCCCAATCTACTGAACCGGTGAACTAGGTTGTTCGTAGAAAGAAGCGGAATCACCAAATTTGTCCGGAACCTTTTTTGAGAAATACGCACTCTATACTACTGGCACTCTCTTTAGACGGCGTAGTTTTGCTCAACTGAGCCGTCGCATAAACTCTCGAACTCTCAAAGGGTCAGATGGGAATTGAGGTCGACATGACCGATGAAACACAACGTTCACTGAATGAAGTCATTCAAGAATTGAATTCGGACCCACGCATCAATCAGTGTCTATTTGATTTGCGGGAGCGTTTGGTCAAGGCTCACCCCAATCGTGAGGATTGGCCGACATTGTCGGAATTCAAAACCAAAATGACACACGAATTGCGGGCGATGTATCAATCGGAGTCCACGCCAGAATCGGAACGGTCGGCTGCACTCGTGGTGGCGTAAGCGTATGGGACCGTTACTGTTCGACGGGCGCGAATCCGAAGAGATCCAGATTTTCGTGCAATTCTCCGACATCGCGGAAAACACGGTAGGCCCCCGACTGCAATAGTTCAGCTCGTTCGTTGCCACCCGATAATACCGCTGCACACCACATGCTGGCTCGTCGAGCCGCCAATACATCCCAAACGGCATCCCCCACGACAAGACAATCTTCCGGGGCGATGCCAATTTTTTTGGCTGCCACCAAAAACACTTCCGGGTGCGGTTTGCCTTGCGTCACATCGGACGCATCCACCACTGCTGTTTCCCCTTCGAATTGCAAAGCATCCAACGATTCTTTGATCGACGTTGGTTTGCCCGAAGTTGCAATCGCATGCGGTATGTCGCGTTCTCGGAGTGAACGGAGAATTTCGACGGCCCCAGGCAATGGTGTACGGGATGGAAGGATTTCCAAGTAAACTTCGCCGTGTCGCTTTCGCAAATCGGCGGATTGTTCCTCGGTGACCGTTTCGCCAATCTCCCGCAACGCAGATCGCACGAACAGCTCTCCGTTCATGCCGATTCGAGAGCTAATCAGGTACGCCGGCACTGCAAAACCGGCAGCGGCGAACACCCGCTGCCAGGCCAACGTGTGTGCATAAACCGTATCGACCAATGTTCCGTCAAGATCGAAGATAAGTGCTTTCATCGAACGTTTGCTCGTTGTGGAGAAGATCAGTCAACAGGAAGGGTCCGCTATGCGGATCAATGCAACCGGTTTGCGGTTCGCATAGCGGATGGTACTTGGAAGATCGTATCGATCAGAGGATGGAGAGAACTTCGCGGGCGGCAGAAATCGTGGTTTCGATATCCGCATCCGTATGGGCGTTGGACACGAAATTCGCTTCGAACTGGCTACAAGGCAAATACACGCCACGGTCGAGCATGCCCATGAAGTACTGGGCGAATCGATCCGTGTCGTTCTTGGCGGAAACCGCGTAACTAGTGACTTTCTCTGGGTTAAAGAACAGCGTGAACATGCTGCCGCATTGGGCAAGTGCATGGGGAATTCCCACGTCTTCGGCCACTTGGTGAAGACCTTCGACCAGTTTTGAAGTCAGCGTTTCCAACCGTTCGTACGGTGGATTGGCTTTGAGTTCCCGCAACATCGCCAGTCCGGATGCCATCGCCAATGGATTCCCGGAGAGCGTACCCGCTTGGTAAACCGGGCCGGTTGGGGAGACGGCTTGCATGATGTCTTCACGTCCGCCATATGCACCGACTGGCAAACCGCCACCGAGAATTTTTCCGAGGGTCGTCATATCCGGCGTGACCCCGAATCGCTTCTGAGCACCACCGAGCGCGACGCGGAACCCCGTCATCACTTCATCGAAAATCAGCACCGATCCGTATTTGGTGCATAGTTCCCGAGCAGTTTCCAAAAAACCTGGTTCCGGCAACACGCACCCCATGTTTCCGACGACCGGTTCGAGAATCACCCCGGCAATTTTGTCACCTTCGTTCTCGAATGCCGCCGTAAGCCCTTCGATGTCGTTGTATTCCAGAACCAACGTATCGGAGGTGCAACCGGCCGGAACTCCAGGGCTGGACGGCGTGCCGTGTGTCAACGCACCGCTTCCGGCTTGCACGAGTAGTGCGTCGACATGCCCGTGGTAACAGCCGGCGAATTTGACTATCACGTCCCGCCCGGTGAATCCACGTGCGACCCGAATCGCACTCATGGTGGCTTCGGTGCCACTGTTGACCATGCGAACTTTTTCCACGCTTGGCACGAGTTCACAAACGAGTTCGGCCATCTGCGTTTCGAGTTCCGTCGGAGCCCCGAAACTTGTGCCCGTTTCCAAAGCGGATTGAATCGCAGACGTCACAAATTCCGGGCGATGTCCCAAAATGTGTGGCCCCCAGGAACCGATGTAATCGAGATATCGGTTGCCGTCGATGTCGTAGAGATACTGTGCTTCGCCACGTGCCATGATCACCGGTTGCCCACCGACCGCACCGAAGGCCCGCGCGGGACTATTTACGCCACCAGGAATAGACTGCGAGGCTCGCTGAAATTCGGCTTTGCTTTTGGCGTGCGAAAGTGAAGATGACATAAACTCGGTCCGTGCACAGCGTAGTTATGATTCGGTCGTCGGGAACCAGCAAGTGGTTGCGTTCGGCAAAATTGACTGCGGGGAGGGATTGTAGACCGGGAACTCGCACGTCGGCAACCGACATGGCAGACTCGACACTCGACCAACTCTCGCTACATTGGAATAGAAGATCATTGCGGCTGACCAACTTCGACTCGTGATCACGACGGGACCCCCTTGACGCCCATTCCAGACCAGCAACTCCCGGCGATCCAGATTGAAACGGTCCCAGAGGACCGACGTTCGGAAGCGTTGCAACTATTCTTCCATCACAACTTGCCGACTACACGGAAGCTATTGGTGGAACAGTGGTTAGCGGCGAACGCATCGGGCGAGGTTCCGTTGGATGGGTTGATTTGGGCCTTGGTGCAAGGGCGGCCGGTTGGAGTGGGGTTCTACTCCCGACACCCCGGTTCGACGGCTTTTGTCTGGAAGCCGATGGCAGACCCAAGCTGTTTGGTCTTGCCTTCCGACCCGTCGACGGAGGAGATTCAGATTGCCTTGCTCCGTGAAATCGGTCATCGGTTGGATGCCGAGAATGTTCGCATCGGTCAAATTCTCTCGCGACCCGAACCGTCTGAACGCGAACTGTTCACAGCGGGCGGGTTTCGCTGGACGACCGATCTGCACTACTTATTGCATTCTTTGAAGCCGACGTCATCTTCGGAAGTCTCACCGGACTGGGTGCGAACCGCGTATGATCATCACAATTCGGAGAGCGTCCGGTTATTCGCCGATGTGCTTGAGCGAACTTGGCAAGCCACGCAAGATTGCCCAGAGCTAAACGGACTTCGCACGGGTGCGGAGGCCTTGGAAGGTCATCGGGAGGGCGTGGAATGCGATAAGCTGTTCTGGTCGCTATTCATAGTCGAAAACAAGCCAATCGGACTGTGTTTGCTGAACCCGCGTGACAATGATATCTGGGAGTTAGTGTATGTCGGCGTTGTGCCGGAGGCGCGGGGACACCAGTTTGGACAAGCGATGATTCGACACGCGCTCGATGCCGCCCGGGAGCATCGACAAAGCGGAGTTGTGTTAGCGGTCGATTCACGGAATGACGTGGCACGACGGATTTATCACGACATCGGCTTTACGGAAATCGATCGGCTTGCGGTGTATCTTCGGTTGCGTCACTGAGCAGCGTTCTCGGGCAGTGCGAACAAGTGCATGGGTGACGTATTGCCAAGATACGCACCGGTTTCCTTGTCCCGAACCGCCCCATTTCCTTGACTATTGCGGTTCGTAGCGGAGACGAAAAACCGTCGCCGATCAGGATGCAATGCCAACGCATGACAATTCGATAGCTTCTTGAATTCGAAGCGGAACGACTCCTCAGTCGGATGTCGCCAGAGCACACGACCGTTGCCCGGTGCTCCGCTGGTTGCAATGAGGAACGAACCGTCGTCGAGTTTTTCAAAGTCGAAGACAAACCCCATCGAAGTATCACCCAGCAAGAGCGAATTGTCGATTGTCCCAGTCTTCCAATTGACGAAATGCAGACTGGGAATGCCGTTCACGTTGCCCGTGCGTTTCGGATCCGAACCGGCACAAACGAGTGTCGCACCACCGTCCAAGAATCGTAAGTGCTTCAGACCGGCAACGTCTTGGTCGCGTTCGTAATAGTGCATCTGCGACAGATCGAATTCGCGAACACTTTGGCCTGACTCGATGTTCCACTCAAGAACGTTGCCGAACAGATCGCCGCTGACGACAGATTTTCCATTCGGATGCATCGCTGTCGCCATGACTTCCGATTCGTGAGCCCTCCACTCGTGCAGCAGTCGGCCGGTTTTCGTTTCCCAGATACGGACATGCCCGTCTTGGCCGCCAGTAATGATTCGCTCGCCGTCTGCAGATAATGTCAACGCATGAATCCGGCCATCGTGAGCAGATTCGTGTCGCCAGGCGGGTTCGATGGTTTCGCCGGATGGATGACACATCATCAGCCGTCCCCATGAGTCGGAACTTACGAGGATGTCCACGGCGGAATTCGGGTGAAATGCGATCCGTTCGATCCAGCCGTTGTGCCCGCTGATCGACGCGGTTTCGGTGAACGTTTCATCCTCAATTCGCCAGCGACGCAGCGAACCGTCGTAACCGCCCGTCACGAGGAATTCGCCAGTCGGATGAAAGCGTGCGGTCGCGATTTGTCGATCCGCGTGGCTCGCGAGGACTTCTTGTGGAGTGGTGTCTTCGGTCTTGAACATGCTCAAACCTTGTTCAGCTCAACAGTTCGCGGATCGGTTGCATATCGTCGTGGGCAATTGGCAGCGGTTGGGTGCCGTTCATGAACTCAGTCGCTTCCGGGTTGATCCCCAGAGCGTGATACCAAGTGTGGAACAGAGCGCCGATGTCGTACGGCTCACCGACGATGTCCGTGCCGTCGGCCGTCGTCTCACCGATGACCGTTCCGGGACGGATGCCACACCCCGCCATCGCCAACGACCAAGCATTCGGCCAATGATCCCGACCGACCGAACCGTTGATCCGGGGTGTGCGACCGAATTCGCACATCACGACGACCAAAACCCGCTCCGTCAGGCCGCGTTCGTCGAGATCTTCGAGGAGTGCGGACAACGCCTGATCGACCTTCGGCACCCGACTGGCATGGGCGTTGAAGTTGTCGCCGTGCGTGTCCCAACCGTACGACTGAACTTGCACAAACCGCACGCCAGCTTCGATCAGCCGCCGCCCCAAAAGCGTGTGTTTTCCGAGATCCGTTCGGCCGTAACGTTCGCGGTCGGTGTCGGCCAGCGTGGCTTCGTCGAACAAGTCCGCATGTTTCATCAGCGTTTGGGCGACGTCGAACACATAGCTATTGGCTTCGCTATTGTTGGGGGGATGAAGTTTCGCGTATCGGCGGTTGAACTTCTCCCGAAGCATTTGGCGGGCGTGATCATCCTCGTTGGAAATCGAATCGGGACGCACCAAATTCTGCGGCGGCTTGCCGTTGCCTAACGCAAACGCACCATATTTTGCCCCGAGGAAACCAGCGTGTTTCGAGATAAACCCGCCGTTGCCCGGTTTGACCCACACATACGGCGGCAGACTACTCGCCGTCGGTCCCATCAGTTTCGCCAACGCGGAGCCGATGAACGGGTATTCCACGCCGCGGTTTTTAGGATGTCCCCGAAGAATTTTGCCGACTCCGCTGGAGTGATTCGGGTCTTCGGTCCGCATGCTACGAACCATGCTGAAGCGGTGCATTTGCTTCGCGAGTCGGGGCATCAGTTCGCTGAGGTGCACACCCGGCAGCGTGGTCGGAATCGATCGATACGGGCCACCGAATTGTGTGCCGGGCTTCGGGTCCCAACTTTCCAGCTGACTCATACCACCGTCGAGCCACATCAGCAGCATTTGCTTGTCACTCTTCTTCAACTCCTCGGCAAAAGTTGGTTGCAGCAATCCGCCGCAGGCCAGGCCACCCGCCGCCCCGGCGAGCGTGCCGAGCATACGACGTCGTGACAACGTGTGATCTGCAATCTGACAACGAGGATGAGCCATGTTAGTTTTCCTCGGTTTCTATCACTTCGTATGCCACGACTCGGTAAGCCGTGTTTCCAAATGGACATCGATTTACACGGCTCACAGAACCGTGGCACATATGGGAATTATCAATGATTCAGACAGAACTCGGTCCCCGACAACAACGCCCAGGCGAGATTCTGAAGGGCTTGGTCTCGTTGATTCGAATTCTCGGCGAGATAACTTTGAACGTCTCGGCGTTCTTCGTCGGTGGGACGACGAATCAAGATCGTCAGAAACATCTCGTCGGCAATTTCCGCATCTGAACGCTTTGTGAGTCGATTAATGAGGTTGCCGTCTTTGGGTTTGAGCAGTCCCTGCACGTCGTCGTTATTCATCAGGTACAAAGCAGCTTTGACAGACGGTTCAAAGTCGATTTCCGCTTCGGTCGGTGGATTGGCGAAAGTGTCGACAAAGGTTTTCCGCAGGTTTTGCAGTTCCTTCGAAGCTTTTACAATTTCTTCCAGCGATTGACCGGGCTCGGCAAGTCGATCGGATTCGCCGGTAGCAATCAAGACGCTCCAAAAGAGTTGTTCGGCAGAAAGTCGTTTCTCGCTCGCAACAGAGTACGCTGCCGGTGATGGAGTTTCCTCGGGCAGCCGACTGGTGCGTTGGTAGGTCTTCGATCGTGCGATTTGTCGGAGCATCCATTGGATGTCAAAATCATGGGCGGCGAATTCTGTCGCCAGTAGATCGAGCAATTCCGGATGCGTCGCCGGGTTGGCGGTGTGATGCAAGTCGAGCGGTTCAACCAATCCGCGACCGGTCATCATCCACCACAAGCGATTCGCGATATTGCGGCTGAACATCCTGTTCTCGGCAGCGGTCAAACCGACGGAAAGTTCACGCAATGGGCTGAATTTCGGCACACCGGCAATGCGTTTTTTACGGTCCGGTGCAACTTCGTATTCCTCACCCTTGGGGAACTCGGGAATCGCAATTTCTGCACCACCGGGCACACGCGGCGGTGTCGTACGAGGTTCCTGAATGAACACTGACATGAATTCCTGCGGCGTGGTCATCAGTTTTTCGTCGATCGCCGGAAACTTGGCACCATTACGCGTGGCAACATTTTCGAAAATCGTGTGCAGACCTTGGAAATCTTCCTGGTGATAATCGTCGACGGTGAGATGATCATGACACTGAGCACATTGCCAATCGACACCTGCGAATAACCGCCCGACATCGCGGGTAAGTCCCGGCACATCGACGGCCGCCATTGCACCCCGGGAAACCAGACGTTGCGTGATGAAGAATGCTGCCCCGCGTGCGTTTTCGTCGGCATCGTCCGGCTTGATAATCCGCCGCACGATTTCCGCCCAAGATTGATTTTCTTCGCACGCCGTTCGTAGGAACTTTTGCCATTCCGCGTTTTCGCCACGCCGTTCCATCAACCAAATGTTGAGGCGTTCGGCCATCTGCCGGGGAAAGTCCACACCGGCGAGTAAATCGTCGATGAGCCGTGCCCGCTTCGTGGGTGATTCCTCGTTGAGAAACGCGTCGGTTTCCTCGCGTGTCGGGATGCGACCAGCCAGATCGAGGGTGATTCGCCGGAGGAACTCGAGATCATCCGCAATGGGGGCCAAGGTACCGGGCTTTACGTCAGGCTCGATGAGTCGATCAATCTGGACCGATAACGCTGGGGCCTCCGCCGAGAGATTTCCTGTTGGCAGGCCACAAATCAGCAAGCAGCACCAGAATCGCCCCATAAAACGCCTCCCCTTCACTTCACCAAAATATGCATTCCTCAGATAATTTGTTCCAATTAAGGATACGGTTACGTTGCCACTATACTTACGTCACACGCAAGAATAAAGAGTTGTTTATCTATGGCGACATTATTAGAGATATACGCAGCGGCAGAAACATTGGCGGACCAACTTCGTGAACACGATCATAAAGTGGTGTTTGCGGAAAGTTGCACGGGCGGATTGATTTCGAGTGCCGTGACGGCAGTGGCAGGGGTGTCCGATGTGATGTGTGGGTCGGCCGTCGTTTACCGCATCGAAACGAAAGCGGAGTGGTTAAAGATTCCGCGGGACATTCTCGATGATCCGGGACCCGTCAGTGAGATTGTCGCGCGAAAAATGGCTGAGGGAGTGCTGGAAAAAACGCCGGAAGCGACGGTTTCGGCGTCGGTCACCGGCCACGTTGGTCCATATGCACCGGAAGAGCAAGACGGGTTGATCTTTATTGGCGTTGCGGGTCGGGGACGAGAGACACAGGTGTTCGAACACCAATTGGAAAAGACGCCCGACAATGCCGACGAGGACGAACTGAACAAACTTCGTATCACACGACAGCTGAAAGCGGCCGAGTTGGTGCTGGAATCGCTTTCGCGTTTCACCGCATCAGCGTGACGGGAATCGCAAAGCCCCGCTGCAAGACAACAGTCGGGGCACACCCGTCTTCGGAAAGTCAGTCAATTTCTTCGGATGTTTCGCTGCCCCGCCCTGCGAGCAACAGGTACAACGCGACCAATCCCCACAGAGAACCACCGACGATATATTTCAGCAACGATGGAATCCCAGCCGGTGACCAGAACGCTTCGAGCAACGCGGCGATAAAGAGCATTACTGCCGCTCCGCCGGCGATTTGCACCGCTTCCAATCCGCGAGTTTGCAATGCTTGGCGGCGTGTTTGTTGACCGGGGTGAATGAGCGCATTGCCAAGCATCAAACCTGCTCCGCCAGCAATCGCGATAGCCGTCAGTTCGAACGAACCGTGCGAAATTGCAAAACTGATAAACGCTTTGCCGTGGCCTTCCGCGATGAGGTACCCCGCCACCGCCCCGATGTAAATCCCGTTCGACAGCAGCACATACACCGTGACTACGCCAAGGAAGATCCCCGCCGCAAACGCCCGGAGCGCAATGCCCACGTTGTTATACACGTAGAAGCCCCCCATGCCGGCTCGGTCTTCTTGGAAGACGGGACGATCCGGGGCGTCGGGATCGTAATCGTACATGGTTTCCATCATTTCCAACTGAGCCGGTGGCATAATCCGACCGGCCAATTCGGAATCTTTTTGCACCACAACCCATGTGACGATCAGCGGGACGAAGAAAAACAGACACCCGGCCCAGAAGTAGCCGATGTTCTTACGGAACGTCCGCGGATAACCCACTGCCAGGAAATCGAGAAACCTTTGAATCCGTCCCGGTGGCGAGCGGTAAAAGACGTTGTGCCCCCGAGCGGCGAGTTCGTTGAGGTACGTCTCTAACTGTCCGCCCCACTCGTTCGCACGGACTGTCGCCAAATCGTGACAGACTTCCCGAAACATCCGCGAGAAATCCAATACGCCGTTGCCACTCAGTTTGCGAAACTTCCCGGTTTCCAATCGACCAAGTTGTTTCGCAAACCGATTCCAAACCGGACGGCGTTGCTTGAGAAAATCGCGTTTATTCATGGGTTTGTTCGTCGAAGGATTCGATCACCGTCGCGTGCGATGTTGTCTGGGTGTGCGTCGGGGAACGACTTCCAATTCCGTCAGCTTATCCGATGACGATTGTCGAGGCAGCCACTCGCTGTCTTCGTTTTCGTCTCGCCCTGCGAATGTCACGTATGCACGGGCCAAAAACGACATGGGATAGTCCCGCAGCTGATACGGATCGCCTTTGAATTCCAATTTGCGGGCCAGAGTCACCGCCAGATCGGCACACAGTTCATGTCCGCGTTCATGGGACAAAACGTGCCGACGTGAGAGGTAATCGTCGATGGCGGCCAACGTGCGGCTATCGGGTTTCCAATGGTTAATTTCCCCACGTTCGAGTGGACGGATTCGCGAAAAGATGACCGGTTCCCGCGGCAATTGGCCGAAGCGTTCGGAGATAACCACCGTGCCGGCCGCTAAGTCGCCGATACGTTGCAGCTTCGGGGAAAGAATCATCGCGACGAGCGCCGGACCATAGACCGGCACGAACTGTAGCCCCATCGCGATTTCAATTCCCGTCCCGAAGTAGAACACCGACAGTGGAACCCCATCGACAACCCGCAGAAAATTTCGCAGCATTGCTCCCCAAAATGTGACGGGGTGGCCGTGCTCATGGATCACTCGCAACCCCATCGCTTTTTTACCAACCGTGCGACCGCGGAAGAGTCCCTCAGCAATCGTGAAGTAACCCCAATCAAGAAAGAACAGTGTGAGCAGCATCAATCCGGTGGACGTCCCGGGAAGATAGTCTGCCAACAGAAACACGGGAATCAACAACGCGATGAGTATCGCACCCCGAATGAGTCCGTCGATCAGAAACGCCGCACATCGTGATGCCGGACCGGCGAGCTGGTACGAAAGCACAATGTTCTCTGGCGTTTGCAGTTCCAACGCCAGACTGACGGAAGGTTGTTCGTGCCAAGATTCGGTCGGATGCATAGGAACTCGGAGCCGGTGGCGGTTCGAAACGCCCGTCTAGCTTAGAGCATTCCTCATGCGGATTCTACGAAAGCGGAAACCCGAGAGCGAAGACCAGAAACCCGAGGATCGGAACGATCCCGGGCCTGGCTCTCCAACACTGCATTGCAGTGGTTATACCGGTTGGGTTGGTCTCGCTTGCTACTCACCGACTGCTTCGGATGAATTTCGTCCGGGAACATGATGCATCCTCGCCACGCTAACCTATGTTGGACTAAGAGCCGTGACCGTCGTGCGATCTTGGCTTCTGAACGCAACATCCTTTTGGCCGCTTGAAACTCTACGCAGCTGTTCAACACATTCCGGAGAAAAGACTATGTCGGCAGATCCCTGGAGCCGTCCCACTGTAGAAGATCTCCAACGTATTCTGGAAAGCATCGGCAAATCCGATCGCGAAAATCTGCGGGAAGCGGAGCGGTTGGAACTGTCTGTGCCAGCGGAAATTACCACGCAACGGGGAAATACCATCTCGGCGATGACACGGGAAATCAGCCGTTTGGGCATCGGCATGGCACATCGCGGTTCTGTCACGCCGGGCGAAGTCACCGTGCGGATGGCCAGCGAGACTCGGAAATTCGAATACCGCGTCTTGATCGAATGGTGTCACCCCTGCGAGAACGGGATGTTCCTCAGTGGCGGTCGATTCCTACGCAAGAACGACGACTAAATCAGAACACGATAGCCGCCTGAACTCATGACAGAATCTTGGGTTAACGCACACGACCTACCCAAGATTCCGGAGTGAAGCCCCGCACCCAATCCGAAGGTTTCAGCCGTCTTCTTCGGATTCCGCCCTTGCACGTTGATTGGCGTCGGGTTAAGAATGTCGAGATTTAAGGGGGCAGGTGACGCCCGGTCGCCTGTCGAAAATCCTCGATTGACCGCACAAAGCGGGCCGATTCCTCGAAGGGATGTCATCGCGTGGCTAAGGACGTTGGCAAGAAGTATCAGGCGTTGGTGATTGTCGAATCACCAGCAAAAGCAAAAAAGATCGGCGGATTTCTCGGCCCGAAGTACAAGGTTCTGGCCAGCGTGGGGCACGTCCGCGATCTGCCCGCGAGCCGGAAAGAAATCCCCGAGAAGTACAAAAAAGAAGAATGGGCCGAACTCGGCGTCAAAGTCGATGAAAACTTCGAGCCGTTCTATGTGGTCTCTCCTGATAGCAAGAAGATCATCAAGGAACTCAAGGCCGCTCTGAAGGAATCCAGCGAACTCATCATCGCGACCGACGAAGACCGCGAAGGGGAAAGCATTGGTTGGCACCTTGTGCAACTGCTCGACCCGAAGGTGCCCGTCAGCCGAATGGTGTTCTCGGAAATCACCAAGGAAGCCATCCAGCACGCCATTCAGAACCCTCGGCAAATCGACGAAGACTTGGTCGAAGCCCAGGAAACCCGCCGCGTGGTCGACCGGCTGTTCGGTTTCCCGCTCAGTAAACTGCTGTGGCGAAAAGTCGCACCGAAGTTGTCGGCAGGTCGCGTGCAGTCGGTGGCCGTCCGTGTGTTGGTGCAACGCGAACTCGAACGTTTGGCCTTCCACTCCGCGACGTATTGGGACCTGAAAGCCGGTCTCCATGCCGCTGGAGACAAAGAACCCGAGCAAAAAGACCGTTTCACCGCGGACTTGATGACCGTCGATGGCAAGAAGGTCGCCAGCGGGAAAGACTTCGACGAGAACACCGGCAAACTCAAAGAAGGCAGCAATGTGCTGTTGTTGAGTGAAGACGACGCCAAGAAACTCGTCGAGAGAATCAAATCGTCCGATTGGCAAGTCGAGTCCGTCGAAGAACGCGAGCAAACCCGCAAACCGTCGGCTCCGTTCACGACAAGTACGTTGCAACAGGAAGCCAACCGCAAGCTCAACATGACGGCCCGCGAAACGATGCGTGTCGCCCAAGAGCTGTATCAAAACGGGCTTATCACCTACATGCGGACGGATAGTGTCAACCTCTCCAAAGAGGCTGTCACTGCCGCTCGGAAGTGCGTGAAGGATCGGTACGGCGACCAATTTCTGCATAGCAGCGAACGACAATACACGTCGAAATCCAAGAACGCCCAGGAAGCTCACGAAGCCATCCGTCCCGCCGGGACGGACATGAAAACCGCCGATGAACACAACCTGAAAGGTCGCGAGGCGAAACTTTACGATCTAATCTGGAAGCGTACCGTCGCCACACAAATGGCTGAGGCCCGTTTGCGATTCCAAACCGTCACAATCAAAGTCGAGGACGCGCAGTTCCGGGCGTCCGGTCGATCCGTGATCTTTCCCGGTTTCTTCCGAGCCTACGTGGAAGGCAGTGACGATCCGGAAGCCGCTCTCGACGATCAAGACAGTGTGTTGCCTCCGTTAAGGGAAGGTCAAACACTTTCTTGTGACCAAGTCGAAGCCCTCAGCCACGAAACCAAACCGCCAGCCCGGTACACGGAAGCCTCACTGGTGCGGCAGTTGGAAGCCGAAGGCATCGGACGGCCGAGTACTTACGCCAGTATTCTGGGGACAATTCAAGATCGTGGTTACGTCCGAAAGAATGGCAGCCAACTCGTGCCGACATTCACCGCGATGGCTGTGACACGATTGCTCGAACAGCACTTCCCAAACCTGGTCGATTATAAGTTTACGGCCCGGATGGAGCAGGATCTCGACGACATCGCCGCCGGACAAGCCGAGCGATTGCCGTATCTGCAGCGATTCTATTCCGGTGACCAAGGTCTCGATACGCAATTGAAAGAGAAGATCGAAACCATCGATCCCCGTGAAGCCTGCACGCTGCAATTGAGCGGTGTCGATTCTGCGATCCGTGTCGGCAAGTACGGCCCGTATCTCGAACGCGAGAACAACGGTGAGAAGGTCACGGCGTCGTTGCCAAACGACTTCGCCCCCGGTGATCTGACAAACGAGTACGTCGAAGACCAGATTCAGAAGAAACAGGAAGGCCCCAAACCGCTCGGGATGCATCCGGAAGAGGGCTTGCCGATTTATCTGAAGAGTGGTCCGTATGGTTGGTACGTGCAGCTTGGTGAAGTCACTGACGAGAACCCGAAACCGAAACGCAAGGGGCTGATCAATTCGATCGATCCCGAGACAATCACGCTTGAGCAAGCCGTTGCCCTGATGAACTTGCCTCGGAAGCTCGGCCAACACCCGGAAACCGGTAACGTCGTGAAGACGGATATCGGAATGTACGGCCCGTACGTGCTGCACAACAAAGTCTACGGCAACTTCGACAAGAAAAAGCACACCTACGAGTTCGAAGGGAAAGAATACACGCCGTTGGACATCACGATGGAAGCGGCCGTCGATATGTTGTCCAAGACGAAAAAGCGAGCCGCCGCCGAACCGCTACGGGTACTGGGTGAACACCCTGAATCCGGCCAACCGGTGCAGGTGTTCGAAGGCAAATACGGTCCCTACGTGCGACACGGCAAGAAAAAAGTCTTTGCCAGCGTGCCGAAGGATCAAGACGTCAACAAATTGACGCTCGCCGATGGCATCGCACTGCTCGAAGAAAAAGCCGGCCAAAAGAAAACTAAGAAAAAATCCGCAACGAAGAAAAAGACCAAGAAAAAGGCTTCGAAAAAGAAAAGCTAATTCGCAGTCGATCGCTGTAATTTGTTGAACACCAACTATTCTTTCGCTTCTACGTCCCCGCGGATCACTCGCGGGGTCATTTTGATAGTCATGTACGAGTCTTCGGTTCCAAATTCAATGACCGCGGTTTGATCGGCAAGTGTCCGCACTGTGGGTCTGGATAGAATGACTTTCTTTTGATCAGGCCCCGTCTGGCTAACCTCCATCCGGATAACGATTTGATCAGGACTTCGGTCCAACTTCTTAATAAGCGATGCAATCTCCAGCAGTTCGTTCTGGGTGGCCCTGCAGACCAGGCTATTCGTGTCGATGTTCGGTGTAATCGTGCACTGCGAGGGGACCTTGTTCGGGTCCGCTAGCCTGAAAAGTTCACGTTTGGCTTTCATGTAATTCCCAATGCCTTCGGCAGCATCTTTCGCAGGAATGTTCATCAAAGTGAACTCTTGGATATGGAACCACGCATCTGGAAGCGAAGTCGGCTCCGCAGCCATCAATCGACCGACAGTAGAAAATAGTAAGAGAATGCTAAGGGAACGATGCATATCGGTAACTCCATTCGAACGCTGATCGGTGGAAAGAACATTTGTTTCGACAAGGCTACAACAATTCGACAAGGTCTCCTATTGAGATTTACGGATGGGCGGCCTGCAGACAAAACTGATCTATACATGGCAATGCCCTTCTGTTATCAACCGCGCAATCCCTGAAAATCTATGCAAAATCACGAACCGCAGGGAGGCGGGTCATGTGTAAATATCTCTGTTCTGTCGCTTGTTACGCTGCATTCACCGTGATTGGCGTATGCGGTTGTGCATCTGACGGTGATCCTGTGCTTAGCACCTCGATGATGCCGACAAAACTCCTCGGCACCGTTCCGCCGCAAGATGAACCTGACCTAGGCGAAGTCTACGGCGACTTGCCGGACCGCCGGGAATCGGAACGCGTGGTCGAAGCTGACGAATAGTAACCGTCGCGCTTCGTAACCCTTCGGTTCTCACCTTCACTGTGATCTGTGATGGAACTCAGCCGATGAACTGGAAATCAACTCTCGGGTATCCTTTCCTTGTTGCATGGCTATCCCTATTGGGTTGTGCTGCGCCCCGGATGACATTCGAGGCCAACAGCGACCAACCGACATCGCCCACACTTGGCCTTCATTTCGAACGACCGCCGGAAGACAAACCGAACACGCAGCAACTCGCTGAGAACGACGCAACGGCGAACACGCGATCAACTGCGGGATCGTCTGCTCCGTTTGGCGAACACAAACGCATTCCACTCCGCCGCACGGATCAAGCGGATGAAGCCGAAGACACCCAGTCGACGCCGCCTGCATCAAACGCCACTGCTAGCGAAACGGCTCCCTTTAGTTTCTAGGGCGGATACCGTTCTCATCACGAACGCCAGCAGAAAAACTAGTCCAAGTCAATCGCCGTATAGCGGTACATATTCTGCACGTCAGGGTCGCAAAGTCCGGCGACATTATAAGGACGGATGATTTCCGCCACGTCATCAAAAAATTGACGTGATTTCTTGTCATCGTCCGTTTGTCTCAGTGTGTGATCTAACAGTTGGTTGACGTGACGTACCAACCTCCGGAACTGTTGATCCTCTGCACACAGGAATGTCGCTTGTGAGGACGTTCCAATATTTGATCGTCGCTGTTCATAAGTAGTTGAAGCTGCGAAATAGAGCATTGAATACGGCACAAAGATTTCGAAGTTCTTCATCGCTCGATAGCTACCATGAACCAGTTCATCAATCAGGTCTAGTTCGGCTTGGATCTTCTGTGCGTAGCGATGGAGTTGCTCGCGTAGTGACTCTTTCTTCCAGTGAGCTTGCAGCAACTGGACTAGGTACTCGATACCACACATCGTATGTGCGATGCCGGTACTATAAAGCGGATCGATAAACCCGGCCGTATGTGGAAGTAACGCCCAGTTAGGACCAGCAACAGATGCCCAACGTCGTTGCAGTCGACCAGTTCGAGTCATTCCTCCGTCTGGTGCAACGACGTGGGCCGATGCAAATTGTTCATCAATGGATGGATAACGTTTGACTAGCGTATGCCAGATTTCTTCAACAGAAATCGCGGGCGAAAACCTAGCCTGATCACCATTGATCACGAACCCAGCACTCGTGATTTGATTGTCAAATCGCAGTTGCCACATCCAACCTTCTTTGATTATGTGATGCAAAGCAGCTGCATCACAATCAAACGGATGGTTTTCGAAATACGCCCGACGCGATGAAAGATGCGTATGCCACGGCACAACGTCAGCGAAGTGTGCGAACACCGCGGATGAGTTTGTTCGCAAGTGTGCTATTTGACACTCAAGATTCATGGCCAGCGGAAGAAATGCAGCGGTGCCGGAGGCGTCGACTAAAAAACTTGCATCGATCGTCAGTTTCGAATTCTCACGCACGCCTTGAAACTGCCAACGGGGCGAATGGTTGAGAACTTGCAGTTCAGTTTGGTCATAGTGCGGTATGCCGGCAGCCTGAACTTCGCTCACTAGGAACGAATCCACATCTGAACGCAACCAATGCGTGTCAGCGTTCGAGTCGTTGCTACTAGCCGCAACTAGTAGTTCATTTTGGTGATTTGCAGTCGGCTGAAAATACTCGTCCGGCTGCTGAGCAAAATAGGAGAAACCGCGTTTCAATCCGCATGTGACGTTTGGATAGTTTTGCTTCCAGCTTCCATAACGTGTCAACGGTAACAACTGCGGCAAATCATAGCGTTGGGCCAGGTCGCGTAGCACGAGATCGGCAATCGGTGTGGAAGACTCGCCAATTGCAAATCGAGGGTGTCGTCCGCGATCGACTAGCACCACTTTGAAACCGACGCGGTCGAGTAGCAATGCCGTCAAACTTCCACCAAACCCGGAACCGACAATTACAACATCAACCGAGAGTTTTTCGCCCACGATTAATCTGCCTCACAGGAACAAGTGATCGTCGGCAAACTCTGTTGCTCGAGATTCATGCGATGCAACCGTTCGCGTCTGGCGTCTAGGCAGGAATCACATGTGGAAAACCGTTGAAGATCCCAGAGATCAACGAACACTCGCCCGCGTCCGTTTGCGAGTTCTAGCCCGGCTTGCATCACTTCTTCCAGCGATGCTAGTTTTGGCTCACGAAATTGTTCCTGCGCTGCGAGTCGTTCCAGTGTCCCGTTGCCGACTCGCGTAGGAATCACTGCACAGCACGTTACGCCGACCTCAAAAGCAAACTCAATCGACCGCAGTGCCCACGTGAGTCCATCTGCGGGGGTAACGAACGGAAGCCCAAGTAGTATAAAACTTCGAACTGCGATGCCCTCACCCCGCAGGAAATTGACAGCCGATGTGTAGTCAACGAGTGTCATTTGTTTGTTTAAGGCGGGCAGGATTTGAGGGTGAATTGTCTCCAGGCCCATCGCAATCTCTAGTGTCGTGTCGCCTAACATGTCGCGGAACCGCAAACAGTCATCGCCGCAGAGTCGCGGATGGTTTTCAATGACGACATGATCAAACGCTTGGATCCGCTTGGCGATCGCTCGGTAATCAGCTTTCGGGATCGCTTTACGATCAAAGAAATTCCCGCTGTTATAGAGTTTGATATGCTGGGCTGAAGGCAGCCGGTCGAGAGCAAAATCAATCTGTCGTAGGATTGCACCTGGCTCAACCGTAAAGTCTGTGGTGTTCTTCCAAAGATCACACATCAAACAGTGAAACGGACATTCTCGATTCGTGAGGAAGACCGTTGCAACGTCGACCACTAGCCCATTAGCCGCTTTTTCGGGTTCGACCAAGTAAGCATAGGGCTGTTCCGGGTTGACCGTGTTCTTGGCACCGCGTTGCTGCAGAATTTCTCGATCGGAAATTGAAGGGATCGAATCAAGCATACTGTCCCGCAAATTCGCGACGATAGGCCATGTCTTCGGCAGGGAATAAATCGGAAAAGAGCGAATCCGTCATCGCGCCTTTCTGAAATCGTTGTTTTTCAAAGACTGGCATTTCTAGACCTGTGATGGCTTTGACACCTCGCTGGACGATTTCACTCTTGAGTGCATAAAGCCGTTCGTGCTGCCAGTCGGTCAGCTCGATAAACGGAATACCCTCCGCCACTTCGATCACGTTCGGCAACGCATACGGACTGAAAGCCTGGAATCCAAAATGTTTCGCGGGTGCATGCGAACGAACATGTCCACGACTTTGTCCGCCAGAATATGTCAACGAGTGTTTAACGGCCTCGACACCCCAGCCTTCTTGATATAACAGCGAATTGTTTAACACACTACGGATTGTCAGCTCGGGATTTTCTTCGATTGGATAATCCTTCAAGTTTTCATCGCCACCATCGCCATCAATCAAGTATTTCCAATCAGGATACCGCTGACGAATTTGTCGGCAGAGCGCTAGTCCGACCGTGGCGGCTTGGACATCCAGAGGTTTGTAGTCCTCGATGACTTGGATGGCTTCCCGGTAATTCAAATCATCCTTGGCGACCGAAATAGGTTCACCAAACATCGACAGTGACAGCGTTGCCAGGAACTGTTCGGCTTGTGAAAGATCACTTCCGCCATCACCAACAGACAAAGTGAACGCTTTAAGTCGAGCCGGCGACTCGCCTCGTTTGAGCAGCACATGGTATAGCACGAGGAATACCGAACCGCTGTCGATCCCTCCGGAAAACAAAACTCCTAGCGGTGCTTCCCGGGGAATCGTGTCCAACCATCGATCGATTTCCTCTGCGAGTGTTCCGACGTAACGCTCGCCAATTTCATCGAGATCGGGTTTCCAACGATTGCGTTGCGGGGTGAAGTAACGGACCGCTTTCGGATTGGGATCGGGGCAACCTACGAGTGAAAGTTCGACAATATGATGGGCCGGCACCATTCGCGTGTATGACGGATGGAACTGCCCATCGAGCCCTTCATCACATAGGAACCGGTAGATCTCATCGATCCGTTCCGCAACGACTAAGCATGGCCCTTCGGACCGCTTGGCTAGAAAATAACGCATCGGTCTGCCGATCGAACGGGCCATACGGATCGTGATGCCGTCTTTGTGGATCAGAGCGAAATGTCCGTCAATCGCACGAACCTGCTCTGCGTCTCCGGTACCAACACGGTCAATCGCCTCCTCCACCGACATGTTGAACAGAAGGTTTTCGCTCGGTTCCAATAGATTGACAAGACGCTCGACGGGCGTAACGGCGTGCATGGGGGGCCTCTGTTCTCAAAATCAACTGGCAAACGATATACGGAAAATCAACTGCAGAATCATCGAGTGGATTCGCGACTGCGTTTCGCTAAGACTATTCGTCCGTGAGTTGCAACATTGCTTTCCCCATTGCTTCACCGATGAGATAATAGGTTTCTGCGTTGGTGTTCCAGTGATACGCCTGCCCCGATGGGGATTGTTCTTTCGGGCGGAAGAAATCCTTTGTCCCGACAAACGCGACGTTGCCTTTGAACTCTTTATGCTTCGCAACAGCCGCTTGAGCTTTCATCAGCGACAAGGCACGAGGGTGTTTCTCCTCGTGCCCGCTCATGCCAGTCTCTGCAATGACAAACGGTAAATTTGGTGCGTTGAGTTCCTTACGGATATCGCGAATGAAGTTCGCCATGTTGACTTCGTACTCGTCATTGAATGACTGATTGACGCGATCGTTCCAACCTTGATGCCAACCGAAACCCGCAAGCTTCAGCTCGCGATTCTGATACTGTGGAAACAATGTCTTTGCGTTCGCGAGTGTCTCTTCGACGTGTTGAATGAGTTCTTGGTAGTACGGACCGATTTCGCCACCGGAAGACGGCGGACGAAAATCCTTTCCCAGACTTTTGCCACCCCAAGCAATCTTGATGAGTAAGACCGGCTGTTCAAGTGCCTCACCCATCACTTGCCCGAAACCGAGTTCTGGACCGATTCGCTCTTCGTTCGCCCCGAAACCAGGTGTCAGATTCCCAGTGCGACCCAGATACCAAATCTGCACATCGTCACGTTCGGTCCATTCGCCTTCTTCATTGAGGAGGTGGCCAAACTTTTTGCTGGTCTCTGGGTTCTTGACAAGCCATTCGAGCGAACCTTTGCCGTCATTTCGAGCCGGGTTCGCTTTGATAATCCCGTGACCTTGCATGTTTGACTGACCAGCCAAAATGAAGACCGATACCGGAGCAGCCGCTGACGTGAATGTGGTACTCGCGAAAACCAATAGAGCGCTCATCAGAATTCGTTGTAACATTCTGGTTCCTCGAATCGGGAGTATTAGTCGACGCCCTCTCCCAAATGGGAGAGGGCAGTCATAAGAACTCAAAGGTTATACAGCGTCCAACGCTTGTTTCAGGTCGGCGATGATGTCGTCCTTATCTTCCGTACCGATCGACAGCCGCACGAAGTCGGGTGTGACGCCGGTGCTGGCTTGTTCTTCGGCTGTTAGTTGTTGGTGGGTGGTGCTCGCCGGGTGAATGATCAAGCTCTTGCTGTCACCCACATTCGCCAAATGGCTGAAGAGTTTGACGCTATTGATCAGCTTGATTCCCTTGCTACGTTGTTCTTCAGGACTGTCGCCAGCGATACCGAATCCGAACACGGAACCGCAACCGTTCGGCAAATACTTCTGCGCGAGTTCGTAAGACGGATGCGTTTTCAATCCTGCATAGTTCACCCAAGATACTTTGGGGTGCAACTCTAAGAACTCTGCAACAGCCATCGCGTTCTCGCAATGTTTCGGCATGCGAAGATGCAACGTTTCCAACCCTTGCAGAAACTGAAATGCATTGAACGGACTCATCGCGGAACCCAAGTCACGCAGCATTTGCACGCGTGCTTTGATCGCGAAAGGAATGTTCATCGGGCCGAATGTTTCAAAGTACTTCAGACCGTGATAGCTCGGGTCTGGCTCGGTCATTTCCGGGAACTTTCCGTTATCCCACGGAAAATCGCCTTTCTCGACAATCACCCCGCCAATGCTCGTGCCATGACCACCAATAAACTTCGTGCAAGATTGCACAACGATATCGGCTCCCCATTTCATTGGCTGACACAAAGCGGGCGATGCAAGCGTGTTGTCAACCATCAGCGGGATTCCGGCGTCGTGAGCGATCTTTGCAATTGCTTCGAAGTCCGGGATATCACACCGCGGATTGCCGATCGTCTCCAAATACAAGCAACGCGTGTTTTCATCGATTGCGTTCTTGAAGTTCTCCGGGTTGGATTGATCGACGAATTTGACATGCACGCCAAACTTCGGAAATGTGTAGTGGAACAGATTGTACGTCCCACCGTAGAGACTCGACGACGAAACAATGTTCTGCCCGGTTTGAGCGATGTTCAGAATCGCCAGGGTTTCGGCGGCCTGCCCGGATGAAACCGCCAGCGCTGCCGATCCACCTTCAAGAGCCGCGATGCGTTGCTCCAACACATCCTGTGTCGGGTTCATAATTCGTGTGTAGATGTTGCCGAACTCTTGCAACCCGAACAACCGAGCCGCATGATCGGTGTCGTTGAATGTGTACGAGGTGGTTTGGTAAATTGGAACCGATCGGGAATTCGTGGCGGAATCGGGTTCCTGGCCGGCGTGAAGACACAAGGTGGCAAGTTTGAGCGTTTGCGGATCCATAGCGGTATTCTCTTGAAGTGAAAAGTAATCGTTCGGGTTTTCCGCATCCTATCCGCACGAATCCCGGATCGCAATTTGACCGACCTCGGATTGTATCAGTAGATGATCAACTGCATCGTCGAGCACGTTTTTGATACCCGGATATGAACGCGATTTCCGTACCGTCCCGACGCACGAGACTGAAGATTTGCTGCATCCAGTCAGCCGAGGAAGCGCGTCTGGCCATCGCCTACGGTGCTGATGCCATCGGGCTTGTGGGAGCGATGCCGAGCGGTCCGGGGCCAATTCCGGACGAACTGATCGCAGAAATTGCTCCGACAGTTCCGCCGCCGGTCGCCACGTTTTTGCTAACTCAAGAGACTCGGGCGGATGCCATCATCCAACATGTTCGTCGAACAGGAGTCAATACGGTTCAACTTGTCGATGACGACATTCACCCAGAGGTTTATCCCCTGATCCGTGCAGAACTTCCCGCTGTGAAGATCGTCCAAGTTATTCATGTTCGTGATGGACAGTCGATCGAGAAAGCCGTTCGCGTATCGGACAGCGTCGACGCCATTCTGCTCGATTCCGGAAATCCGAGAGCAGCCATCCGCGAACTGGGCGGAACCGGACGAATTCATGATTGGAACCTAAGTCGCCAAATCGTCGAGCAATCAAGAAAGCCCGTCTTTCTAGCCGGCGGGCTCAATGTTGAAAACATTGCCACCGCAGTTTCCGCTGTGAAACCATACGGAATCGACGTCTGCAGTGGCGTTCGACAGGATGGTAAATTGGACGAGGAAAAACTCGCCCAATTCGTTTCCGCGATCAACTCAGCTTCCTAATGACCATGCGAGTGATCCCCAACAAACGTCCGCTAAGAAACGAAGTCTTCGTAGTTCTCACTTAGAGGCTGCGACAAGAGTTTCTGCACGGTTGCCTGAAGGTTCGTGACAATCGCCTCGAAAATCTTTTGTCCTGTTTCTGCGGTTGCGAGATCGGGACGCCCCGTGAAACCAGCTTGAGTCCTTTGTGTCATATCACGACTGACGAAAACTTCACCCACCTCGCTAGGCACGAGTTCACCAGCATTGCTGCACAATGGTTGGTCGACGAGATCTGGGCGGACATGCAACATCAACGAGGTTTCGAACTCACATGCGTGGCCAACAAACTTATGATCACCCTGTAAAAACTGTTCTCGCTCTTTGACGGCCACATCCCAATAGCTACCCGCTGCGATGACTGCTTCGCGATACATCGGTTGGAGTTTACGGGCAGCTACTCGCATCGGGTCGACATTCCCTCCGTGACCATTGAGAAACAAAATTCGTGTAAATCCATCTTCAAGTAGCGACAATGCAATATCGCAAAGCAACGTGATGTGTGTGTCTAAGTCCGCATCTAAAGTCGCCCCAAAACGCAAGTGATGCGAACTCGCACCAAGCCAAACCGTGGGTGTAATCAAAACCTGCGACGAGAGCTCTCGTTCCACGGCCTCTGCCACCGCAGTACACAGTATGGTATCGGTCCCGGTTGGCATATGCGGCCCATGTTGCTCGATCGCAGCAATCGGCACAATCACAAGCGTGTTCTCGCGGTCAACTTTCGCGATCTGAGTGGCCGTCATTTCCATGAACTTCATTAGATGTCTATCTTTCGTCGAAAAGTTGGAATGTGAACATAGGGTGATTCGCAGCGGTCAATGAAACAAGAGGGTGTATCAGAATGCCTAGGCTATAAACGGTTAATTTAGCAACGACTAGGAATCGAAGAGACCATCAAATTCTTCCAGGCCGGTCGACCCATTGATATGCGGATTTCGCATTCAGAGCGAAGAACTTCTGCATTGCGAGAGCCCCTTTCTCGGATGCATACTCATGCACAAGTCTTTGAAGTGTCTCATAGCTAGCAGCCCGTTCCGATACCGGCCAATTGCTACCGTAAATCACGCGATCGTCACCGAAGGCATCCCAAATCACATCGATGTACGGGCGATAGAAATTTAAGTCAGTCGGTACATCAGTCTTTCGGACACGTGCCGCACCTTCGACCAATGCGGAAATCTTGCAGTAGACATTCTTGTGTCTAGCAGCTGTCTGAATGTTAGTCTGCCAATCCTTTGGCGGTGGTGCGGATGTGATCGTAACATTGCCGACGTGGTTCTGCACGATTCGGAGTGACGGCAGCCTGCCTGCCAGTTTTGCAATCACCCCCGGTGTCGACGGTCCTCCATTGACGTCCAGTTCGAGATCATGTTCGACAAGCAACTTCAGATCGGTCAAACCTTCTGTGGACAACAGGCGACTAAGGAGCTTCTCCGAGATACGAATACCACGATACAACTCGTTTGAAGCGAATCGCTTGAGATGGTCTTTGAACCCCGGTTCGCCTGGTGTGAGGTTGCCGACAATCCCCACGATGAACGGGTCATCCTTCGCAAGTTCCAGCAACCAGGCGTTGTCCTCGACCCAAGGACTCGCTTCAACAACGACCGTACCAGTCACTCGACGGAAGCTTTTTATTTCCTTCAAATGCCTGGGCAAAACTGTCCGGTAGAGAGTCGAATTCTTTGGTGGCCATGGCACACCCGCCGCCCGCGTCGGATCATAGAAATGCGTATGACAGTCAATGATGTCGAGGGCTGGCTCCTGATCAATAGCCGACACCAGTCGACTACTTAGCCCGGCAAAGCCGGCTAGAGTCCCGAGCACCCATTCCCTGCGATTGATTTCTGGAGTTTTCATATCGGCCAGAATAGATGGATGGCCCTCAAGAATCCAGTATGAACCATGCGTCAGGTCAATTTTGCGGCGGGCTTGGTCAAACCGAGAATGATGCCAATCGATATCAAACTGCACACAAGATTACTGCCACCATAACTGACAAGCGGATGCGTAATTCCCTTGGGCGGCACCATCGCAGTTACAACGGCCACATTGAGAGCAGCCTGGAGAACCAATTGCACAAGCAACGTTTTGCCGGCGATCGCTGAGAAACTCGTTGGCTCGCATCGATTCACAAGTCGGAAACCGCAAAGCAAGACGCCAGTCCAAACTGCGGCTAGCCCGAGTGTGCCGATCAAACCAAGTTCTTCACCGACGACTGCAATCACAAAATCTGTGTTTGCTTCAGGCAGAAAACTGAGTTTCTGCCAGCCTTTCCCGATCCCGACACCATTCACGCCGCCGGCACCTAGAGTCATTACCGATTGCTTCAATTGATAAGGTGCAGAGTCGAAGTCTGACCAAGCCTTCATGAATCCCGAGATTCGTTCAAACTGATACGGCTTCAGCCCCACACCAGCACCGAGTGTTAGCCCGCCGAACAAAGTAATCGCTAGGAAGTATCGAATCGGCCACCCGGCAAGAAACAGGCACACAACGCCTCCGGTCAATAGGAAGATCGCCGTGCCGAGATCAGGCTCGACAAGGACGAGCCCACTTACACAACCAATTGGCAGTATGAATGGCGAGGTCCCATAAACCCAGTGGTCGAGCCACTCGCGTTTGACTGTTGCTAGTGATGCGAGCAACAACGGCAACGTGATTTTCGCAAGTTCCGAAGGTTGAAACGAAAGACTTCCAAATCGTAGCCAACGCCTGGCACCATTCACGCGAACGCCGACGCCAGGGACTAAGACAAGAGCTAGTACCAATACCGTCACAAGGAGTAACCAAGGAGAAAGGTACCGCCAACGACTCGCTGATACCTGAGAACACCCCGCAGCGATTAAACTACCGAGTAGGACGAAGGCCGCATGCCGTGAAAGATAGACTTGTTCCGACTCGGTGGGCCATGACGTCACACTTGCACTATGTACGACGAGAAGCCCGAAGCCAACCAGAACGGCAACCAGTGAGATGAAGAGACTCCGGGTTGCGTCCATGTGGCACCCAACAAGAATTGTCACATCAAGTTTGGGAGTCTCATTGAAGGGGCGAAGCCGGTGTCACTAGTCTGTAACTAGCAACACCGGCTCCAATTCCCTCTCTCCCTAACGACGCTTCAAATCTTCTTATGTTCGCTATCGTATTTTCAGAGTTGCTAGACTGACAATCGCAAGCAACGCGGACCCAATCCAGAACCGCATGACAATCCGTGTTTCCGGGTCGCCACGGAATAAATAATGGTTGTGGAGCGGGCTACAGAGAATGACACGCTGCCCAGTCAGTTTAAACGACGCCACTTGGCAAATCACACTCAAGGCTTCAACAACAAACACGCCACCACAAATTACCAATAAGACTTCTTGTTTTGAGACGAGTGCCGCAAAGGCCAGAAGTGCACCGATCGGAAGCGATCCGGTGTCCCCCATAAAAACTTGGGCCGGGTGACAATTAAACCATAGAAAACCGAGCAGTCCCCCGACCATCGCGCCAAGAATAACGCTAACTTCTCCGCCGCCGACAACGTGAGGAACGCTCATGTGCTCGGCTAAGATTCGGTGTCCCGCAAGGTAGGACAAGGCTATAAAAGCCGAACCCGCACACACCATGCATCCACTCGCAAGGCCATCGAGCCCATCTGTCAGATTGACAGCATTCGACGCACTGACCGTTACTAGTGCAGTCCAAGCAATCAGCCCGATGCCTAAAGATATTCGATAACCACCAAACGGCCAAATCAGATCCGACTGAACCGCCTGATGTTGACCTTCAACATAGAGGAGCAATCCGACAAATGTTGCGATAGCGACTTGAATAACTAGTTTCTGTCGAACTCCGAGACCTTTTCGATTTGTCTTGAGTTTTGTCCAGTCATCCCAAGCCCCAAGGGCCGCATATGACATGGCGACGAATAGACCAATTTGGACGTAGTGATTTGCTAGATCGCCCCAGAGGAGGGTTGCAATCGCAATCGATGCGATGATGAATAGCCCGCCCATCGTCGGCGTGAGATTCTTACTCGATTGAATCTCATCAAGACGGGCGGAGTCGCTTCGTATCGGTTCGCGAAATCGCTCACGCAGCCAGCGAATTGCCATTGGCCCGAAAACTAGGGTCAACAGAAACGATGTTAGACTTGCCAAGGCGATTCGGGCGGTGAGAAACATGCTCGAATCGCCTGTCATCAAGTCGAGTTGTCGTAAGCTGGGTGCAAAGTCACGAAGCAACCAAAACAACACGGGAGTGACCCATCCTTCATTAACTACAAACTGCCTAATCAACGTCGCTGATGGTGTATCCCCGGGTGCCGAAGGAATGCCTTCGACACCCGGTCTTTAGATTCTATCGTCAAGCGGTAGATGGAGTGATCGACCCAGTAACCACTTGGTCCATTACCGATTTGCTCGCGTCCAAGCGAATTGAACGTCACGTCGGATCCCCGCAAACCCATACGTAAACGATAGAATCTAACAGGTTAGTTTCCTTAATAGTCTATGAGTGTTCGAATCAAGCGGCTCGCGCCATGTGTATTGTCGGGTAATTTGCATGGCTTCGGAGATAATCGACGACTCTCTCCATTCTTGTACCACGTGAGCCTTTGACTAACACCACATCATTTTCGCCAAGGTTGTCTACTAGTTGTATGCAAAGTTCTGTCAGAGAGTTACTAGCATTTGTTCGCAAGGAGGGAAACCCCTCTTCGACAGCGCCGGCTACAATATTTTCGGCGTCGCGACCGAAAGTGTAGAGATTGTCGATACCGCTGACAGCAATTTGCCGACCAAGCTCGCGGTGGAGTGATGTGGACCTCGCACCGAGTTCTAACATGTCACCAAGTACGAGATGTTTTCGAGCAAACTGCTGTGGTTCCCAGTCTCTGAGTAACCGACAGGCGGCTAATGCAGAGGCTGGGTTGGCATTGTAGGTGTCGTTGATCACAGTCCATGGTCCCAACCGTTCGATTTGGCATCGGCCAGGAACTGGCTGGGTATTGAGCAGCCCCTCTTTGATCTGGGCCGCAGTTAGGCCGAACTCGCGTGCAATCGCAACTGCAATAGCTCCAGAGAGTGCATAATGTTTACCTGCTAACGGCAGCCGGTACGTCTCACGATCAATCTGGAAGAGAACTTGAGAGTCTACCAGGCGAACATTCTCGATGTGGACATCATTGCCGGAACCTTCTCCAACTAAGAGTGTTCTACATTGGAGTTGACTAGCGAGTCCCTGTAGTTTTCTACTATCACCTGAGAGGATTGCTAGCTCGTTGCTTGCTAGTGAACGAACCATCTCCGTTTTTTCGGCGTAGACTCCTTGGAGGCTTCCGAAGCCTTCGAGATGTGCGTTACTGATTCCAGTGATCACGCCAATGTTGGGAAGACAACACGAGACTAGTTCACGCATCTCTCCAAGCGTTGATGCACCGCACTCGACAACTGCGAATTGGTCATTCGGCTCGATATCTAGCAATGTAAATGGGACGCCGAAGTGGTTGTTATTGTTCAAGTGACTCTGGCAACCGGTAAGTGTGGCCGAGAGTGTCGAATGAATCGCTTCGCGAGTCGTCGTTTTTCCACATGAGCCGGTTACGCCGATGACAGGTCCGCCCCATTGTAATCGATGCCAACGTGCGAATTGTTGGAGCGCCTTCTTAGTATCGTGTACAGCAATTGTTCTGTGTGTCTGCGGATGACAGGCGGCGTATTCGTGAGATACGAGACTAGCAATTGCTCCTTTTTCGAAAGCCTGGCTGACGAACTCGTGACCATCGAATCGCTCGCCACGGAGTGCCCAGAATACGTCGCCCGGTTGCACGTTGCGAGAGTCGGTCTGTATGCGTGAGAATGTCGCCCCAACAGACAACCCAACGGCTTTTCCGCTGACCGCTTGAATGAGGTTGTCGAATGTCGTGGACTGCATCTTATAAACTTCAAAAAACGTTGTACGAGAACTTTGACCGTCGCTCTTTATGCACTCAAACGCTCATACGGAGCCGGGGCATGAAGATTCGGGACTGGCAAGATGTCGCGAACGGCTTCACGATCGTCAAAATGAAAGTGAGTCCCAGAGACCTCTTGGATTGTTTCGTGGCCCTTGCCAGCAATCAGGACAGTGTCTCCACGTTGTGCTAAGAAAATTGCAAGTTCAATGGCGGCGTAACGATCGACTTCAACATGACGTGTGCAGTTCTCCGAGTTCATGCCGCTGACGATATCGTCAATAATGGCGACGGGGTCTTCGGACCGCGGGTTATCGCTGGTGACAATTGCGATATCAGCTTGTGCCGCCGCTTGGCCGAGTAACGGCCGTTTGGTTTTGTCACGGTCTCCACCGGCACCAAAAACGCAGATCATGCGGCCCGGGGTGTGTTGTTTCAGCGTGTGAATGGCGTGAGTCAGGGCGTCGGGCGTATGTGCATAGTCTACGAACACACGCTTTTGATGATTTGCGGCGACGAGTTCCATTCGTCCGGGAACCGCATTTAATCGCTCGATACCCGCTGAAATTTCTCGCAGTGAAAGCCCGAACGTCGAGGTGGCTACAATCGCTGCCAGACAATTGGAAACGTTGTGCTCTCCAATGAGGTTCGTCCAAAACATCTGCGATTCGGCTCCAACGCGTACTCGAAAACGTGTGCCGTAAATGGAACTTTCCGTAATCTCGGCAGTGACGTTGGCTTCGGAATGGATGCCGTAGGTGACGACTTTGCGTCCGACGAGTTGCTTCTGAAGTGCGGCGGTATTCGGGTCGTCACAATTCAGGACGATCGTAGCACCTGGTTTACATTGTTCGAAGATTCGTGATTTGGCTTGGATATAGGCAGACGTGTTGTGGTGATAGTCGAAGTGATCATGGGTGATGTTCGTCACAATGGCGACATCCAACTGTGTTCCAGCCGCACGCCCTTGGTCTAACGCATGGCTGGAGAGTTCTAGGGCAACATGCGTTTGCCGATTTAGAACCATTCGTGACAGACATTCGGCCATTGTCGCCGAATCCGGTGTCGTCATTTGGGCGGGTTGTTGTTCGATGCCATCGTCGTACTCGATGGTCCCCATTAGCCCAGTCGGGTGACCGACCGATTTGAGAATCGATCGAACGAGATATGTGGTCGTGGTTTTGCCATTGGTTCCGGTCACGCCGACGGTCTTCAGCCGTTGCGACGGATATTCGTGAATCGCTTCGCAAAGACATGAATAAGCAGAGCGGACATTACGGACCACGCACTGTGGCACCGACACATTCGGCAGCGGATGTTCCACAAGAATGGAACCAGCACCGCGATTGACGGCCTCATCGACGAATGCGATTCCGTGACATCGTGTTCCCGGCAGTGCGGCGAACATGATGCGTGGTTTGCAACGCGTGCTGTCTTCGCAGATATCGGTAATGCGGATATCTGCACAGCCGACAAAACTGGCAGCTGGAAACAGTTGACGCAAACTGATCGGTTCTTGACTTTGCGGCAGCCATGGCGACATCGTTCAGCCTCCGTGCCCCAAAATCCCGGAAATCGCCGCAAATTGCAGCCAATGAGGTCGACGTTTCATCCTGATCAGTCGATCCCGGTCCGGGCGTGATATTCACTCTTTTGCTCGTAGGACTGTGTCCGTGGGAGCGGGCGGGATTGTTGCTATTTCAGCGAATTCATGCAACGGCATTTGACGGAATTTCCCCAGCGTTGTAAGAGTTACACCACTTTTTCAATCGAACCTCACCTTGTTGCGCGGCTGTCGATTTTCACCTCGATTTGCCATTCCCATCCGACCGGCCATAATAACACCAAACCGCCTGAACCCCCGAAATTCCGCAAGAGATGCCCCTAATGAATGCCGCCTACGACGCCATTTTGGTGATTGGTTTTGGAGGGCCCGAAGGCCCCGATGATGTTATTCCGTTTCTTGAGAACGTGTTACGAGGACGGAACGTTCCTCGTGAGCGGATGCTCGAAGTCGCGGAACATTACAACCACTTCGGCGGTGTTAGCCCGATCAATGCCCAGGTCAGGGAACTCCTCGACGCCCTTCGGCCGGAACTTGATGCTCACGGTATCGATTTGCCGGTGTACTGGGGAAATCGCAATTGGCATCCGATGCTCACAGACACCATGCAGCAGATGCGTGACGACGGGATTAAGCGGGCCCTGGGTTTGGTCTTGGCGGCGTATAGTTCTTATTCGAGTTGCCGACAGTACCGCGAAGACGTAGCGAACGCTCAGCAGACGATCGGGGAAGGTTTTGCCAACGTGGACAAGATCCGTGTCTTCTATAATCACCCACTTTTTGTGGAAGCGAATGCCGACCGCGTGCGGGAAGCGGCAACCGTATTCGACTCCCTGGAGACCGCGAACGGCTTCCACATTGCATTCACGGCCCATAGCATTCCGATGTCGATGGCCGACCATTGCAACTACGAGCGGCAACTTAAGGAAGCTTGCCGGTTGGTTGCGGAGTCGGTCGGTGCGACGGAAGACCAATGGGAACTGGTCTATCAAAGCCGGAGCGGTCGACCGCAGGATCCCTGGTTGGAACCGGATATTCTTGATCACCTGCAGAACTTGGGCGACAACGGCGTGCAAAATGTGATCGTCATGCCGATCGGTTTTCTATCCGATCACATGGAAGTTTTGTTCGATCTGGACGAGGAAGCCCAGGAAAAAGCGGCTGAATTGGGCATGACAATGGTGCGAGCCAAGAGCGTGGGAACGCATCCGAAGTTCGTGCAGATGCTACGGGAACTCATCCAAGAACGACTCGACTCGAAGGTCCCCAAACGGGCAATCGGCCAATACGGTCCGAACCACGATGTCTGCCCCGTCGATTGTTGTCCGGCTCCCGCGCGGCCGACTCGTCGTTGAATTTCTGTGCCCCTAATTTGTACAAACTGCGTGGTTTCTCATCATGGCTCACCAGACGCATTACTCCCGGTCTTGAGGGTGGTGGATTCCCCTAAAATTTCGGAAATGAACTTTATCAGTTTTCAGCTGGTGGTATGATCGACTCCTGACAGTTCGAGACTTGGTGCGTGGTTTCCAATTCCACTGCCCGGCGCGTCTTTTGCAGACCGGGCGACCTATGCATCATTATTTTGCAATGAAACATCAAAAAACACCTTTGCATTCTCTGGGAAGACTGTAAACTCATCACCATCGCCACGTATGGTGACGTGGTTTCAGGATGCCCCGCTTCGAACAGGAGTCGAAAATGGAACCCGCGCTCGATCCGACCCCCCAAACCCCCTTGGCAGGAAAAGCTCCCATGAACACCGCTGTTGCGGTCGACCTAACCGACCGTGTTGAAGTCCGTTTGCGTCGTGAACTGATGAGTCACCCGGAATTCGAATTCGAACGTTTGATCGTTCGTTGCTTTCCTGGGGGCGGTGTGTGCTTGGAAGGTGTTCTCTGCTCCGACAGCGATCTGGCTGAAGTTTCCGACTTCGTGCAACGCGTCACCGGCGCGACCGATGTTCTCAACAAGCTCGTAGTCTGGACGCAACCCGCCAAAGGGTAATCTGCCGTCGAACAAGAGCCATTGTCGACCGTTCCATGCCACCATTCGAGTGGGCAGTGATCGTTCTATCGACGCTGTAATGTGTTAAGCGACGTGGCTCTTTCGGAGATGAAAAAAACGTCAAAAGTTAGAAAACTCGGCTATACGTCAAACGCATCATCTGATAATTTCTTGCCACCCGTCGATTACACAAGAAATCGATGGGTGTCCTCTCTCGTCTTTTATCAACTCTTGAAAGCGAACAAAGAATCGCCACGCGGCGCGTGTTGCGGGAATGATCCGCGCCAAAGGGTTTTGTTTCGCCGCCAGAGCAAAGAAATCGAAGTCCGTCATCGTCAGTCTGGGGCAAGGAGGCCACCGTGTCGTACGGAAACACGCAACAAGAGCAGCGCTTGAAGGTTCAAATTCGATGGCTTATCCGCCGCGACATGGCGGAAGTTCTCGAAATCGAACGCCAAAGTTTCGAGTTCCCTTGGTCCGAGGAAGATTTCCTGTGTTGTTTGCGTCAACGCAACTGCATCGGGATGGTCGCTGAGTCGGGGAACGATATCGTGGGGTTCATGATTTACGAACTCCACAAGTCCCGGCTGCGAATTCTGAATTTCGCCGTCAGCGAATCGCACCGACGCCAAGGTGTCGGTAATCAAATGGTTCGCCGCCTGGTCGACAAATTGTCGCAACAACGTCGTCAAGAAATCGTGCTGGAAGTTCGCGAGCGAAATTTGCCCGCTCAATTGTTCTTCAGCCAACAGCAATTCCGCGCGGTCGAAGTCATTCGGAATTACTACGAAGACACCGCCGAAGATGCCTACGCGATGCAGTACCGACTGAAGCCGGTGGACGATGTGTTCTCACCGTTCGCACCGCAAAATCGCATTTCGGAATTCGACGCCGCCTGAGTGATCTCACAATTTGAATTTGCATACGCCTCGGAGGGTCTTCCTCCGAGGCTTTTTTTTGGATCCCGGGGTGGTATGCTGAGGAAGACAAACCTACTGGCCCCCTGGAGTTTTCTATGCTTCCGTCAAGTTTTGCAGTCACGATGATGGCGATCGCAGCTGCCTCCGCAACCGCGAAAGATTCCGACAACGAACTGCTCGTCTACTTTGGGACCTACACCCGCGGCAACAGCGACAGCGAGGGCATTTACTTTTCGCGGCTGAATCTCGAAACCGGCGCACTGTCGAAACCGGAACTGGCGGCGAAGCTCCCGAACCCGTCCTTCTTGGAGTTCCATCCGAAGAGGAAGTTCGTGTATGCCGTGAGTGAGATGTCCGACTTCGAAGGCAAAAAGACTGGTGCGGTGACGGCTCTTTCCATCGATCCAACGACCGGCAAGCTCACGGAATTGAATCGCAAACCTTCAGGCGGTGTTGGTCCGTGTCACGTTTCGGTCGATGCCAAAGGCACGACGGCTTTCGTGGCGAATTACGGAGCCGGCAGTTGTGCGTCGCTACCGATTCAGGACGATGGTTCCCTCAAAGACCCCGCCACGGTCATGCAGCATGAAGGTTCCAGTGTGAACCCGCGTCGGCAAGAAGGCCCGCATGCACATAGCATCAATCTCGATCCCGCTCAGAAGCATGCCTATGTGTGTGACCTCGGGTTGGATCAGGTGCTCATCTACGAGTTCGATCCTAAGACCAGTAAGCTCACCAAGAACGACCCACCGTTCGCAAAAATCGAACCCGGTTCTGGGCCAAGACATTTCGCGTTCCATCCGAATGGCAGAACCGCGTACATCAATGGTGAGTTGACGATGACGGTTGTCGTGCTGGAATACGACGCCGACACCGGCGGAATGACGCCGATCCAAACTTTGTCCACCTTGCCGGAAGACTACGAGAGCACGAATAATTCTACCGCGGAAACACGAGTTCACCCGAGTGGGAAATTCGTGTACGTGTCGAATCGCGGTCACCACACAATCGCGATTTTCCGAGTCGATCAGAAAACTGGAAAGTTGACCGTCGTGGGTCACGAGTCCACACGTGGTCAAACACCACGCAACTTCAATATCACGCCGGACGGAAAATATTTGCTCGCCGCCAATCAGGACACGAATAACGTGGCCGTGTTCAAAATCGACCAAGAGTCCGGCGAACTCGAAGCGATCGGCGAACCCGTCTCCGTTCCAATGCCGGTTTGCGTACGATTCCTAAAACCCTGATTGAAAACCGGCCATTCGCATTACGTTTTTTACGAAAGCTGCTCATCATGACTAACCAAGACGTACAACAAGCGGTCGATCAATTCCTGTCCGGCTCTCCGTTGAAAGGTTTCATCGGCGGTGAATGGGTCGCGGCCGAAAGTGGGGAGACTTTTACGACGTCTGACCCCGGTTCGGGGAAACCGCTTGCCGAAGTCGCGGCGATGGGCGAATCGGATATCGACAAGGCTGTTGCCGCCGCCGACTCTGCGTTTAAGCAATCCGGTTGGGCAGAGATGGCAGCGAACGAACGTGGTGTGCTTTTACATCGTTTGGCCGATGCCGTCGAGAAAAACCGCGAGATCTTGGCCCACCTAGAATCACGCGACGCCGGGAAAGTCCTCTCGCAAGCGACCGGCGACATTCAAAATTTCATCGACACGATGCGGTACTTCGTCGAGATGTCGCAGCATATCCAACGTCGGACTCCGCTGGCGGTCGCGGGTTATGATGCACGCACCGTCCGCATGCCCTGGGGGCCGTGTGGGTTCATTTTCCCTTGGAACTTCCCGTTCCTGCTACTCGGTTGGAACATCGCACCCGCACTCGCTGCTGGGAATACGATCGTCGTCAAACCAGCGGAAGATACGCCGCTCTCGACGTTATACTTCGCAAAGATCGCCAAGGACGTTGGCATACCGGATGGTGTCATCAACGTCGTGACCGGCTACGGGAGAACCGCAGGAGCGGCGTTGTCGTCGCATCCCGGTTTGCAACGGATGTCGTTTACCGGTTCGCCGGAAGTCGGTCGCATGGTCGCGGAAGTCTGTGGTCGCAACCTCACGCCGGTGAAGTTGGAGCTTGGTGGCAAAGGGGCAGCAGTCTTGTTCGACGACGTGGACATTGAAGACACTGCCGACAAACTTGTCGGAGCAATCACGTTCCACACCGGGCAAGTCTGCTGCGATGCCACCCGTTGGCTGGTGCAGAAGCCGATTTACGATCGGTTCGTGGCGGCGTGCAAATCCCGTTTGGAGAAGGTGCAGATCGGTTATCAACTCGAAGGCGGTACCCAAATGGGGCCGGTTGTGAATGCGAAGCAACGCGATCGCGTCTTGGGATACTTGGAGAAAGGCCAGAAGGAAGGCGCGGAGTTGGTCCTCGCCGGAGGCGCCGCCGAAGTTTCCGGGCATGACGGTTACTATGTGAAACCCGCGCTGATGGCTGGCTCGCTGGACAACGTTGCCGCCCGTGAAGAAATCTTCGGGCCGGTGGCGTATCTCACGCCATTCGATGACGAAAAACAAGCCGTCGAAATGGTGAACTCCACCGATTACGGATTAGCAAATAGCGTCTGGACGGCCGACCTCGACCGGGCCAACCGCGTCGCCGAACGCATGATCGCCGGCAATAGTTGGATCAACGCCCACAATGTGTTCGCCCACGGCGTGCCTTATGCGGGGATCAACAAAAGCGGCATCGGCGGAGGAGTGTTGTCGGTGGAAACGTACCTCGACTACACCCGCAGTTTGTCCGTCGTGAGACCATTGTAAGAATTGAGCGAACGGCGATCAGTGATGTAGGGTCTGCTGTGCGGATCAATCCCAATCGTTTCGGTCCGCATAGCGGACCCTACACATTTACGCCATTGCGTGGTTCCGGGAGACGGAACGTTAGTAGGACCGAGCAAAACAATATCACGGAGACGCCCAGGAAGGCGGGGGTAAATCCCGTGTGATCGATCAATACGCCAACCAGCGGAGCGAACAGGATCGGGACGCCCATGCAAATTTTGAGTGTGCTGAGATACTTTGCATGATGCATTTCGTCGCAGAGTTCGAGCGTGTAATTGGCGATGGTACGAATGGCCATCGGCGTTAATCCGAGAAACACGAACGTGATCCAGTACACCGATCGGCCACCCGGAATGATGCCATGCGCGATAGCCAATGCCATCAATGGCGTTGCAACTGTGCCGGTCATCATGAATCGCATCGCCAACCGATTCCCATAGCGGTCGGCAAGCGTTCCCGCGAACACGCTGAACAATCCGGCTCCGGCATTCTGTGCGATCAACCAAGCTAGCAACTCGCTATGATTGCAGTTCAACAGTTCCCGTCCCATCGCCTGATAATGCGGGAACAGTAACATTGTGGTAATGAACAGCATGACCGTCGCGGCTAGCCAGCGGAAGTTGCGGTCGTCCTTCAATGTTTGCCAACCGATCCGAAAGTGATCCCAAAATGGGCGACGCGGAGGACGTTCCAATTGATCGACCGGCTCCGCAACCCAAAAGACCACCGCACCCGCGACTAAGAACCCTAAGCCTGTGGTGCCGAAGATCAGACCGAACCCGCCGCCTTTACGTTCCAGCCACGTTCGCAACACGAGCCAGGCACATGTGATGGCCGTCAGGGAACCGATGACGCCGGTCAGTGTCATCAATCGACCGCGACGTGTGGCGTGAATGAGTTTCCCTTGCAGGGTGTTGAAACTCAGCAGGTTTAGCCCAGTCGTGGAAAAGAAAACTGTGTACAGAAATAAGAACAACGGCGGCAACCAGAACAGGCGGTCGAGGTCAGCGTCGGTCGCCTGTAGTGTCAGCCAGATTGCCGACAGCGTGAGAAACGGGACCGCCATGATCCACGTCGTCGCGATGAGCAGACGTTTTTTGAGCGGAGCATATTGTAGGCGTTCGGCGAACAATAACGGCGGCACACTTTGGCCGAAGCGGTTCAGCACGGGCAACCAACCGCGAACCCACGCCGCCCCGGCGATCGCGTCTACGAAAGCGGGCATGATCACGCTTTCGGTTTTGAAGATCCACGACGTCCGCATCACGATCTGATGCAACGCTAGCACCAACAAGTTGCGGGTCTGCAACTCTTCGATCTGCCGCGACCGTTCGCTCGGCCCTTCATGCTGCGTGAGAATCCCCGATTCCTCCGACTCCTCGGTCGTGATTCCGCTCACTGACGCGGCCGATTCCGATGCAGACATACCTCTCCCGATCGAGCGGACGAACAAAACAACCCAGAGTCGAATTGTAGTTCAGCATCCAATCAAAGGCGAGGCTTCGGTCTGGTGACTGGAGACAGCAACTGTGTTTAAAGTCGAATGGAACGTTTGCCCCCTGTCTCTCGATTTCCGACTCCTGAGCTCAGCCGGCTTTCAGCACGTAGCCGCTGAATTTCAGGTCGAGTTTTCCGGAGGGGCGGCTGCCGGGGGGGAGGTTGACGCGGATGAACAGCATGCCGCTAGTGTCAGGGTTGATGTCTTTACCGTCACCGATGGGGAATGGTTCGGCGTCTTTCGCCTTCTTCTTATCCAATGGCAGAATCACCCCGACCAGCGAGCCGAACGGTGCCGCCGCGAGAGGCGAATCGAGACCTTTGCCTTGTGGGACACCACTCGGCGGCAACGCTAATGTGGCTGTCATTCGGTAGCTGCCGGAAACCTGCACGCGAAATTTTTTCCCCTTGGCAACGCGGGCAATCGGTTTTTGCCACACCGATGAGGCTGTCCAATCGACGTCGAAATCGTTTGAGGACAGAATTTCCTCATCAAGGCTTTGAATCTTTTCCTTCAGCCCTTTGATATCCGGTTTGACCGTCGCCAGCGTTTCCAGAATCGACTTGGCTTTTTCGAGTTCACCTTCGTTTTCGTAGTCTTTCGCGATGACGAAGATCTCACGCGAAAAACTCTCGACGGCCTTGCTCGCCTTCGCATCGAGTGCCATCACAGACGACTTCTGCTGTGCGAACGCCGAACCGGACGCAACAACAACGGTCAACACACTCCAAAGAATCCAACGCATCGGCTGACTCCCGAAAAGCACTTATTTGGTCGTTCGATTCTATCAAACTCCCGGTAAGAATGCCGCTGATCTGCGAGAGTGCGCATGTCAGGAGTCAGGAGCCGGAGACAAATGAACGTTTCATGACTCCAGTCCCCTGATTCCTGCTCAATGTCGGGGTAGTAGTTCGTGTTGTAGGGCGAGAATCTTGGGATCGAAGACCCAGTGTGGCAAGGTGGACTGCTTTGCGACTTCGGTCAGCCATTGTCGCGTTTTAGCCGGGGCGTTTTCGTCGATCAGGCTGCGGAGATCGTGAATCAACAGCGGATTGTCGCCGTAGTAAGAGTGTCCGATCAGGCTGGTATCGATGGCAGATGCGTCGATTGTTTCCAACCCTTCGACCGTCACAAGATATTCTCCCGAAAGCCCGGCCCGAGTGTGTCCGTGGATTTTAGCGGACGCAATCAACGCGCGATCCTTCGAGGACGCATACATCGTCACTCGGTCGGCCATTTCCCGAGCGGCTGGCAGATAGCGGTTCCGAAACGCGGACGCATCGACATCGGGAGCCGCCATGATGATCTGCCCCAATCGCATCTTCGACGACTTTGGATCGAGACCTTTGTTTTCGAGAGACATCCGTTCGAGCGCCTGAACCAAAATGCGGTTCCCCATGCTATGTGCGATGACGTGAACTTTCTCGGCTCCGCTTTCCTGCATTACGGTTTTGAGCGTGCGTTCAAACTGCAGCACTGCCCAGTCAACACTGGCTTCGTCGTATGTATACGAAGCGGTTTCACCTTGCGAAGGCCAGCTGTAGCACAACGCGGCTCCATCAAATTCCAGGTCATACCAAATTTGAGCCGTCCGCCGGACCGCTTTCGCAAAACTCACGTTGTAACCATGAATGAACACAAAGGCTTCGTGCCGGGCGGAATTAACGATCACGTCTTGCAAGTCCAGCAGAAGTTCCTCTTCCGGCATACGCACGGTGCGTTGTAACACGATGTGCTTTTGCGGGTCTTGGGAGAACTCCATCCGCATCAGTGACGCGGTCTCGAACTGACCGGGTTGATGATCCGGTGGCAGCGTGACTTCGCAGCGTCCCCATTCCAATTGTGGCACACCGGCGACTTCATGCCGATTCGGTCCGTAGATGCGGTCTCCATAATCGGCCGCCCGATCCCATGCCTCCGCTTGCAAACTTGCGTCGTGAAACAGCCAGACCGCCCCCGCACCACAGGCGAGCATGCCTAACGCGAGGAGAATCCGTCGCCGATGCACGAACATCGAGATCGCAAACAGAAACGCCAATGCAGCCACAATCGCTGACGGTACAAAGAACATTTCAAACCGGCTGACCATCGACAAGGCAATAGCCGACTCCGGATGACGATCCGTCGCGTAGAACACTTGCACGACACGGCTGCGCTCGGCCGGTTTGTCGGCGGACTCCTCAGCGGTTTCTTCCGCGACGAGTTCCGGTTGGCGAGGTTCGGCCATCTCGAAACTGGGTTCGTCGGGAGCCTCAACAGTCTCCGGCGGTTCTGGCGTGAGCTGGTAGGGCTGCTCTGGCGGAACCGAAGTCGGCTCACGATGTGGAAGCATACGAACTGGCGGTTCCATGCGAACACGGGGTTCGGAATCCGGAAAGGACTCAGGAAACGGTTCGGGACCTGGTGGGATCGGGACCGATGCCTCTTCGGTATCAGACGCAACCACCTCATCGCCTGGCAAATCCGGGACGTCTACTTGGGATGTTGTCGTCGGTGCAGAATCGAATTTGTCCTCAGGTTCTCTTCGATCTTCAGCTTGCTGAGCACAGCCCACGAGTAGCAAGCCGAGCCAGCACATCAACAAGAGTCGTGTCCGCATTGAGGTTGAATCCTTTCTCCCAAGCAACGGCGAATGCTTCCAGGGGATTGTATCGAGAACCGCGATCCTGCACAGACGAATCTCCCGTGTTGTCTCGGCGATTTTGGAGCCAGCCAGCCGGTTCCTGTTTGTTCAAATTGGTCATTGAGAATGCAATTTCTTCCGCGTATGGCGGTGGGAAACTGGGGTCACTTTTCCGAAAGTCCTGAAAAACATTGGCAAAACGCTTGATTTTCAAATTCTTTTTCGAATTGGCACTCCGCTTGCTATCTCTCCCTTTCAACTTCAACCCTGTTACTTCAATTCACCGGCAGAACGGATTCGGTCTTCGAGTCCAGAGAGGACAACTATGCATATTGCAAGCACCGCCAACATTTTGGCATCGATTTCCGACGATATGGAAGACTTCGCAACCACCGTCAACCTCCGTGATACCCTGGTTTACCACCCAGATGCCGATGAACTTGGTTTCGATCCTGACGAGTTCGAATAAACCCGAGAATTCTGTCGGGTTCTGTCGACCGATAGTTATTTGGAGAGTGTTCAGGGAATCTGAGTCTGATTACATTCCCGCAGATAAAACAACCAGACCGTAAATCAACCAGACCGCGAACCTGGCAATGTCGCCGTCTGATAACCCGAAGCAACCGCTCGGCAAGATCCGAATAACGTTGCTTCCTTTGCCTCAATCGAAACCCGCTTGCTATTTCCTAGGCAAGCGGGTTTCTTTCGTTTCCCCCTGCGATAGATTTGCTACAATTGCCGCTCCGCCGGTAATCCCGCCTGATATCTGCCTGCAATAAACATTAGTTGACTTCCCTCCTTTTTTTGACTTTTCCATTGAGAGGCTAACTATGACTCGCGCTAGTCGTTCTGCGCGCACCGGGTTCACCCTGATTGAGCTTTTGGTGGTGATCGCAATTATTGCCATCCTGATCGCCTTGCTATTGCCGGCTGTTCAGCAAGCCCGCGAGGCGGCTCGACGTATGTCGTGCAAAAACAACCTCAAGCAAATTGGGGTCGCGATGCACAACTTCCATGATACCTACCAGGAACTCCCCGCCGGCTACGGGTTTAACGACATTGCCAATGCCGCCAACTGGACGAAAGCATGGGGTTGGGGAGCGCGGATTCTCCCCTATATCGAGCAAGAGAACTTGTACAATCTGCTCGGGGTTGGCACACGGGAATTCGACCAAGCGCTTCCGGGCAACAACTCCTCCTCGTGGCCTGCTGACATGGTCGCGGCAATTCGCACTCCGATTGCTATTTACCGCTGCCCGAGTGACATCACGCCCGGTGACATCAATACCAGTGTCGACTTCTGTCACAGTGGCGGACCGGACAGCACAAAACCAGCCGTCAGCAATTACGTCGGTGTGTATGCTTATCAGTACAGCAACTGGAACGCAGCTGGCGGCATCTCCGAGAAACACGGAGCGATTGGCGCTCAAGAAGGAACTGGGTTTGCCGAGATCACGGACGGAACTTCGAACACGTTCTTGGTCGGTGAACGTGGTTGGGATCACCAAGCGGCTTATTGGGTTGGTGTCGGCAACACGAACAGTGAAGATGCCTGGTCGTCTCCGAAGGTCGTCGGCCGTTCGTTCCTGATGAAACTCAATCAACCGTTGACGGGGCGTTATTACTCGGCATTTTCGAGTTATCACCCCGGTGGTGCGAATTTCTTGCTGGTTGACGGCAGCGTGCGATTCATCAGCGAGACCATTCAATTCAGCAACGGTTTGGACCTCAGTGGCAACCCACACCACTGGAGCACGACGTTCAGCAATATCGACAAGTCTACCATCGGCTTGTACCAGCGTCTCGGCTGCCGAGATGACGGCCAACCGTTAGGCGGAGACTTCTAAACCAAAACCAGAGACGTTGGCCGACTCTGTCGAATTCTTCCTCAGGGTGCCTCGTTCATAGAACGCAGGTGCCCGTCCTTTTTCACCGAGACATCTTTCATGCGCTGGTCTGTATTATTGACACTTTTTATGCTCGCTCTGACCGGTTGCGGCGGCGGTTTGTCGACTCTGGAAGGCACCGTTTTCGTCGACGGAAAACCCGCACCGGAAGGCATCACGTTTTCATTCACTCCCGCCGATGGCAACGGTTCCCCCTCGTATGCCAAGACCGATGCTGAAGGGCATTACGAAGCGGCTTTCAGCTTTCAAAAGAATGGAATTGAAGCGGGGAAACACCGTGTGCACCTCGTCCCCGGTGAAGATCCGGGAAGTGGAACGATGCCACAATTAGGTCCCGACGGCAAACCGATTCCGTCCTCCAAACCGAAGCGTCCGCAGTTCCCGAAGGAGTATTATCAAGAGATCGAGACGATCACGGTCGAGAATGGACACAACGTGATCGATCTGCAATTGGAATCGACCAACAAAGCCAACGCCGAGTAATCCGCGACTAATCCCACCACCACGAATGAGACTCCGGCGCGGTTGTCTTCATGGCTCCGCGTCGGATTCCGTTGAGTCGCTCGGCGGTATCAGTTTTGAATTCCGCATTGCGAACGGTCTGCATAGCGTCGACCACAACACCGCCGCCGATCAGTCCAACTAACGCCTGACCGGCCCGTTTAAAGTTGGCCACCGTGTTGACGTGTTTCGGCGCCTCCATGCGAGCGAAGTGGGCCCGTTGTTCGTCCAAGAACAACGACTTCTTCCAACCGATTCGCTGAGCCAAGCGATCTTTCTTGAGCAGTGCCGCCAGGATGACCAAATCGAGTTGGTTCTGTAACTCCGCAAACACGGGCATAGTCGCTGCGATTTCTGGGAACTTCTCGGTGAAGTTTTTGGCAAATCGCTGCGTTGAAACACGAGTGAACGGGGCATCGGTCCGTTGGCCGGCTCCATCGACGTATTCTTCTTGAGACATCACCTGCGCCCGTTGACCGGAAATAGCGTAGGCGGTTTTGTCTTCGTTGGTCTGGAAAGCATCGTATAACGGCGTGATCCAAAACCGTTGCATGCTATTGCCTCGCAGACCAATTCCGGCGAGTTGACTTTGAAACCCTTTCACCGGCGGACGTTCGATGCCGAGTGACATCAGTTTCATTCGCCAGTCGGCTTCGACGATTGCAATTCCGAAGTGGGAATCGGCCGGGATGCCCCACACGCGAACGTTCTGCAGTCCGAGTATTTGAGCCATCGCCTGATACCGTTGTGCCGCCACCGCAGCCGATGCGGGCGTGCTGTTCGCTCGCACCCACTGTTGAAGTTGAGCCAAGCGTTGTTCATCAGGATCGATCGAACACCCCAGCGAACTCGTCCGTTCAAGTGTCCGCAACGCAACCATTAAATCGTCGAGTCGCAGCGGCGGACGACCGGTTTCGGTTCCCCGCACGCGGCCGACATCATCCGGTGCAAACCCTTCCGCCCGTCCCGCCAGCACGAGGTCTTTTTTGTCTTCGTCGAGAAACACATAGTCGATCCGAGTCAGGCCCGCGAGAAACTGCATCTCGACGGGAATCGGATCGCCGGCGGCGAGTTTCTTTTCGATCGCCGCTTCGAGTCGCACCAAGGAAACCTTGCGGAGTTCGCTGGTCTGATTGACGTCGGCATTGAGCGTTTTCTCGGCGAGCGCCTGCATCTTTGCTTGGGTGAGTTTCAGCGATTGCTGTTTGCCGAACTTCGGGGAGACCACGCCTTGGGCATCGATGTCGATCCCGCCTGCGTTTCCACCGATCCCACCGGCCACTTGTCCCTGTTGACCACCGGCGACCTGGCCCTGCTGTCCGCCGGCCACTTGCCCTTGTTGACCGCCCGCAGCTCCACCCTGCACCGCGACGCCACCGCCAATCGGTGCGAACCCTTGGCTATAGGCTAAGGAAGGCACCAGAGTCGTCAGCAACACACCTGCCAACCAACGCATCGCAAACTCCTGACCGGCCCGCTCAGAGTTCTGGGAATCGAATCATATTGAATCAGTCGTCACAACTCGGCAATCGACGCAATTACGCGGGATTCCAGAGAGTGTGTTTCTGATGTCAACCGAGTCTCAATTCACGATACCAGAATCACTCGCCCCGGTACACGCAGCCGGAAGTGCAGGTCTCGCTGACTTCGATCCGATCCATCAGCGGCAGCTCAGCGGCCAACTGCTGCCAAATCCAGCGGGCGATGTTCTCGCTTGTCGGGTTCTCCAAGCCTTCGATCTCGTTGAGATAGTAGTGATCCAACCGATCGACAACCGGTTTGCACGCGGCTTTGATGTCACTAAAGTCCATCACCCAACCCGTCTCGGGATCAACAGGCCCAGACACCCACACCCGCACGCGGAACGAGTGCCCATGCAACCGCTTGCACTTATGCCCCTCCGGCAAATTCGGCAACCGATGAGCCGCTTCGAATGTGAGATCTTTGTAGAGTTCCATTGTCTTTGCCGAGGATTGAAATTAGAGAGTCAAGGATCGCAAAGCCGATCGGGTGGCACGTCGCAAAACGAAGCGATGGGCGTGGAAACTAAGGAACCCACACCCTTCCCGTTGGTCATGGTGTGCCACCCGTCCCGACGTACAACCTCTAGATTATTACGTGACGTTGATTACAACTTGCGAGTGGTTGGCAACTTTGGTCCCTGTGTATGTTCGGCCGTCCCGTTGCGGTTTCAATGGAATGTCCACTGTCTTTGACGGTATGTGTACGCTTTGGGAATTCCGCTCTCACGACCGCGGGATTTGCCATTTCCGGTCTGGGTGCCGCCCTCAAACACAAACCACACTTTAAGCGATCCGTTTGACTCGGAAGGTTCGGAAACCTGCACTTCAAAGTCGCCGTTGGGACTGACCTTGCCCACATAGGTTTTCGTCCAATACTCACCGGGTCGGGCATCAGATTCATCGGCAACCAGTGCATAGGCAGCACGCTGGTCCGATGATAGACGACCACTAATGACGAAGGCATTCGTCTTGCGGTCTGCTACATATTTCATGTTTTGCACGTTGATCTTCGGGAGCGGACCAGGGACGTCAGCGGTACCTTTGAAGGCTGGATGCGTTGTCAGGATCGCCGCTTCTGCCTCACAGAGGTAGACGCGTTCTTCGTGGAATCGTGCAACGCGTTTGTAGTTCAAGTGGGTCGGGCCCATCAGCGTATTTCCAGCGTCGTCGCGTCTCAATGGCCCGATATGCGGCAGTTGAAATCCGTGGCCCAATTCGTGGAGCATGCCTTTGAGTGTCAGCGTCTTAAGAAACTCACTGCCCATTTCAGCTTTGGGATCGACACGCCCCGGAGTCAGGTCAAGGTTGCAGACTGCCCAACCGCCGATTTGCCGACCGAACCCTCCTAGGAAAGAAGAGTTCACAGGAAACGAGCCGCGATACATCAAAATCCACCAGACCTGTCGTCCGCCATTGAGCTTGCCATTCCGTCGGTTGGTTTCCATGACTTCCATCCGGACCGACACGGGCTTGTACTCCGCCGTCTTCTTCTTTCCTCGAATCATCGTCACCTCAACGTGACCATCCGCTGATCGGCGAAAAGGCATGACGACGTCCTCATGCCCCCAACGCTTGAACTCGTGTTGGAAGAATGATTCGGCGTATTCGACAATCTGGTCGACTCTTTGTTGACAACGGGTCGGTGGATCGACGTCCGCAGGGACAAAGAGAATCAAATGGACCTGGCACGGTGACTTGTCATCGGCACGCACGACATTCGAAGCACTAACCAAACCCAAGAACACAAGGATTAGCGTTTGTCTCATGATGAACGTCCTCATGTGCGTGTGTGGAAACCCACATGTATCCGTTGCTTACTGGAGCCGCTCATTGTCTTGCCAGACCCGTGTTCGCGCGGGTGTCCTGCTCACGGCTCTTCATGAGTGGGCCTTTTGTAAACGTCGCGAGCCGAATGAAGCTTACCGAAACGCGACAAACTTGCCATCCACTGGATCGAAATTCCTAGATGCCAGCAGTTCAACTTACCTGGATATCCCTAAAAATGCGAATGGAATATCAATTATCCAGAATCGCTGGTTGAACCAGAGCAAGTTAACCGTGGGGTGGCCCAGAAAGATTTCTTTCTGGGCTGCGAAACAGCAAGAGGTTCTTGGATGCGATAGGTATATTCACAGTCAGAGGATGCGGTTTAACGGTACGAGAAGCAGAAAACCGTTGGAGTTTCGATCAACTATGTCAACCGACGACGTTCAACCTCTTGATCACTTTGTGATCCCAGGTTGCAAGCAACCTGGGCCACCCTGCGTGGAAACCAGGGAACCCACGCCCTTCCCGTTGGTCATGGCGTGCCACCCGTCCCGATCAACTATGTCAACCGACGACGTTCAACCTCTTGATCACTTTGTGATTCCCGGTTGCAAGCAACGTGGGCTAACCGGCGTCGGTTAAGCCATCGCATACAACGCGAAATCCAGATCTGCACGACGACTGGGATCGCAATGAGCAGGAAAATAGCCGGAACGACAAATAGGAAACCAACGAAAGTTTTGCTACCCATGCACGCCAGAAACGCTACCGCAACAAAACTGATGATAATGATAGCGTGAGAAAAGGTTGCTTGCTGAGTCCACAAAGTTGAACTCCCAGCCTACGGGGCTTCGTTCATGAAACCGCCACCCCATGCGTCAATCCATAAAGATCCGCTGGTAGTCTTCATATGCGACATCCAGCACGTCACGGCCTTCTTCGGTGGCTTGGTAGCGGATGTAGTCTTCGCTGCGGGCGACTTCTTGGACGATTTCGACGGTCACGTCGTCGTCGTAGTACCAGTCCTTCTGCATCAGCCAGCCCATGATTTCCTGCAAACCGGTTTCGCTCACGGGTAGGAAAACTTCGCCGTCCATACGGAATTGGTAGCCGTATTCCTCGATCTTCGGCCAAGGCATGTCGGCGTCTTCGCCCATCCAATACGGCTGCAACACGCTTTCATCCGACGGTTTCACGTTCGGATTGTGCAGCATGTCGATCGCGTTCCAGGGGCAGATCTCCAGCGTGTAATGGTCGTTGCTTTCCGAGGGCACCCGGTAACACAACTGACAACCGATACACCGCGACGTGTCGATCTGGTGGTAACTTCCCGACGGGACCGGGCTGACCACTTCGTAGATACAATCCACCGGGCATTGCGATGCACACGCATTGCAAGAGGTGCAATTGTCCTTATTGATCACCGCCAGATACCGGGTCTCTTTCTTCCGATCGGCCTTACGGGTCTCAAAGTATTTCTGCATCGAAATCGTCATCGATGATCCCATTCACTGCGAAAACCGGGAAATTCCAGAGTTGCCAAATTGTAACCGGCAACGCTGCCGAAGGGTAGTCGAACCGAATCTCGGCCCCCAAGAGAGGAACGAGTCACACAATACGAAACCAAGATCGCCACTCGACGGGCAGTGAAGGTAGAAACACTACACAGTCTAGGTGCGTTCGAGGAAAGCTGCGAATTTACCGAATGCCTTCGAGAAACTGGTTGTTTGCCACTGTGTTCATCTGTATTGTCCATAATGCCGTCTGAGGCAGTCTCAGGCAAACTTCGATTCGGCTTCTTAACCGGATATCGGTGGGGCCAGTGGTTCGATTCGAGAGGGAGTTTCCATGGTTCGCAACTTATTGATCAAATCAATCGCGTTGGTCGTGACTTTGACGGTCACATCCCCGATCGTGCAGGCTCAAGAAAAGCCATGGAAGGTTGTGGGCGAAGGCTCTGGAACCGAGGGGTTCTCGCTCTCCGGAGAAGATTCACCTTTCGAAGTGACCGGGAATTCGAGTCTGCTCGGCCGTTATTCCGGTGACGGCGTCGCGAAGGCGATTTCGTTCAATCCAAAAACATTAAGCGGTACGTTTCATGGAACATATACCTTTGTGGCTGCCAACGGAGATGAGCTGGCCACCACATTTGGTGCCGATGAGCCTGGAAGGCTGGGGGAATACTTTGCAATTCCGGCGGAAGACGGTCTTGCGCGGATCATGTTTGTCGCCGAGTTCAACCCGGTCCCGAATGAGTCGACCGGTCGGTTCGAAAAAGTGACGGATGGAAGCATTGTGCTAGTGGCTATCTCAGAGCCAATCATCCCGGTACCCGATGATGAAGGCTTCACGCCGCCATTTAGCTTCGATTGGTCGGGTAAAGGCTCGCTTGAGTTTTCCAAAGGCAAAGGCAAGAAGAAAAAGAAGAAGTAACGTCGCGATACAAAACGACGAATTGGGGACGACAACGTGCCGAGCGGTGTTGCAAATGCTAGCAACACGACTCGGCATTTCTTTTTCAGTGACATCTCACGGCTCAGAATATCTCTGCAACACGGTCGACTCCGATCCCATGCTGCATTCTCGATCCGAGATCTGCTTATCGATTTCGCTCTGCTCGACCGCTGCAGCTGTGTCGAAAAAATATTCCAAAAACCTGAACAAATGATTGAATTTTATTAGCAGGCTTAGCAAAATAACCCTTTGATCTTTCTTTGCTGTCTTCTTCTGCTCAATTCTTGGAGCAGGCTTATTTCACCAAGCGACCCATTTCATGTTCACGTTCTTGTGAACAGCTTGGCGCTCAGACGAAAGGGTACCCTATGAGAATTCCGTAGACCCGTTCTGGCCGGACACGAAGAGCATTCGAATTCTATTGTCTCGTCATCGTCAGTGTTCTTTATCCACACACAGGAGAGTTCCATGGCTGCTCGAATTGGTAGGTCACGGTTGGGCTTTACCCTGATCGAATTGCTAGTCGTCATCGCGATTATCGCGATTTTGATCGCACTGTTATTACCGGCTGTTCAGCAAGCGCGAGAAGCGGCTCGCCGGACTCAATGCAAGAACAACCTCAAGCAGATTGGCATCGCTTTACACACCTACCACGATACCCACGGGGCGTTACCCATGGGCGGATACCCAGATGCATCCAACGAAGAGGCGTGGGGTTGGGGAGCATATATCTTGCCGCAAATGGAGCAAGACAATCTATTCGAACAGATGGGAGTTTCCACGCGACGTCTAACAGAAATGCTAGCCAACACCACTGATCGAACACTCGCCCAAACCAAACTCGATTCCTTCATTTGCCCCTCGGACCGAGGCAAACATCTCATGAATGGCGGTACGATGAACAGTGGTAGCGGGCGATACTTTGCCGGGAACTCCGGAGTTCCAACCGGCTTTCGAGTGGCAAAGTCGAACTATATCGGCGTATGTGGTTGGGGGGACGTGAATAAAACAAATAACGATGGTGTTCTTCATCTGGGGAGTGCGGTCTCATTCGCTGACGTCATCGACGGATTATCGAACACATTTGCCGTCGGGGAACGCGATTACCGTTGTGCTCAAGGTGCCTGGGTCGGCAACCGCAATCCCCAAGGGAGTGGTGCCCAGGGAGCGGATTACACCATGGGACGCGTCACGCGACCGCTCAACGACCCCGACAACAGTGCTCACCATTGCACAGAAGGATTCAGCAGCAACCATCCTGGCGGCGCACACTTTTTGTTCTGCGATGGCTCGACACGCTTTATCAGTGACAACATTCACTACAGCGTTCCGACTGGCATCGATACCAATGACAACCCCAACAAAGCGACGAATGCTCAAAAGTTGTCGTCCGGAACTTACCAACGACTAGGAATGCGTGAAGACGAACAAGTCGTCGGAGACTTCTAGAGTTGCTTCCAATCTAGATCGACAGTGGGTTTGAATCCCGCGGTCAGTTTGTTAGCTCGTCGTCAAATGGGCGACGAACTCAGATATTCGTTGAAGCTGTGGCCTATGAGTCGCAGCTTCGACCTTTTTTCTCGAAACGCTCTATCCCCTAGGTGAGGACTCAACGGAGACAGTACACTGTTCAAATGAAACGATAGAATTCGATCATCGAATCGGAGGTCCTGATGAACAATTCGCTTTTCGTGGTTGTCGCCCTGCTGTTCGGGTTGGTTCCTTCGAAATCGCTTGCCGATGCGAAGGCCGAGTTGCAACACCCGGCATGGAAAGACGAAATGTTGGCTACACCGATGCCGGAATGGCCACAAGTACCCATCAGTGAGGAGGAGAGTGCTCGCGGCCGACGGTTGTTTGCCAAGATGTTCATGGCCGCCGGACAGGCCCGCACCGGAACTTTCGAAGGTTCCGACGTCGAAATCATTACCTTCCCTGGCAAAGCAAAAAATAAACGACGCCGGTCTCACTGGTCCATCTCTTTCGATCGCCCAAAGAATTGGGTCCGGCTGCGACGCGAGAAAGACACCCGCATCTTCCAATTTGCCCGCAATGGTAAAGAGGCCTTGTTTCGTCTCACGTTCAATAACTCTCCGGCACCCCGTTCCATCCATCGACATCCAGTCGGCTGGGACAAAATGATGCCCGAAGCGAAACCGCTGGATTTTCGATTCGCCGGTGTAGGCTTCGCATTCGGCTTCTGCAACGGGTTGGACGTTGAAGACTGGAGAAAAAGACTTCAGGTTTCCCTCGTGCCCCACCTTGTCGGAATTTCGGAGGATCCCAATGGTCACGTCGCACTACTCTTTGAACAGACGACGGGACGTCCCTTCCGATGTGTGATATGGCTGGATTCACACGAACACACGCGATTTATTCAAAACGCGCAATGGGAACGAGATGCCAGCGAACCGTCTGTTTGGAAGGTCAATCATACAAGCCGAACGACGTGGCAGACCATCGGTGACGTGACGGTGCCGACGCAAATCCGAGAGGTCGTCGATCAGACGGTGTTGCGGTCGATGGAAGTTAATCTTCACTGGACGATGGTCAATGAGGCCTTGCCCAAAGAGTCGGTGTCCTTTGAATCGTTCGATCTGCCCCCCGGAACGCAGGTCATCAATCACAAGTCGGGAAAACGCGCTCTAGAATCCATCATTGGCCAGCCACAATCTCCGTGACGACTGATAGACCAGCTTCTGTAGATTCAGACGACCCTACGATCCTGACTTTTCGTCTGGTTCTGGTTCGGCGTCGTTTTTCAATCGGCCCGCGTCCTTGAGTGCTTTTCGAATGAGGTAGTCGAGTTGGCCGTTGACACTGCGTAGTTCGTCTTCGGCCCACTTGCGTAAAGCATCAAGGACTTTCGGATCGGTGCGGTATAGGAAAGATTCCCGAGGCAAAGCTGGCACTCCATTTCGAATTTGGTTGCCACGGTCGATTAGTTGTGAAGCGTGCCGGTGTTGACGACCGGTTGTGTATGACGATCGCTGCAAAGTACGACGAGCAGGTTGGAAACCATCGCCGCTTTGCGGTCCTCATCAAGTTCCACAATCTTGTCTTTGGCCAGATGTTCCAAAGCCATATCGACCATGCCCACCGCACCTTCGACGATCTTCGTGCGAGCAGCCACCACCGCTTGGGCTTGTTGACGTTGCAACATGGCTGCCGCAATTTCCGGGGCATAGGCCAAATGACTAATTCGAGCCTCGATCACCTGCACACCGGCTTTGTCGAGTCGTTCTTGGATATCGCTCCGCAGCTGCTCACTGATTTCCGGCGTATTTCCACGGAGTGAGAGGCGTTCGTCGTCATGGTCGTCATAGGGATGTCGACTAGCGAGCGCCCGTAATGCAGCTTCGCTTTGCACGGCGACATAATGCTCGAAATCATCGACTTCAAACATCGCCTCCGCCGTGTCGACCACCTTCCATACGACCACCGCAGAGATCTCGATCGGGTTGCCATCGCGGTCGTTCACCTTCGAGGCTTTCCCCGCGGACCGAGATTTCGGATTGATCACCTTCCCTGTTGTCGGGTCTTTGCTTTCCGGTACGAATGTCGAACCAGTCTCAAAGTTTTGCACTCGAAGGGTGATCTTCAATTTCGAATAGAATGGGTTCACCCAGTAAAACCCCGGTTCGGTGATCGACCCCTTATAGTTGCCGAAGAGTAACAGCACACGGGCGTTGTTCGGCGCAATCGCTTGGAAGCCGAAGATCATGATGAACGCAGTCAGAAAGAAAATCGGTGCGACAATCAGTCCCAAGACTGGCGGACCATCCCCGAGGAGAACTTGAGCGACAATCACACCCGGCGTCATCAAGAAAAGCAGGAGGCAAATTATCAATGGTAGCCAACCGCTCATCGGGCGAACTAACTTTTCAGCGATCATCTTCGACTCCACGAGAAAAGGAGGTGATATCATCTTGATATCACATACGTGGTTGTCGAGCGAGAGGATCACCGATTTCCGAAATTAAAATCTTCGATTTTAAGAGTCGGTCTGTCGATGGGTTTCCGGCTTCTTGCCGGTTCGGCGGATACGGTAAATCACGTAGGCACCAATCGACAAATAGCAGATCGACCCCAATAGGAACTTAAGCAGCCATTGCGTGAAGTCGTGGGAAATCTGTTCCACTATTCTATTTCCGTTCGAGTGCTAGATTCGTAGACGTGGCCCTGAAGCGAGAACCCGAATGTCGAGAGAAGATCGGGCACGGGCGTCATCCCGGTACTGTCGGTCACATTGACGCAAACTGTGACACGTACTTCATTGGCGGCGATGCTTGGGCCTTTCGGAGTACACGGGATTGAAGTGTTGCCACGTTCTCCCATGTCCGGGTCACTGGCGACCAACGCCCCTTCAATCGTCACGCGAGCCGGGTCACTGTTGTTCGTGCCGTCGGTCGTGAAGGTGATATTGTGAACCGCCAAGTATTTTTGGACGGTCTCCGCGACTTCGTCGGGAGTCGTGCCAATCTTGGCTGCTTCTCGTGCTCCCCGCAAAGAAGCCGCTGTTACCGCCTCGTTGACCAGCACCAAAAAACCGAATTCAAACACTGCCAATGTTGCAACTAGCAGAACGGGCAGGACAAGGATGAACTCCAGAGTGATCACGCCACGCGACTTGTCTGCCTCCCGTCTGCTCTCGTCACCACCGGATCGTTGGCCCGGATGTAGGTCAGGTCGGGTTTGGAATTGTCGAAGATGCGGACGTGAAACCATGACCGATGTAAACCGAGCGAATAGTATTGGAAGCAGGTGTATCCTGGCGTTTACAGCTTGCTTGCGATGTGAAGAACCGAGTCATCGAATGTCACGTCCCTGCATCGATCACCCGCCGATATCAACCCGGCGTGATCACAATCGGCGATTCCTCTTAAGCAAGTGATGTGCCGTTCCACATCGCCGAATCGATCGCACGTACGAGCAGACAGTCAAGAACATTGCCGTAATCGAACATAAGATCGCCGGGTTTCGCCCAACTGACTCCCAAGCTTCGGCATGAATAATGCTTCCAGGTCGTGACAGGATCCTAAGGCAGTTTACTGCTGATCGTCGTGGCTTTTGTTTGGTGGAAGTGGGAAGACCACACCTTGTTTCACATCCACCGGTAGCACAGAGCATCATAGAACGGTCTGGTATTGCACACTCCCTGCGGCGGTCACAACCGCATTTTGTACCCATCTCCGAGAACCTTCATGCAGAGTTCTGTCCGACCAACTCCGTTTGCCCAGGCGTCACCGCGGAAAGCGGTTGTCGTCTTGGAGTTGATCCTTTCGCTGCCGATCTTGATGATCTTCGTGGGGGCGGTGATCGAGTTCGGGTTGATTCTTGCCAACATGAAGCAAGTCAAATTGGCCAGCCGGACTGCTGCCAAAGTCGCTGCGGAAACCGATGGGCTTAACCCGGCTACAACAGCTGCCGTCGTCACGAACCTGCGGACCATCGTCGATAACCAGTTGGAAACCGCAGGCTTCGGCACCAACGCGTCTGTTGGTGTTCGGTTGCAGCACTCGGTTGCGGGCACCGACTCGGCGGAAAGTGGCACCTGTGCTGAACAGAACACTCCCGCGATTCCTACTGATGCCGTTCGCGTCGTTGTATGCGTTGAGCTTTCGAAACTCACGCCCGACTTCCTCAGTTCATTTGGGTTCTCAGTCGCCGGGCGGCGAGTCGAACTTTTCACGACGTATCCCTACGAGCGATAGGCTATGACTATGCAATCCTACCGCCGACATTCTGGTTTCAAAGATCAGTCGCTGCAAAATCGACGAGGAATCGCTGCATTTTGGGTCGTGCTTTCGGCTCCGTGTCTGGTCATTCTCCTTTGCATGGTGATCGACATCGGTCGGCTGTGGCTGGCCCGGGCGGAATTAGAAGACGCACTCGAAGCAGCAGCATTGGCGAGCGTGAAACACTGGGGGGAGAATGGCGGGGGACAACCGACCTTACCCTCGCGTCAAAGAGGACAGGAACTCGCAGCCGCGAACCTGATCCGAGGCGTTCCGCTCGATCTTGATGACAACTACACGAGTTCCGACGTGGGAGGTGTGAACGAAAATGCCTCCTGTGCAGGCGACTTGATCTTTGGTTCCATCACGAACTCTTCGCCTCCGTTCGAGTTCAATGCCGGCGTTTCTGGCGGTTGTATTCCGGCGACCGTTCTCATCAACGCTTCGAAAAACCCTGACGGGATGGGCGGCGGTGGCGCGAACGTGGAACCACGACTGTTCGGTATCTTCTACGATGAAGGTCCGTCGAACCTGTCAATTCGTTCGGTCTCCATTACGATCCCACAGTTTCCAGTCAACAACAATCAACAGCCGTTTTTCGATACCAGCAAAGAACTCGTGGTTTCTAACGGACTGACTGTGCCAGCCGACTTCTTGAACCGCAACAATCCGGATCTCCCGCCGAAAGATGTGCGAGGTCTCGATCCAACACCTGTTGTTGCCCCTAATGACTGGCTCTGCCAAACGCCTCCCCCAATTACATGGACCGGGGACATTTGCTTCACGTTTTCCGACCAAGTGGCTGCGCTCACGGATCGCTTCCGAACGCTCACCATCAATTTCACCGATGGCGCATTCACCTCAACGAACGACCCCGCAACGACAGATTTCGTTCGATACGGAGCCTCGATCAATCAACTGAATCCGCCCGCGTTGCCGTCTCCGCCTATGGGCGACAACAACGATGGAGACGCCATCGGCATCGCAGGGCTACAGGTCTCGATCACATTTTACAACAGTGACACAATGACCACCCAAACTGTCACAACGACTTTCCAAGACGACGGAATCGACAACAACTTCTCGGAAGCGAGCATCTCAGGCGCAGGCGGAGGAACACCCGCGGTTCGGGCACAGAAGACCGTTCAAGTAGCTAGTATCTGCCAAGATCTCTTCGGTATCCCCGTCGGTCCATTCAGCTTGAGAGCCGAAACGACTGCGCGTTACGATTGTTCGACCAGCAGCACGGCCCTCATCCGCATCGGCACATTTGTCTGCCCGGGTCCGTAAGACGCTGACGACACTGTGTAGCGATGAGTTTGTAATCCCTCGGCCGATAATCGCCTCGGCAGAAGTGTCAACGCAGCAAACCGGCCGATCGCCACCCGATCTGCTGAGCCGACGTCGTCGCACGAGCGTATCCTTGCCTGTCTCATCAGACACATGCGTCATGCGGTCCGTTTACAACGACCAACCTTTTCGCGGTTCGCGTTTGAGGAACGGTTCGGCTTCGGGGCAGCCGGTGGCTTCCATTTTTTCGGCGTCCCAGTGAATCTTCTTGCCGACGCGGTAGGCGACGTTGCCAAGGTGATTGGCTTCGGTCAGGGGGCCGGCATAGCTGAATGGACTGCCCGTCGGCGAACCGGTCTTACACGCTGCAAGCCACTCTTGATGATGTCCTGGCGAGTTGCCGGTGAACTGCTCGGGGTATTCAAAGTCTTCGAAATCTTTCTCCGGCAACAACTTGTGTTTGCCGTAGTCGGAGATCAGCATCCCGCGATCGCCGACAAACAGCACGCCGCTATTCCAGTTCGTGAGGTTCAATTCCTTGAGAATCTCGGGTTGAATCGAACCTTGATACCATGTGAGTTTGCACGGAGGCATGTTCTGGCGGGCACCGTATTCGTAGATGGCGTTCATCGAAGCCGGAGCGATTTCCGGATGCGGCGGCGGACCAAAAGCTTCGATCGTCGTCGGTGCGTCCAACTTCAGTGCCCAGAATGGCAAATCGACCCAGTGACTGCCCAAGTCCGACATCGTGCCATTGCCGAAATCCCACCAGCGATACCACCGCGGCCCTGGCACATACACCGGATTAAACGGTCGATACGGTGCCGGTCCAAGCCACAAATCCCAATTCAAGTTCTTCGGTGGCGTAACTGATTCCGTCGGACGCTCGGTGACGTGAATGATGTCACCATTCTTTCGAGCATCTTCGGCACTTTGCAGACCCCAAGCACGACCAACCCACACGTGCACATCGGTCACATTGCCGATCGCGCCCGATTGGATCAACTCCACTACACGGTGGTAATTCGGCATCCCATGAATCTGCGTACCCATTTGGGTCGCCACATTCACCTTCGCGGCGGCTTCGGTGATTTTGCGGGCTTCATCCACGTTGTACGTTAAAGGTTTCTCACAGTAAACGTGCTTGCCTTCTTTGAGCGCCGGCATCGTGGCGTAGGCGTGTGTGTGCTCGGCAACGCTCACCACGACTGCATCAATGTCGTCGACGTCTTCGTAGAGTTTGCGGAAATCGACATAGGTGCGAGCCTTTGGGAATCGCTCGCGGGCTTTGCCAAGTGCGTTCGAATTGACGTCACATAACGCGACCACGTTGTCGGCACCACCTGATGTCAACGTGTTCAAGTTCGCCAGCCCGCGACCACCCACGCCGATAAACGCTAGGTTCAATCGCTCATTCGGGGACTTCGCCGACAAAATCGCCGGGCATCCCAATGCGGCGGTTCCAACGGCGATGGCTCCCGCGGTTCGACCCAGAAACTCACGACGATTCAACGATGAACTTGGCTGCGACATCGGATAACTCCATCAAAGGTTGTTGATGCACGCACGATACCACATCCTAAAGTCAGTGCACCAGTCTGCACGCATTTGCCAATTCGTGCCGAACGCGAAACAATGCACAGAGCATGAAACTGACACGGCCAATCAACTCGAAAGCCAACATGATGGACAAAGTTTTAATCGTCATTGGTGACGCCACCGAAACCCTGGACACGATGTATCCATTTTATCGTCTGCAAGAAGCCGGGTTCGAACCTGTGGTGACGGCTCCAGAACAACGGCTGTACCAAATGGTGCTCCATGAAGTGAAACCAGGGTGGACGATCACCAAGGAATGGGAAGGCTACACACTGCAAGCGAACATCGCTTTCAAAGATGTGAAGCCCGAGGAGTACGCCGGAATCATGTTTTCTGGTGGACGGGCACCGGAATATATTCGTTACGACGAGGATCTCGTTCGAATCACGAAGCATTTCTTCGCAGAAAACAAGCCGATTGCCAGTGTCTGTCACGGTGTTGAAATACCGGCATATGCGGATTGCGTCAAAGGCCGACGCATGGCGACTGTGCCGAAGTGTCAATTTGACCTGGAGGTCTGCGGCGGCATCTTCGTGAATGAGCCGTGCGTGATAGATGGCAATCTTGTGAGCGGCCGAACGTTTCATGACAACGGCCACTATGTCGGCCCGTGGATCCGGCTGCTCGAACAAGCCCGTGAAAAGAATCGCTAGTCAACCATCGACAAATACAGACTTCCGACTACAACTCCTCAAGGTAACACCTGCCCATTACTGTATGGATGAGGAAGTGTCGAATGCGGAATCTCGTTCTTGTTCTCGGTGATCAACTCGCACACAACTCATCAGCCTTCGAGGGTTTTGATAAGAAACTCGATGCCGTTTGGATGGCCGAGGTCGATGAGGAGACGACACACGTTTGGTGTCACAAACTGAGAATTGCATACTTCCTGTCTGCAATGCGGCACTTTCGAGATGAACTCGAGAAACAAAATGTTCGAGTTGAATATCATGAAATGCAGGCTGCACCGTCACACGATCGTGGGAAGACATTCGCCGAGGTACTAACTCAAGATGTCAAGCGACTGAAGCCTGAGAAACTAGTCGTCGTCGAACCGGGTGACTACCGAGTTGAGCAATCGTTGCTAGACACTGCCAATGAACTCGGCATTGAAATCCAGATCACACCCGACGGTCATTTCTATTGCTCGAAGAACGACTTTCGGGACTATGCTACAGGACGGAACCGTCTCACACTCGAATACTTCTATCGGGAGATGCGAAAACGACATGATGTGCTAATCGAATCGAACGGTGACCCCACCGGTGGCGAGTGGAACTTCGATCACGACAATCGTGAAAGTTTCAAGAAATCAAAAGGACCGGGTGAATTACCGAAACCGAGGGTTTATCAACCGGATGAGGTCACTCAAGACGTGATCGACATGGTGTCGACTCGGTTTAAGGATCACCCGGGAAGTTTAGAACACTTCCAACTGCCGGTAACACGCAGGCAGGCTCTCTACTTTTTAAAACACTTCATTTCGGAGACACTACCACAGTTTGGCCGTTGGGAAGACGCCATGTGGACTGATGAGGCATTCCTCTATCATTCTCGCTTATCAGCCCCGCTCAATCTCAAACTATTAGACCCTCGCGAGTGTATCGATGCGGCCATATTGGCATATCACTCTGGTGATGCCCCTATCAATAGTGTTGAAGGGTTCGTGAGACAAATCCTTGGTTGGAGAGAATTCGTTCGAGGCCTCTATTGGCTAAAGATGCCAGACTATGCCCAGAAGAATTATCTTGATCACCAAGAATCTTTGCCATCATTTTACTGGGATGGTGATACCGATATGGAGTGTGTTCGACAGTCGATGCAGCACGTCATTCAGCATGGTTATTCACACCATATTCATCGCCTGATGGTACTAGGAAACTTTGCACAGCTTTGGGGGGTGCATCCCTATCAGTTTCATGAATGGCATATGGCGATGTACTTGGATGCGATCGATTGGGTTTCGTTGCCAAATACACTCGGCATGAGCCAATACGGCGACGGTGGGATCATCGGAACAAAGCCGTATTGTTCGAGCGGAAACTATATCAACAAGATGAGCAATTTTTGCTCGGGTTGCCGGTATAACTATCAGGAAAGGACGGGCGAAAATGCGTGCCCGTTCACCACCCTCTATTGGGACTTTATGAGCCGGCATCAAGAAAAGTTAGAAGACAATCGTCGATTGACGTTCGCCATGAAGAACTTAGAGAAGATTCAAAACGCTGAAGGAGAACTCTCTGCGATCCAAGATCGTGTATCGCAGTTAAGACGACAATTCGCAGCGGACAAGCCGGAATAGCAATTCAAGGGCTATACGAAATTGGAGCCAATTCAGTCTCACTTTGACTTAACTGGAAGTCTTGGATTCTTGGGGAGATACTCGACGTTATAGTCTCGCGGTAATGGTGTGACGTGGTTTCCATTCGCCCATTCAGACCAAGAAGTTGCGAGGCTTCGGACTTTCTCCGGGTATTTACTTGCGAGATCATGTTGTTCGATGCGATCGACGGAAATGTCATAAAGTTCCCAGGCATGATCTCGTAACGCAACGAGTTTCCATCGGCCGTCACGAACGGCTCGATTGCCCTCATGCTCAAAAAAGAGCTTGCGGTTTGGCAGTGGTTGACCTCGCATAACACGGTGCAGACTTTGTCCTGGTAAGGACTTCGTGTCGACTGTTTCGCTTATGCCTGCAGACTCTAAAATCGTCGGTAAAAGGTCGATCAAGTGAGTCGGTGTGGAATGGATCGTGCCTTTATGTCCTTGATTTACCGATGGTCCATGCAAAATGCATGGCACCGCAATGCCGCCCTCATGGTTGAAGTGCTTGTAAAGACGCCAAGGCGTATTCGAGGCGTTCGCCCACCCGGAACCGACACTGTGAAACGTTCCGGCCGACCCCATGTGTGCTAGCTCGTCGTTTTCATGAAGAATTGTTTTCGGTCCCGATTTGATATCGAAGCCAAACGGGTCCCACTCCGCACATCCGCCGTTGTCAGACGTAAAAACAATCAACGAATTAGCAAATTCATCGTGTGATTTCAGATCATCGAGCACCCGCCCGATGGCTTGATCCATATGATCCACCATCGCCGCATAAATCGCCATACGGCGAGCCAGGTCGGCTTGCCGATTCGACGGAAGATCCTTCCACGCCGGATTCTCTTTAGACAACGACTCTACCCAATCCGCGTATCGGGAACGCGGAGAAAGTTGCGTGTCCGGCGGGACGATTCCTAGTTGTTGCATGCGGCCAAGACGTTCGGCACGCAGCACGTCCCAACCAGACGTGTAGCGGTCCACATATTTAGCAATTGTTTCCGGCGGCGCGTGCAATGGGAAATGCGGAGCGTTGAATGCCAAGTATAAGAACCATGGCCGGTCGGGGGTCTCGCGAGCTTGGTTCAGAAACGTGATAGCTTGCTCGCCGAGTGCATCCGTGCCATAGAAATTGCGACGCTGGGGCGTGATCTTTCGACCTTTCGGCAATCGCAGGAAATGGTCGGGGTCCCAAAATGTTTTGGCACTGACGAGTGTTCCGTAGAACTCTTCGAAACCATGTCGAGTCGGATCGTCTGTACCCAGATGCCATTTCCCGGAAAGAAACGAGCGATACCCACACTGTTGCAGATGCTGTGCGATTGTCAAAACATCTTCAGCGACGCGGCCGCGGTAACCCGGTTGGCCGATATCCTGGGTCATGTGCCCCAAACCCACACGATGGGGATAGAAACCGGTCAACAAACAGGCCCGCGACGGGCAGCAACGTCCGGTCGTGTAGAACTGCGTCAGTCGTATACCATCCGCAGCCAACGCATCGAGATTTGGCGTGGCAATTTCACCGCCATAACAGCCTAAGTCGCTAAAGCCTAGATCGTCGGCAACGATCAACAAGATGTTAGGGCTGTTCGGTGCGGCCTCGAGCAATTCCGTGCGAGCAATACAACCGACGCAAAGTACGGTGAAGGCGTAAAAAAGTCGGCAGCGGTATGACGCGTACATCGAATTCCAACCTGTTTCGGGAAACGATCAGCCTCCGAACAGATCGGCGACGTCGAGTTTGGCGTCCGCGTAGGCCAACGGAGAAAGCATGTCCCCGCGGTTGGCAATATCGCGATACTTGAACACAGACCCATCGGGTTCACGAAAGACATGCACGCACGAAGAGACGGCATCGACAATCCAGTACTCGACAATTCCCGCTTCGGCGTACAACTCGGCCTTTTCGTTCATGTCGACCTGCAAACTGCTATAGGCTACTTCAATTGCCAGTCGCACATCACTCGCCGACGGGTGCCGATCGCGATACCGCCCCGCGTTGATCCACATCAAATCCGGCTCCGGGCGACTTTCGAGGTGCGACAAATCCAGACCCGTTCGGGCGGTCACAAGAATATCGGCCGGTAATGCAGACCTCAAGGACCAATTATTCAGGTAAACAATCAATGCATCGTGCAATGGGCCAGGGGGATTCATTTGCCGCAGTTCTCCCCGTATGAGTTCCACCTTGCGATCAAGATGATCGAATGCGCCCCGTTCGACCATGCGTTCGAATTCGTCGATGGTCAGCAAAAGATGCGGCCACATTGTTGTTCGCCCTCAACTCACGCCCGGAATGTTCTCGCTCTCATTTTAGAACGTCTGTCCGTTGAACTCCAATGAATTGTTGGTTCATTGGGCGTGTCTTAGGTGAGTTCGATCACGGCTTTGATCACGCCGGACTCCGGACGTGTAAACGATTCGAATTCGCCGATGACGTCATCGAAGGACGTGCGATGCGTAATCCACGGGGCGGTGTCGATGGTCCCGTCTTCGATCAAACTGATAATGCGGCCGAAGTCGCTGGGCAATGCGTTGCGAGAGCCTTTGATCGACATCTCCGGTTTGTGCAGTTTCGGGTGCGGGAAAGAGACCTCGGCCGTCGTAATGCCCACATAAACAAGCGAGCCGGTGTGAGCCACATAGTTGAGGGCGTTCGACATGGACCCATTGTGCCCGGTGGCATCGGTGACGATGGCGTATTTGTCGCCGTTCGTGATTTGTTGAATCTGCTCGACTTCCGAGCCATCACCTTTGAATTGAATCGTATGCGGCACACCGTAGGTGTCGCGACAGAACTGCAATCGCGATTCGACCATGTCCATCACGGTAATCGTCGCGCCAGTCAGGCGGGTGAATTCAAGCGTGGCCAACCCGATTGGACCGGCTCCGATGATCAGTACATGATCGCCTTCCTGCGGAGCACCGCGATCACAAGCGTGACAACCAATCCCGAGCGTTTCGACGAGTGCGAGTTGTTCGTATGTCAGTTCTGTGGAAGGGTGGAGTTTGTCCGCACGAATGAGAAATCGTTCGCAGAGACCACCGTCAACCATCACGCCGATGACGTTGAGTTTCTCGCAACAATTTCCATTCCCTTTGCGACATGCGTAACATTCGCCGCAATTCATATACGGTTCAACGCTGCACCGGTCGCCGGGCTTGATGTTAGTGACATCATCACCGACCTCGAGAACCTCCACGCCGAGTTCGTGACCGGGAATTCTCGGATAACTAAAGAACGGCATCTTACCGAGATAGCCACTGTAGTCGGTGCCGCAAATCCCCATGCGATGGGTACGAACTAATGCCTGTCCCGGCCCTGGTGAATTCGGCTCGGCGATGTCGATGTGGGCAAAGTTCTTCGGTTCTTGAAGCTGAATGGCCTTCATGGAGCACTTCTTGTCTGGGCTGGGTTAGCGAAGCGTCGCCCCGCATGTTACGCGATATCGATGATCCAAAAATGCTGGGACCCGTCCCAGCCTACCGATTCCCGGAAGCTACGCCAACTGTGCTTTCGCGACACGGTCGTGTTTGCTGAGGTCTTTGATGATTTGAATGTTCTCGAACGTGCCAGGCGTGCCTAATAGTTCTCGACAAACTGCCCCTTGATCTTCGCCGATCTCGAACAACAGCCAACCGCCCGGTTTCAGCCATTGTGGCGATTCGTCAATCAAACGACGGATCACGTCTAAGCCATCCGTACCACCGTTGAGTGCCAAATGCGGTTCGTGCAAACGCACGTCGGGATCCAATTCGGCAATGTCGTCCTCTTTGATATACGGCGGATTGCTAACGATGAAATCGAAGGTCCGATCTGTTTCGAGAGTAGCGAACAAATCGCCAATCAAGAATTCGATGCGGTCGGCGATCTCATGAGTCTCGGCATTGGACTGAGCGACTTCCGATGCAGCTTCACTGACATCAATCGTGGTGATCTGCACACTCGCATGACGTTTGGCGATCGCGATCGGAATACATCCTGAGCCGGTACCGATTTCGAGAATCGTGGCCGCGGATTGTTCACCGAGATGCGAGAGTGTTTCCATAACCAGAGTTTCGGTGTCTGGTCGCGGAATTAGGACGTCCGGGGTGACACGAAACGACAGATTGTAGAATTCCTTGTGGCCAACAAGGTAGGCGACCGGTTCGGCCTTGGCTCGACGTTTGACGAGTTCCCGCATCGTGGCCCGCTGGTCATCGGTTAGCACTTCGGCAAACCGTGTGTAGAGTTCGATGCGAGCACATCCCCGAGCATGGGCAAGCAAGATCTCCGCGTCTAACCGGGGAGATTCGCTGCCATGTTGCGTGAGGTGGCTGGTTGTCCATTCCAAAATGCGTTGCACGGTCCACTCGTCAGGCTTGGTGGCCGACGAGGCTGCCGATGCGTTTTCAGGGGCGGACACGGAGACTCCTTTCGCGATGTGATTCAACTCTTGTACGATAGGCGTGTTGCGAGAAGTCCGTCAACGCCCGAGCCGAGTACTGCGGTCTCAATTCTTTTCCGGGTTGGGATTGTTGAGTCGTTCTTGCCGATCGAACTCCAACAAACCGCCGATCAATTCGCTCAGGTCTCCCGCGAGAATTTGATCGAGGCGATACAACGTGAGGTTGATACGGTGATCGGTCACGCGGCCTTGGGGGAAATTGTAGGTGCGGATGCGTTCGGAGCGGTCGCCGCTTCCGACAAGTGTGCGACGATGCTCTGCCCGATCGTTGGCGATCTTCTGCTGGCGTTGTTCGATGATCCGGCCCCGCAGAATCCGCATGGCGGTCGCCCGGTTCTTGTGTTGGCTTTTCTCGTCCTGACACTTCACCTGAATGCCGGTCGGGACGTGAGTAATCCGCACCGCGGACTCCGTTTTGTTAACCTTCTGTCCGCCAGGTCCACCGGCTCGCATGGTTTCAATTTCGAGGTCTTCGTCGCGAATGTCGACTTCGACTTCAGATGGCTCCGGCATGACGGCGACGGTCGCTGCCGACGTGTGGATTCGCCCCTGGGTTTCTGTCTCGGGAACCCGTTGCACGCGGTGCCCACCGCTTTCGAACTGCAAGTTCAGATACGCTCCGTCGCCGGTGATCGAGAACACGATTTCCTTATAACCCCCGACTTCACCACCACTGACGTCCATGGCCTCCCACTTCCAACCCTTCGTTTCGATGTATCGTTTATACATCTCGAACAAGTCGCCCGCGAACAAGGCGGCTTCATCGCCGCCGGTGCCGGCTCGAATTTCCATAATGCAACTGCCATAGGTCATCGCGTCCCCGGCTGCTGCAATATCTTCGAGTTCCTTTTCGTGTTTCTCGTGGGCGGCCAATAGCTCGTTCAACTCGGCCTGGGCATACTCTTTGCTCTCCGGGTCGGTCTCCTCTTCGAGCATCATCTGAGCGGCTTCGATGTCGGCTTGTCGCTCGTTGTAAGCACGGATCGAGAGAGCGACTTTCTGAAGCCCGCCATACTCCCGCTGGACGGCCAACATCTTGTCGACGTTGGCAAGCACGTCTGGATCTTGAAGTTGTTCCTCAAGTTCCTCGAACCGACGAAGTTTGGCTTCCAAGCTGGGAAACATGACGGCAATCCTGGTTAAGACCGGAGAAAGTTCGCAGTGAGATCGAAATTATCGAGTTCCGCGCAGCAACACGCGCTCTCATCAAATTCCCGCTTGCAACCGAGAGAACCTGATGAGAGCGCGTGAACGATCTCGATTGTTGCTAACCTTCGCTGGCTTGTTCGTCGCCACCTTTTTTCTTGCGACGTCGACCTTGCCAGTTGAACTTCTTGGTGAACTTCTCGATCCGCCCGGCCGAGTCGACGTGCTTCATCTGTCCCGTGTAGAACGGGTGCGATGCGGAACTCACTTCGACCTTGACCAGCGGATATTCTTTGCCGTCTTCCCACTCAATCGTTTCCTGAGATTGAATGGTGGAACGGGTCATGAATTTCGTGCCGGTCGAGGTGTCGAGGAACACCACCGGATGATAATCGGGATGGATGTCTGTTTTCATAGCGGAATCCAACCGCAAGACGGGTCGTCCGCCTGCGAATTCGAACCAAAAGAATGTATGGACGTACGCCGGACACGCACCGCACGGTTCCGGTTCGAGCTAGTGTAACGGACCGCATTTCGCCAGGCAAGGTCCGCTACCCCGAAGAAAACAGAGAAATGGAGCCAGTTTTAGGGATCCGAACCGACATATCTCCGTTGCAAGGTTGGATTCCGTCGCAAGTTGTCATCGCAGAGAACAACGATGTACGAAGACCACAACGATAGTGATATCGAAGTCCTCAAGATAGTTTTCTGGCTTGTCATCGGTTTCGTGTTCTGCACCTACCAGACTTGGAATGAGATCCGGTATTGGTTTGCGGGAGAAACGACGACTGCTCGCATTCTGCGAATGCACGAAAGTGTCGATGCAACCGTTGTTGGAAGCACCGTTAGAGGACATCAGATTCAAGAAGTGCGACTAGAATACCTGGATCAAAACGGACAACGAATCCAGCAAACGATTAACTTCCCACCAGGCTGGTTTCCTCCGGCCGACAGACAAGTTACAATTCAATACCGACCGGGTGTGCCCGAGTCAGCCCGTTGGCCGGGGAGCGTAACTTATGCGTTTGTCTGGGTTTGGGTGGTATACATCTCGGCGATTGTTGTCTTCTTTGCATGGATGCACCGGTTGGCAAACGAACCGACCGTCAGCTTCCGCGAAAAACGCCGACGCAAACGGTTAGCCCGTCGAAAGAAACGCTTCGCCCGCTACGCAAACCGTTAAACGTCTCCACGTTCGATGAGTAGCACGGAAGTATCGTCGTGACGCCCTGCCCCCTCGGTAAACGCGTTGGATGCATTGAATAGCACATCCAATGTCTCATCGAGTGGCTTGTCCCGGCATTCCTGCACGGTCCGCATAATCCCCGCTTGTCCGAATTGCCCATGCGTATCCTGTTTCTCGGCCGGGAAAGCTTCCTCAAGCCCGTCGGTGTAAAGAATCACACGACTTCGCGGCGGGATTTTGACCGATTTCCATTCGTAGTCACACTCACTGACAATCCCCAATGGCATACCACCATCATCCATTGTTCCCATCGGTTCGACTGAGTTATCGTCCAATCGGTGCAACAACGGCAGCGGATGCCCGGCGGATGTCCATTGAAACTCATGTGTTTCCGACTTGAGCAACCCGAACAACATTGTGATAAAGCCTTCGCTCTCGCCCACCATCGTCTGTTCGCACAGGTGGCGATTGACCGACTCCACAAACGCCGCCGTATCTTCATAGCGTCGATCAAGAATCATGCGAATGAGCGTATGCATCGCCATAATGGAGATACAGGCCTTCATCCCGTGCCCGGCGGCATCACCCAGCAATACAATTGTCTCGTCATTGGGGGCTTCGAACACGTCGTAATAATCGCCCCCTGCCAGGACAACCGGCGTGCCACCAATCACTTGCAGCTGCGAAGATTCATAACGCCCGCAAATGCGATAGCCGACTGGACTGCGGAGGTCCCGGGGCATAATCGATTCTTGCAACTTGCGAACCGATTCGATCTCCTCCCGTAATTTGGCAGAGATAATTCGTTCTCGCTCGGCTTTCACCGCCTCGACAACTCCTTGCAGAGTCGCCTGCAACAAAAACATGAAGTCTCCCGCTTTGTCACGAACCACGTACGCACGCAGTCCCTGACCTAAAAACCCCGCCAGCTGAAACATGGTTTCGAGATGACAAGCTCCGACGACGGGTAAGTCCGGGCGTGTCTTGCGAACCCGCTGGAAGACAGACATTGCAGTTGCATCATTCGGTCGGTCGGTCGGCAACAAGACGATGTCCCAAGGGGTACCAGACTCCAGTTCCGCCCAGAATTCGTCCAGATCCGATGTAATTAAGGCACTGGATTCATCGAGATTAAGATAGAGATTTAGCAGTTCCGCTTCGGCTGAATCATGCCATGCGACGAGAATACGCATCGAATTGCCACCAATTGAACGCAGAAGAGTCAGTGTCAACGATTTTTGACTGAACGCCAACGAAATTGATATCAAGATATGGAGATGCCCCCAAGCATACCGCCTTTTCCTGCAACAGGGTAGTGAGTCCCCGTATTCACAAGACGTACTTTTGCAGTGCGGCTGCGAAATCTAGTCTCCAAGATTGATTCAGCCATCGAAAGTTACCGACGGTAAAAGCGAGAGATCCCGCGGAAACGATCGCTCCCGTCACTATCGTTGTGAATAGGGCTCGCCAATGCCCTCAGGTTGAAGATAGCCTTGTGGCGAAAGTGCCATTCACAAGAATCCTCACCTTCCGCACTTGACGCCCGCCAGTGAGTCGTCCAAAATACCGCGTCTCAACCACGCCGAAACCATATGGTTTGTCGGGCGTGACCACTCCGGAGAGATGACAGAGTGGCCGATTGTGCGGCACTGGAAATGCCGTGTCCGGGGTAACCCGGACCGGGGGTTCGAATCCCCCTCTCTCCGCTTTGAAAACTGCGTGCTTCGTAAGTTGCTTTATCGCAATAACTTGCGGAGCACGTTTTTGTTTGTCCCACTGATTGGGACAAACATCGGGACAAATCGGAGTATTGAAGTCTTCAAGTGAGACAGATGAAGCGATTCACCCTTTGCTTTTGCGGCAGACACCTCCAAGTCAAAAGTTAGAACCTACGATCCTTCCTCCTGAACACCAGGAGAGTTATAGGTCTCCTAAGAAATTGATTTGCTGCATTTTTCGTTGGCTGTCTTCGTTCTTTAAATGGCGATAGTGGGCCACCATCTTTGAATCACGGTGGCCCACCCATTTCATGATCTCACCCTCTGAAGCCCCGCTGAGAAACGACTGTGAAACAAAAAAGTACCGGAACGAATGTAACCGGCCGTGCTCGAAGCCGATCTCACCTTCGGGCGTTGGAAACGTCTCTTTCAGCGGTTCGAGAACATCGCGAATTAGAATCCTCCGTACTGTGTCCGGCTTGAGTTTTCCTCCGCGAGGACCGTGCAGGAGCCGCCCATCAGGCTGCGTCTCCAGTCCTTCCAAAATCTCTCGAAGTTGCGGATGAATCGGCAAAGCCCGGCCACGACGTCCTTTGGTTCGTCGGGCAGTTCCCATTTGCTGCCGCCGACGACTACTGCGTTCGTCGGTCAACTGAATCGTATTCGACTCGAGATCGACATCCGAATGCCGCAAAGCCGCCAACTCGGAAATCCGCAGCCCGGTGCATGCCAATGTGATAATCACGTGTTTCAACCAAGCTAATTCAGAATTGGCTTCACAATGCTCGACCATCGTCCGAACCTCCTTCTGAGAATAACAGTAGGTGTCGGTTCCCTCCGGACGACGCATCGACAACTTGAAGCGGCAGGATTCCGGAATATGCTTTTCGTCGATCAACCATTGATGGACGGATTTCACCAACATCAATTCGAGATAAATCGACCTGTCCGCATACTGTTTGCGAGCCAGCCAATGGCCATATTTTTCCGTCCATTGTTTGGTGACTTCGCTCCAATTCGCGATACGGTGTTTTGCGCAGTAAGTTAAATGTTTATCACGCACTGCTCGGTAGCGTTTAAAGGTATTCTGACTGACACCGCCCATCACCTCCGGTCGATTACAGTGCTCCAAAAATAATCTCCACCCCTGCGGAGTGGAAATGTTTTGGCCAATCGCATGCTCGGCTTGTGGCGTCGCAAGCCGATGTTCGCCCGCTTTCTTCCGGTCTAGTAGTCGCAAATTGCTCAGTGCTTCATCACGATCACGGGTGCCTAGCGAATGTTTTCCCAGGTCGTATTCACCGCCGCGGCCATCGGCATACCACACACCATTCCGTTGAAATACTCGCCAAGTAAAAAACTCACAGGAAATCGGCGTTCGATCAGGTTTTCGTGGCATGATCGAACCTCCTTTCGTTCAGGGATTGATGAAATACTAATCGCTCATCCACTTGGGACGGCGACCCGGTAAGAGGATTTCTTCTTCAGCGTCGTTGTCGAATGGCTCTTCAGCGCTGCGGCGTTCAAGCGTATCCGGAGGAAACCGCAACTTGCCTCCTTTGCCCCCGGTTGGAAATACGCAATCTTTCCGGCGGCGACCCACCGGCGGATTTGCGTCACAGAGAAGCCGGATTGCTCGCTCAATTCCTTGATCGTGAGATATCTCCGACCGTCAGCTGGCTGTTGCTCGCTCATGGCATCGACTGCAGATTCGCCTACCGAAGTGTGTCGCAACGAAGTCATCAACCATGGCTTGGCAAATCAGCCAGCAGACAGTGGATGCGTCGTGTGCGACGTACGGGATCAATTAACAATTCATGTCGCTCCAATGGACATGCCGTTGTTTACCCGTTCTTGCGCGAGCCCAGAATCGAAGGTGAATGGACATGCTTTCGGAATCCTGGCGAGGAAAGCATCTGTGATAGGAATGCCCAGGCATAGGAATGCATCGATTGGTCGGTGAGTTTACGGCGTGGAGATTCTCACCCACAGAGGTTGGCGACATCCTGAGCGGGGAATCAGTCGAATGGGAAGATTGATCGACCGCAGAATTTGGGTAGGGCTAACGGCGGAGATGAGATTGGTAATCGTGATGACTGAGAAAGGCTGATACACAAATTCGCCCGGACGCAAGCCATCTGCGAATGGTGACCAACTTACCCTTTAACGCACGAATCGTCCTGTGAGCGTGGGGCGGTCGTTTGGAAAAGGTTGAAGCCGGCGGGTAGCTACTGACGCCTGCCAAAACACCTCACGAAGCAATTTACTCCGAGTGATCATCCCGCGGTCCACGTGGACTCTTCCGATCCCAATCGCTACCGAGAGATCTTCGAATCTTCGTCCGGTCTAACTGGATCGTGCTGACATCGACTCCCAAATACTCAGCGAATGCGCAATCGACTTGGTTTAATCGCGTGGGATGGCGTTCCCGCAACAAAAGCCAGAAGTGTTGTAGCCGGAAAT